>NZ_AXCB01000045.1:0-482847 GCF_000475375.1 Marinobacter sp. EVN1
GCTGCTCACCGCCATCACCCATACCGGCAAACAGCCCCAGGCCCTGGAAGAAGAGGGGGGCAGCGAGCCCACCAGCTACCACAACACCTTCAGCGCTATCCCGGCCGACAAAACCTGGCGCCCGCTGTGCAACCACAAACCCGTGATGGACGGCCCCCAGATGGCCCTCGTCACCGGTCCCGAGGGTGAAGAAATCCACTGCGACCAGTACGGCCGGGTGAAAGTGCGATTCCCGTGGGATAGATACTCGAAGAACGGCGAGCACAGCAGCGCCTGGCTGCGCGTGGCCCAGGGCTGGGCTGGTGGCCAATACGGCTTCATGGCCTTGCCCAGAATCGGCCACGAGGTCATCGTCAGCTTCCTGGATGGCGACCCGGACCAGCCCATCATCACTGGAAGAACCTATCACGCCACCAATACACCGCCGTACGCGCTGCCGGAACACAAAACCCGGACCACCCTGAAGACCAAAACCCACAAGGGCGAGGGCAGCAACGAACTGCGCTTTGAAGACGAAGCGGGCGAAGAGCAGATCTACGTGCACGCCCAGAAAGACCTGGATCTGCTGACGGAAAACAACCGCACCGAAGTTATCAAGAACGACAGCCATCTGACGGTGGAAAACAACCGCTTCAGCCACACCCAAGGCAACAGCCACCACACCGTGGACGGCGAAAAGCGCGAACAAACCGGCAAAGACCACAGCTTCAATGTCACCGGTACTCTGCACCTGAAAGCCGGCACCGCCTGGCTCAGCAATTCCGGCACCGAACTGCATATCAAAGCCGGCCAGAAAGCCGTCATTGAGGCCGGCGCCGAAATCACCCTGAAAGCCGGCGGCAGCTTCGTAAAGATCGATCCCAGTGGCGTGGCCATGGGGGGCGCGAGTATAAAGATGAATGCCGGTGGGGCTGCAGGTAAAGGCAGTGGGCAGAAGGTGCAGGTGCCGGAGATGCCGGGGTTGGTGACGGCTGCTGGCGGGTCTGTGGCGCCGGAGGCGTTGGCGGAGGCTAGCCAGAGAGCGAGTGCTCAGCCAAAAGCCATCGTTGCCCACCGACTGAAACAGGCTCGGATGAATCGAACGGCTATTGTTGAGCAGTGCCAGCAGAAACCCGATGGCACTTGTCCGCTTGGGAACTGTCCTTGCGGTAAGAATCAGACAGCGTGATACGTGAAGGAGCCCATTGTGGTATTTGCAAAACCTTCGACTGACAAGGTGCGCTATATAGTGCTGGAGGCGCAGCAGAAACCATCAGTTGTGCGGTCTTTGTATGAACAGACAGACGCTCCGAAGTGGCTTTATCTGTTTGCTGAGACTGACTGGCAACAGTACCTGGCCGAAAGCCCCGTTGTTCTGGAGGCTAAACAGCAGAGCCCGGAGTATCAGTGGGCTTTGAAAGGCTTGAAAGAGGGGCGGCTTATCGGGCTGATTCTGGAGTCCTCTGAGAGCCTTGAGTCCGTGACGAGTTGGCTAAGGGCTCGCTTGACAGTGCGCTTTGACGGGGAAAGACAGGGCCTGCTGCGACTTTACGACCCTGAGGTATGGCAACGCTTATCTCCGGGGACTCAAGATCAGGCGGATGTGATTGAACGGGTTATTTATTGGTACGGAGAAAGCGGTCAGGAACGTTGGCAAACCACCGACAGACCAAATCTGTTCACTATGTTGCCCGTCCCAACGCTTTCAGAAACTCAGTGGCAGGCATTGAACACGCCTGAGGCCTGAGTCCGAATTGATACGTTTAGAACGCAAGGAATGACAGGGATGTCTGAGAATAGTGCAAAGCAGTCTACAGCTGGTTGTAGCCCGACTTGCGAGGACGAATCGCTGATTATCGAGGTTATCGGCAAAGAGCACCCGGATGGGCATGCTTTTCGAATCTTTGATGAAACCAACTACGAGCAGCAAGAGTGGCTGGAGAAACAGGTTGAAATAGAACCTCTGGAAAATTCCATTTTGCATGTCTGGCCCTGGAAGGGGCAGCCCTCCAGGAATGTCTGGATAGAAATCAAGTCTGAAGATGGCCCGATTCGGGTGCCCTTTCTGGATGATGCGACCAGCACCGAAAGGGAGGTTGAGCATCAACGCCACGTCGTACTACCGGTCGTGCCGGCCACCCTGTTGTCTGGAATAGAGCTACATGGGCAGAAGCCAGCCCGCCAGGTTCTGGCTCGTGCGGGGTTCCTGTATATCTTTTACAAGGAAAAGCTATGGCGTGAAATTGAAATCCGCATAGATGAAGAAGGGCAAACTTCGTATCACGATGTGGCACTTACCAAGTATCGTTCGCGCAGTGGTCAGCTAGAGCCTGGATACCGGAAAGTCACTGGGTCCGCAATGAGTGAAATCTGGATACCGGCCCGGATTAACAGTGATTGGCTGACATTGGAGATGGCCTTCAGCGAATCGCAGTGGCCGGGAGAGCGCGTGATGCATTTGGAGCGCTCTGCTACAGACCGGGAAAATCGTTGCGTTAGCATCGATATGCGTTTTGGATCAGAAACGAAAGAAAGTGTAGATAATTCCAATACTTCCAGCGGTAACACTGTTGCATTTCTTGCGGAGTATCTTTCACCGCAACGCTCCCGGGTGCCCGCATTGGAGTGGCAGTTTGACCGCCCCGATGACTATCTGTTGGATCTAGAAGGAACCTATCCGGATCGGGCTATGCAAAAAGCAAAGTCCATTCACCAGAGGCAGGAAAGTCCGGATCCCGAAGACCCGATCGCCGAAGACGAAAGACCGGAGATGACTGCTCTCAGCAATTGCCTCCATCGATCATTGCACCAGGCAGAGGAGACACTGATACAGCAGTGTCGGCCAGAGGACCCAGAGCCCTTCACTTGGCCTGGCTCTGGAACTGCTGAGACGGATGCTACGATCAATGCAAAAAAACGTGGCATTGGCGTTATTCTGCTGGACGATCCGATCTACCAGCTTCGATACAACCAGCGTCGTCGACAGGTGGCGGCCTGGTATATGAATGCCGCTGTGCGGCGCGCCAAGGCAAGACCATACTTTGACTCTGCCTTGCTGGTTCACTCTGTGATCGAGCCAGAACAGATCGCGTCGGAGCCTAATCAGCTTCACAAGCACATGGCGGAAATAAATAATCAGGGCAGAGCAGAGCTTGAACGCTCGCTTGCGGTTTCTGAGCGTCAGATGGGGCGAGCTTATCTCGAGAAGGTGCATTCTGAGCTATTGGAATTGCTATCAAACGAACGCACCCATCATGTTCTGACGGATTTGTTCACTCATGACAGCTATGATTACGCTGGTGCATTCAATTTCGTAACATCTCTGGTTATGAACCTTGTCACCGAACCGGCGGAATGTGATGCCCTCGACATTGACGTTGAGGGTGCGGTCGATGGTGAAGGAAAACACTGGTTACAGGGACTGTGTGAGGGCCGGCACAGTCGCGTTCTCTACTCTCTGTTGTTTCCCCGCTTCAGCCCGGAAGATCAGAAAAAACCGTATCAACCTCCGGCAGAGCCTCAGGTCAATCATGGCAATGGGCAGTTCCGCGAAACGGAACTCGCAGCCATGTCTATTACCGATCTTCCCGATATTGAAGAGCTAAAAACGATCGATGGACTTGAATTAGCAGTCGAAGCTGCCGCAGGGTCCTACGAAACACTTCTGACGGCGAATATGAGGCTCGGTAGTCAGGTTCTAATGAGTGTTCACGGCAATATGTGGGCGGCGATTCATCATGCCAGCCAAGCTATTGAGGCGAGAAATGCAAAGCTGGCGGCTATAAAGAAGCAGTTGGCAGAGCTTCGAATAGAAATCTCCAATCTTGAAAACCAACGCTGGAACATCGAACGGAGAATTAACAACCTCAGAGGAAAAGAAGCTGAGCTTGAGGCGATCCGGAACAAACTGATCGAGCTCGACGTACGCTTCAAAGAACTGAGCCGGCAGAAACAATCAATCATGAAAACGGCGGTTGCTGGCAGAATGAAGCTTTATTCAGTTTCGTTGGAGCAATTACGTCGGTCCCTACCGGAGCTTCTAGGGAAAGTGGAGTTGATGCGACTCTCGAAAGCGCGTCAGAAAGATTATTTCATCTTCGAGTTTAGTGAGGCTGAGCTCAGGTCTGGAACTGGAAAGCGGGCTGTAGAGCTTTTTGGGGACTTGATCCAGGCAGGCGAAGAACCTGATGTTCGCGCGTCAACAAGTAAAAGACGCAGCAAGGCTGCGGGTATCGCATCCGAGGTTGCAGAGGATGTATACGTGCTGGCAGTCCCTAAAACAGAAACGGTTGTGACGTTAATTGAGGATATCCGGAAAGCTGAGTCTGACTTCCGGCAAGCGGTGCGTGCGTTAGCTGAACTCGACGAGCTCGTTGGGCCGAGTCCCGGCACCCCCGCCGCGGCAATGGCTGCCGCTGCACAAAGAATCGAAGCAGCAAAGGCTGAAGTTGCCCGAGCGGAACGGGAACTCAAAGCATTCGAGCAAGAGATTGATAGCCGTAGAAGCCGTGTTGCGAAGAAAGAACAGTATATTCGTGACCTGGAGGCTGCGAACGATGCGGCGAACCGGGTTGATCAGGCAGAGATTAGTAGTAATAGATCCAGTCGTTTATATCGGGTGCTGAATAAGCCTGCTTTTCCGGTATTTGTTGGTTTGATTGAGGTGTTTAACTCAGCGAGCGTTTGGTCAGGGCTGCCCCAAGATGCAAGGATTAAAGGGAACAATCGTGCCGGCCTCCGAGTATTCAGCGCGGGTTTAGATTTGTTTGTTGCGGGCACGGCAATTAGTGAACGGTGGGTGCTGGGGCCATCTAAGATCTTGGCACTTGAATTGACGGGAAAAAGCGGAGCAGCGTTCGTTAAATGGTTTGGAACTCCGTTGACAATCAAAAGCGGGCTTGGCGCCGCAGCCGGTTTTCTGATGGCTTTGGATGCCGGGTGGGATGCCTATTACGAGTATCGGATGGGAAATCACAAGGCGGCGTTCGGCTATGGATTGCTGGCGGGTAGCGGGATCGCTTTCGGCTTTGCAAGTGTTGTCGGTAAATCAGGACTTCTGTTGGTGTTAGGGCCGAAAGGTTGGCTAGCAGTAGGTGTTATCCTGGCCGTAGCGGGCCTGGCGACGGTTTTCGCATTCAGCGACGAACCGCTCGACATCTGGATGCGGCATGGGCCTTTTGGGCCACTGGCAGAGAAACCCTTCTTGAAAAGACCGGGTGAAGCTTACTATCGCCTGATCAGCCAGTTAATGGGCGTCACGGTCAGACTTGAATACAATCCCTTGCGACGAATGGCGCGAGACGGCGTTCTGGAGGGCTATAGCGATGATCAGATCGCCGCTTTGTCGATGGCTGGTGAGCGTCTTGTGATTGAAAGTGCCATTCCTGAATTGTTCAGTTCTGGTGGGGTTGTCAGTGTTTTACCGAAGCTTCAACTCAACGAAACGATTGCTGTCGCTAAAGGTAGATCGGGTCACGTTCAGAATAACCGAATAGAAGGGGCTGATGTGGAGCCTTATGTGCTAATGACAGAGGAGTCTGGTGCGGGTTTGCATATTTATCTGAATGCACCTGAGAGCGCGAGACGCAAATTGGAGACTGCAGTCTGGCAGAGCGATGCGTGGGAAACGCGAACGTATAGATGGAAGGCCAAAGTCCAGATTCAGGCAAGGCAATCGCTCGAATCCATGTTGATGGTCTTCCCGGCGCCTCCACCGCAAGATCCTCTCGTATTTAATGAATCGGACGAGCGTCATACCCAACCTGACTTTAGCAGCGAAGACCAGCCATTTTGGTACAGTCAAAGAGTTCAAGAAAATGTCGATTGATGCTTCTCCACACGGTAGCTCGAGTGATTGTTATGGATCGCATAGCTACCGCCCTGATGCGATTCCCGAGCAAAAAAATCAAACTCAGGAACTAAACCGAACCGGATTAGATCGCTCAGCCAGCTTACGTTTGCCGTGGGGTAATACCCGAGAAGTAATGCCGCCCACCTTTATTTCAAGAGACCCGCCCAAGAAGTTGCGGCGACTGGAGAAAAAAGAGGATCTGGCAGAGAAGTACGGACTTCACGTTGAGAATAATCATGAGTGCTTCCGGCATGCACCATTGGCTTTTCAGGCGCGCTTTTTCGACATGATGAGTATTGCGGGTAAGATTTGGGCATACATTGTTTCTCCCGGATATTTGATAACATTGATTTTGATATCGCCGTTGTTCACGTCCATTAGTAGAAACTATTCCGAGTACATACAAAGTCTTGGTTTATTTGAATTTATCATGCTGGGAGGTGGCTGGATTCTCATTTTGATCGCAGATCTGGCCTTCCGTCTCTTCCCGAAATGGCTTTTACGGAATGGCCGAGGCCCCGAATGGGAATTCAACCGTCGAACCGGCATGATCAAGGTCTGGCAATACCCGAAAAAGTTTCCTTTTCTCCCCAGAAAGCCTCCGGTGGTGGTTGAAAAACCTTTCTACGAATTTGATGCCTGGTGCTGCGCGAGGGTGGACCGTTTCGGTAGTGTGTTTGATCTGGTGCTCTCTCACCGATACAGCAAACTGGACGTTACCGTTGGCGATCTTCTCGGCGCCCATGGCAGCCCCACCATGTGTTACGCCTACTGGGATTTCATCCAGAATTACATGGACATCACCAGGCCGCTGCCGGAGCTGCCCTTGCTGGAGCAGTATCGACACCTTGACCCGACCACCGCAAAGCATGATCAGGCAACGGGCCGTCCGGCGCGTTACTGGCGGGATATGGATGACAAAACCTTCAAGCAGAAAGTGGACGATATGTTTACCGATGTCTCCATCATCGATACAACACGCAGGCCCGACCTGATGGCGGAAAAGTTGAGTTATGTGTCCTGACTTGTGAACTGGGGGCTTCCATTGCCAACCAGGTAGGACGGCTCTTGTGACTACCCGGTCAAAGTTCCCAAACCCATCATCGGGTAGACTACTCCTTCGAAAGTTGTCCAAAGCATTATTCGAAAAGGAATTCAGTTATGACACGCAAGCTTCTCATCTCTTTATTTCTGCTATCCCTTGGTCCGTTTTCTCACGCTGCCGTCTACCAGTGGACAGATGCCAACGGTCAGACCCATTTCGGCGATCGCCCCCCGGCGAAGGCCAGTTCCAAGGAGGTGCGCGTCAATGCAGCGCCGGCCCAGGCTGATGCCACAGCCCGTGACCGGCAGCAGAAAATGACGGAGTTCCTGGAACAGCAACAGAAGGAGCGGGAGGAGCGTCAGGCCAAAGAGGCGAAAGTCCGGCAACAGGCCGAAAAGCAGGAGGAGCTATGCCGGAATCTCCAGGCCCGTCTCAAGCACCTGGAGAGTGTTTCGACCTTCTACGATATCAATGAGAAGGGTGAGCGGGAGTACGTGTCAGAGGAAGAAAATCAGCAGATTCGGGACCGTTTCCGCGCCAAGGTTAAAGAAACCTGCGGCGAGTAGGTACCTATTGCGATTAACCGGCAAGGCTACCGGTTAATCGCAGCCTCCGGCTGATTCAGCATCGCAATAAGCGGATTTTTCCGCAGCACATAATCCCGCAACAGGTAGCCAAGCAGTAACCCCAAACCAAAGCCGCCCAGATGCGCGGCCCACGCCACGCCGCCCTGGGCGGTGAACATCCCGAACAGGTTTATCAGGCTCCAGATCAGGAAGTACCAGTGAGGTGCGAGTTTCTTCTGGTAAACAATGATCATGAAGGTAAGACTGGCGTGCCGGAACCACATCAGGTAGAGACCGAACAGGGCAGCGATGGAGCCACTGGCCCCGACCAGCAGCAGAGGGCCCTGGCTGGCATCGAACAACAGCAGTTCCGCAAGGGCCGCCATAATGCCGGCAAACAGGTAGAGTGCCAGGAAGGCACCATGCCCCAGCGCATCTTCCAGGTTGTCGCCGATAATCCACAGAAAGTACATGTTCCCGACCAGGTGCATCAGGCCACCGTGCACAAACTGATAGCTCAGCAACTGAAGCACAAAATGTGACGGGCTTTGGGTGTCGGAGTTCAATCCCAGGTTTACGAAGATCCACTCATTAGCCTCAGGGGACAGCGCGCCAACACCAAACACCAGGGCACAGAGGAACACCAGGGTTCGGGTAACCCAGGGGGTGCGGTGGGGTTTTACGTTGTATTCCACCGGCATGGCGGTCAGGAACTGGAACAGCCAGGATTTCCAGCTCACCTTCTGGTTCAGGTCTTTAAGGGCCTGCTTCAGTTGCGGCGACTGCATTACCTGATCAACTTCGTGTTTGTCGAGCCAAACGCCGTCACAGCCGGGGCAGCAGTCAATTTCCGTGGTGTAGTGAGCCAGCAATTGGTAGTGGGTCATGGGCATGCGACACCGTCGGCAAAGCCGGTCGCTGGTGCGAAGCGCGGGGCCGAGGTGCTGCTCGTGATCGTACTCGTCTACGCCGTCATGATGCTCGGCAATCGCCTGATTTAATGCGCCATCTTCAAACCATAGCCCGTGGCACAGGCGGCAGTCGAATATGGAGGGATGGCTGGAGGAGTCCAGGCTTGCGGTATTGCAGGCCGGGCACTGTCGATAGCGGTTTCTGGGCATGACGTCCTTTTCCTGGTAAAGCGGTTTCTGAAGCGCCTGGCGATTACTGATCCGAGGCAGTCAGATACTGCCTGGCAAATCCCTGCAACTCCTCCGCCACGCGCTGGCGAATAGCGGCACGATCCTGCGGATCCAGTTCGTACTTGCGTGCCAGCAGTTCGAAATCCTCGTCTTTGAGGGTTACCGTCAGCCGCGGGCGGGCACGGCCTTTACGGTAGGGCAGGTGGAGCACCTTGCGCACCATGTCGGCGGTCGTCATATCCTGCATGGCCGCCGACACGCGAAACGCGCGCTGGATGTCGTTGGACAGGTCGAAGGCCATCTGTACCGCCTGAACGGCCTGTTCTTCTCGGGACCAGTCCTGTTTCTTCGCCATGGGGTTGCCTGTGAGAGCGCCTTTGAGGTGCTTGAGTGAGCGCCCCGAACTCGGGGCGCTCAGGGTTTTACGGGTTTGCGTTGCCGCCCTTGAGGCGTGCCAACACATCGTTGACGGCATCCTGTTCGCCGTCAATGCCGGCGGCTTTCAGTTTTTCGTCCAGATCTGCGCCGGTCAGCTCTTTTTCCAGGGTGGCGCTGGCGGTCTGGCGGTCTTCTTCCCGGGCCTGGCGCTCGCGAATCCGTTCCAATGTCTCTTTCGCGGTGCTCAGGGAGGACTGCTGGCTGTTGATGTTGGTGTCAATCTGCGCAGTGGTGCGTAGCACCCGCTCGTTGGTCTTCACCACTTGCAGTTCCCGGCGGTAGTCGGCCAGCTGTTTCTCGGCTTTCTGAACGCGCTCTTTCAGCCCCACAATGCGCTGTTGCAGCAGTTCCCGGGTTTGGGTCAGCTCCGAAGCGCGGCGCTCATGGCCAACAATTCGCTCGGCCACTTCCCGGGCCAGGTCTTCCTGGCCAGCCGCGATGGCTTTGCGGGCATCGTCTTCACGCTTGGCGGCGCTGTCCTGCTCGGTACGGATCTGTCGGGCCAGGGAGGCCGCTTCGGCCATCAGTGACGCCAGCTCCTGCTTGGCCTGTTTCAGCTCATGCTCGGAATCGCGCAGTTCCTGTTCCAGAATCCGGTTGCCCTGGCCGTCGACAACGGCTTCACCCAGTTCGTTCACACCCCCGCGCATGGCGGTCAGGATTTTTTTAAGTACGGTTCTCATGTCTCAGCCCTCACTCAAGCCAGGTAGTCTTCAAAAGTCTGTAACAGGTCGATGGCATTCTCGGCGAGGGTTACCAGTTCCTGCATGATCTCGCTGGTGCCGGACGTGGGGCTCAGTGCGCCATAGACCACATAGTGCTGGCCGGTTTTGCCAAGAGAGCTTAAGGGCATGGGAACACTGATGCGCAACATGTTTTCATGCAGCTCGTTCAGACGTTCCGGGGCCAGTTCCTGTTCGTCGAAAAGGTACGCAAGGCACAGAATCTGGGTGTCGGTTACGGTAATATACACCGGTGTTTCTTCGGCGCCGGACACGATTACCTGCAGCACCGGTTCTTCGCCGGCAATGGGCATGACATCGAAGGTTCGGCCAGCATGGGTGGCGTCACCCAGGGCCAGGGTGAGAGATTGGGTATCCACGAATAGCTCCTTCCTGTGGCGTTGAATCGGTTCGGCCGATCCGGACGAACCTTGTCCTGTCGCTTGACATTTTATGTCAATCATCCGAGTCTATACCTCGCAATTAAACATTTGCAAGAAATAGTTTGTTTACGTTATAAACAACTCGTCAGTCTGACACGGACTGTCGCCCAGTGGATTTACCAGAACGGATGTCTGGTCGCGTATGGATACATTCTTTGCAATTGCCTTCTCCTTCCCCACGGTCATTTTTTCCGTATTGTTGTGCGTGGCCATCGTTTACTGGCTGATTTCCCTTGTGGGTCTGGGCGATATCGAGGCAGATGGCGATATTGATGCCTCTGGCGACTTCTCCGGCCTGATGGTGACCCTGGGGCTCCAGGGTGTCCCGCTGCCACTCGTGCTTACTCTGATGTTCCTGATTGCCTGGTTGGCGAGCTATTTTGCGGAGCTGTTGCTCGGTGCACTGGTGCCTGATGGTTTCCTGCATGCACTGTTCGGCCTGGCGGTCATCGCCGGCGCTCTGGTGATGAGTGTTCTGGTGACAGCCGTTGTTATCCGCCCACTTCGGCCACTGTTCCGGCGGGCGTATTTACCCCCGCTTCAGAAACGTATTATCGGTACCGCTTGCGTGATTACCTCCGCAACAGTGACTGAAACCAAAGGCCGGGCAGAAGCGATTCTCGACGGTGCCCATCTGGTGCTGCAGGTCCGCAGCCATTCGCCTTTGGCGCATCGCGAGCGCGCGGTGCTGATCGAACATATTCCGGACAAGAACGCCTGGTGGGTGGTTCCGGAAGCTGAATTCCTTGCCGGCGAATCGGCCGGTTAATCCCCGCACCTACTCCCTTCAATCAGCGCAGGAGAATGACTAAATGGACTTATCTTGGATGATGCCAGCAATCATGACCGTCGGGGTCCTGGTTCTGCTGATACTGGGCATACTGGCCCTGTTCAAGGCGTTTTACCGCAAGGTGGACCAGGGCCAGGCCCTGATCGTGAACGACCTGTCGCCCACGCCCAAGGTGTATTTCACCGGGGCCATGGTGCTGCCGGTTATCCACCGCGCCGAGACCATGAAAATCTCGGTCATTACCCTGGAGCTTAACCGTACCGGCAAGGAAGGGCTGATCTGTAAGGACAACCTGCGAGCCGACATTACCGTTGCCTTCTACCTGCGGGTGAATGAAACCCAGGAAGACGTGCTGCGCGTGGCCAAATCGGTGGGTGTGGGCCGTGCCTCAGACCGCGATGCCGTGAACGAGCTGTTCAATGCCAAGTTCAGTGAAGCGCTGAAGACCGTTGGTAAGAAGCTCGAGTTCATGCAGCTGTTTGAGGAGCGTCAGCGCTTCCGCGATTCCATCGTCGAGACCATCGGGGAAGACCTGAACGGTTATGTGCTGGAAGACGTGGCCATCGACTACCTGGAGCAGACGCCGAAGACCTCACTGGACCCGAACAACATCCTGGATTCCGAGGGCATCAAGCGGATTACTGAAATCACCGCGCTCCACAATGTGGAAACCAACCGTCTGGAGCGGGACCAGGAGCTGGAAATCCAGCGCAAAAATGTGTCAGCGCGGGAAGCGTCGCTGGAACTGGAACGCAGCCAGGCCGAAGCCGAAGCGCGCCAGCGCCGGGAAATTGAAACCCTGCAGGCCCGTGAGACTTCGGAAACCGAGCAGGTGCGTGAGCAGGAGCGGGCCCGTGCCGAAGCCGCTCGTATCAAGACGGATGAAGAACTGGCGATTGCGGACGAAAACAAGCAGCGCCAGATTGAAATGGCCATGAAAGCCCGCGAGCGTGCGGTGCAGATTGAAGAAGTGCGTATTCGCCAGGCCCGGGAGCTCGAGGATGTTAACCGTGAGCGGGCGGTGGAAATCGAGCGCATTGGCATGGAAAAGGCGCTGGAAGAAGAACGCAAGGAAATTGCCGATATCACCAGCCAGCGTATTGCCGTTGAGCGCAACGTGGCGGAAGAGGAAGAGAACATCAAGGATGTTCGCAACCGTTCTGAAGCAGACCGCCTGAAGGTGAAGAAAGTGGTGGCGGCCGAAGCCGAAGCCGAAGAACTGAAGCTGAAAGATGTGAAAGCGGCGGAGGCGGCATTTGAGCGCTCCAAGCTGGAAGCCGAGCAGGTTCGGGTTACCGCCCAGGCGGAAATGGACGCGGCCGAGAAAAAATCGGTGGCTGACGAGAAACTGGCCCGTGGTCGCCAGGCTATGGCCGCGGCCGATGGCCTTGCTGAAGCGCAGGTCAAGGAAGCTCAGGCGTCTGCCATCCGGGCCGATGGTCTGGCCCGCGCCGAGGTCAAATCGGTTACCGCCAAGGCCGATGAAGAAGCCGGCATGGCCGAGGTTCGGGTGCTTGAGCAGCGTCTGGAAACCGAAGCCATGGGTGAAGAGAAACTGGGTGTTGCCAAGGCCGATGCCCGTAAGGCTATGGTTCTGGCCGAAGCCGAAGGTGAGCAGCGCATGGGCCACGCCAAAGCCGAAGCCCGCGAAGCCATGGCCAAGGCCGAAGCGGCTGGTCTGGTTGAGAAACTCAAGGCCTACGATGGCATGTCTGAGGAATCCCGTCACTTTGAAGAGTTCCGCATGAACCTGGAAGTTCATGAGAAGGAAGTGATGGCCCAGATCGACGCCCAGAAGGCTGGCATGCTGGAAAATGGCCGGGTTATGGCTGCTGCCCTGAAAGACGCCAAGTTCGAAATGATCGGCGGCGACGGCGGCATTTTCGAGAAGTTTGCCCAGGGCCTTGGCTACGGCAAGAGTGTTCAGGGCGTGCTGGACAAGTCCCCCTCGCTGCAGGCGGCGCTCTCGAACATTGCCGGCCGGGTGGCAGGTGAAAAGCCTAACCGCAGTTCCGAGACGGCCTGATAAGGCCGATGGCTCCCGGTACCGGACCCAAGGTGCCGGGAGTGCTTTCCCCTAACCGCATTCCCCTCTTTGGTTCAGGATGATTTGGTATGTCGACGGATCGCACCGAGCTCGAAAGCATTGTTCAGGAAGGTTCAGCCTTTGAAACCATCAAGCGCCGGCTGAAAGAGCAGGGCGGCCAACTGCGTGAGCAGGTGTCCGGGCTGAACCAGGCCCGCGAAGAGATCTTTGGCAGTGCCGGCATGAACGTGCTGGGCCGGGCCCGGGTGCGAACCGAAAACAACGCCATCGCCCGGGATGTGGTGCGTCTGGGCGACAAGCTGTTGTTCGGTTTCAATCTGCAGCTGGGCTTGCGCAAGACGCTGGTGATTGAAGATGTGTTCAGGCTGTACCACCTGAACGACGGCGACAGCGGGTTCGAGATGACCGAAGCGGCCATTGAGGGTTCGTTTCTCAAGGATGAACGCTTCGCCACCGACTTCCGGGAACTCCAGCAGTACTACAACACCGCCACGCTGTCGCAACTGGTGATTCTCAAAGGCATGTTGCTGATGGCGTTCCGCATCGGTGACAAGCTTGATGATCTTCGGGTGTTTCGCTGGGAACTGAAGCCCGATGGTGAGGTCAGCCGCTACATTGATAATCGCGGCGAGCGCGATCTGTCTTTCCCGGAACGTTTCAGTTTTCCCTGGAAAACCGTGGGCCGCGACAGCCAGGTTCAGGGCCGCTCTCCGCACCTGAACATCGCCGACACCCTGTTTGTGGATAACCTGCGGGGCAACATTACTTTCAAGGTGGAGAACAACACCTCCACCGGCGAAGGCATCTACTCGGACCCGGTGGAGTCCGATTCCCAGTCACTGGACGACGCCAGCTTCGATTTTGCCGATCTGGGCGAGATTCTGCTAGTGCGGATTCTGCCGTTTAACGAAGAACACTGGCGCTACTACCTGTTCAACCGCACCGAGCGCAAGATCGAGCGGGTTGACGCCATGGCCGGTTCCGTCGCGTCGCTGCCGGACAATCACGGCCTGATTTTTCCGTCGGGTTACTACCTGAGTACCGGCGAGCTGAAAACCTTCCAGATTCCTGACGGGGATTTCCGGCTAAAGCGTACCTTGCGGGCCCCCAACGGTGAAGACATGCTGTATGTCTTCTTCGAACAGCGCACTGGTCAGGTGATCCTGTTCCGCTACAACCTGATTCGCAAACAGGCGGATGTGCCCCTGATTGGCCACGGCTACGCCCTGTTCGAAAACGGGCATCTGGTGATTTTCAATGCCGACAAGGAACCTACGCTGGTGCACCCGTTGCAGGTGTGGGAAACGCCGTTCACTTCTGAAAGTTTCCACGCTGCGGCGAACGTCGCCAACGATTCCGAGCTGGCGCGCATTGGCAATCCCGAGCTGGTTCGGGGAATTGCCGAGCTGAATACGGTGGTTACCCTGGTGGAGGGCGCCAGCGCCAGTGAGCGGCATTTCACCAACCTGATTCGCACCGTGGACCGTATTCTGGACCAGTTTTTCTGGCTGTCAGCGCGCCAGGAAGAAGCCTTGTTTGCCGGGTTAAATCAACAGCTCAGCACCATCCGAGGCACCGCAGAGCTGGTGCTGGATGAGTATGAGAAAGTCCAGAGTATTCGCGCCCAGACCGAAGCTGCCATTACCGAGGTCGCTCAGGACCAGGGCGCGTTGATGCGGGACCTGAAACCGGATAGCTGGAAAGCACCGGATCAGTTTGTCAGTTACCTGGCACGTTTGCGCGATCATCGCGGCCGGGTGCGAACTCTCAATGATCGGCGCTATGCCGACAAAGCCCGTATCGACAGTCTTGAAGAGGAGCTGGCCGAGGCTGAGGGCCGGCTGACCGAGCGCACCTTCCGTTTCCTGGCGTCGCCGGAGGCGCTGGATGGCTACCGCCAGACCCTGACCGAGTTGCAGACTGCGCTGGCCGAGGCCGACAGCCGGGATGCCCTGAAGAAGATTGTCGATCGCTATCGGGAACTGACTGAAGGCCTGGACATGATCCAGGGCATGCTGGCGTCGATGGGCGGTGACGATGCCGCGCTGGAAACGGCGATCACCGATAATATCTCCGGCATCTACGCCACCATCAACCAGCAGCGTTCCGAAGCGGAAATCCGGCTGAAAGAGCAGGGCAGTGCGGAAGCCCGGGCCCAGTTTGCGGCTCGTATCCGGCTGTTTGAGCAGAGCCTGGCGAACGGCGTCAGCGCGCTGTCGGATGTGCGCGAATGCGATGGTCTGATGACCCGGATGCTGGATCAGCTGCAGGAGCTGGAAAGCCAGTTTGGCGAATATGACGAGTTCCTGGCGGCCATTCTGGAGCAGCGTGAGAACGCCCATGAGAGCATCGAGGCACGGCGCCAGCAGCTCCAGGATCAGCAACAGCGCCGGGTAACCACGCTCACCGATGCCGCTGCCCGTATTCTCAAGAATCTGGGCCGCCGTACCGAACGTTTCAGCAGCCCGGAAGAGCTGCATGCCTTCTTCGCCTCTGATGCCATGGTTAGCCGGTTGCGCAGCATGGCCGGAGAGTTACGGGAGCTGGGCGCCGCCATGGAAGCGGACGATTGCCTGGGCCAGCTCAAAGCGGCTCAGGACACCGCCCTGCGCAGCGTTCGGGATAAAGCCGATATCTTTGAGGATGGCGGTGCCGTAATCCGGTTGGGCAAGCACAAGTTCAGCGTTAACCAGCGGGAGCTGGATCTGACCCTGATTCCCCGGGACGATCATGTCCTGCTGCACCTGACCGGAACCCAGTATTACGAGCGCCTGGAGGAGCCCGAGCTGGACCGCCTCCGGGGCTACTGGAACATGAGCCAGCCTTCGGAATCCGACCGGGTGTACCGGGCGGAGTATCTGTCGGCACTGGTAATCGATGAGTTCCGCAAGGCCGGAGACCTGCCGGTTAACGTCGCGGATCTGGATGAACTGACCGGTTACATCCGCAAGTTCGCCTCGCCCCGATACCGGGAGGGCTACGAAAAAGGCATCCATGATCACGACGCAGCGCTGATTGTCAGTACGCTGTGGCCGGCGATTCAGAACGCCGGGTTGCTGCGTTTCAGTCCCAGGGCGAGGGCACTGGCCATGCTGTTCTGGGCCGGGTTGAGCCAGCAACAGAGCGCGGGCCAGCAACTGCGTTCCCGGTGCCTGTCTGCCGGCATCCTCAGCCGCATGATGCAGTCCGATGAGCTGCTGGAATCCCTGCAACAGGAACTGGAACCGCAGCTCGCAAACTTTGTGGAAGAACAACAATTGAGCCTGGCCGGGCCGGGCAGCGATGGGCGCAGCCTGGTGCATTCCGCAGCCCAGTACCTGGTACGGCAGCTGGCGGAAGAATCCGAAGTCTTCGATATCACTCGCTATGCCGGGGATCTGGCGACCGGCTTTGTCGAGGCACTGAAACGGGATAACCAGTTTGCCCAGTATCAGCAGGCACTGGAGGTCGTGGCCGATCAGCCGGCTGCTCGCTGGAGCATCACCAGCCACTGGTTGAAAGCCTGGATGGCCAAGACGGATCAGCAGCATCTGCTGCACTATCTTCCGGAGGCCGTGGTCGTGCTGAACGTGGGCGAAACGGTGAAAACCTCGGTTCGCAGTGTGGAGCTGGCGTTCCAGATTGAAGGTCTTCTGGGCCAACACCCTCGCATTGAAGAGCGCACGCTCAGTCTGCAACTGGATGAATTTGACGAGCGTCTGCGATATCACCAGCAGGAGATCATTCCTGGCTGGCAGCAGTTGCAGGAGGTGCGGCAACAGGTACTGGAGAAATGGCGTGGCCAGTTACGGCTGGACGAGTTCCGGCCCCGCCCGCTGTCGTCGTTCGTACGTAACAAGCTGATCAGCGAGAGTTACCTGCCGATCATCGGCGATAACCTGGCCAAGCAGATGGGCACGGCGGGTGAAGACCGCCGTACCGACCAGTCTGGGCTGCTGATGATGATCTCGCCGCCGGGCTACGGTAAAACGACGCTGATGGAATACGTGGCCAACCGTCTGGGCCTGATCTTCATGAAGATCAACTGCCCGAGCCTGGGCCACGACGTGATGTCGCTGGATCCGGAGAAGGCACCCCATTCCACCGCCGAAGCGGAGCTGATCAAGCTCAACCTGGCGCTGGAGATGGGCAATAACGTGATGTTGTATCTGGATGATATCCAGCACACTCACCCCGAATTCCTGCAGAAATTTATCTCCCTGTGTGACGGCACGCGCCGCATAGAAGGGGTGTGGCGCGGCAAGACCCGCACCTACGACATGCGCGGCAAGCGTTTCTGTGTGGTGATGGCCGGGAACCCGTATACCGAAAGCGGCGAAGTCTTCAAGGTCCCCGACATGCTCGCCAACCGGGCCGACATCTACAACCTGGGTGACGTGCTCTCGGGCATGGAGCATGCCTTTGCGCTGTCCTACATCGAGAACAGCCTGAGCTCCAACCGGGTGCTGGCACCGCTGGCCACCCGGGGCATGGCGGACTTTTACCGGTTCGCCGATCTGGCCGAAGGCAAAACGGTGGCGGATTCGGACTTTGAACACGACTACAGTGCCGCCGAGCGCGATGAAATCGTTGCCCTGCTGAAGAAAATGATCCGGGTGCGGGAAACCGTGTTGCGGGTCAATCAGGCTTACATTGCCTCCAGCGCCCAGGCAGAAGCATACCGTACCGAGCCCACCTTCAAGCTGCAGGGCAGCTACCGGAACATGAACAAACTGGCGGAGAAGCTGTCGCCGGTGATGAGTGACCAGGAGCTGGAAGCCCTGATTGATGACCACTACCAGGGCGAGGCTCAGCTGCTGACCTACGGTGCCGAAGAGAACCTGCTCAAGCTCAAGCAGATGCGCGGCACCATGAATGACGAAGAAGCGGCACGCTGGCAGACCATCTGTGAGGAATACCGCCGCCGTCAGCAAGCCGGTGGCGACGAGGAAACCGGGGTGAAAGTGGTTCGCCAGCTGGGCCTGATCTCGGAACATTTGCAGCAACTGGGGCAACAGGTGGTTGCCGGACTGGACAACGGAAAACACCCGGAACCCGATCTGGATAAAGCCCTGAGCCAGCTGTCCCGTTCCCTCGAAACCGGCCTCACCGAAGGCCTGCAATCGGTACAGCTGAATCCCGCTGTCACCGTCAACCTGGACAGCCCGCCCCAGGTGGGCGACGCGCTGATGGCCTTCGCCCGGATCTTTGAAGAATCCATTGTGCCGCTGGTGAAAACCATGGATGGCAAGCTGGATCTGGATTTGAAAACCCAGAGTGACATGAGCCGGGTGTTGCGGGTGATCCGGGAGCTGCAGGAGCGTTTGCTGGCCGGTTGACCACGTTGATACCGGGGGGCGAATGTCTGGATCGCCCACCCCGGTATCAATGCGTTGGCTTTACTGAGGGATGGTCTGTCCTGAAGACCGGCGCAACTGCTCCATAGCACCAAGACTGGTAAACACTTCCAGGCTACTGACCGGGCTGGCGCCTGCGTCGGCCCCGACATAGTAGTCCGGCATATCGATGGTTACGTCCTTCAGTGCCGGGTACATTACCTGGGCGATATCGCGCTGGATTTCGGCCATGTAGATATCCCGGGCGGCCTGTTTGGCCAGCAGGTGTGCCTTGGCGACTTCGGCTTCCGCCAGGCCTTGCTCCCGAATGGCTTTTGCTGCGTAGGTGGCGGCTTCGGCATTGGCTTTCTGGATGTCTCTCTCAGCAACCGAGATTTCCAGCTGCTTCTGTTTCTCCAGCACGGCTACGGCCTTTTCTTTCTCTTTGCGGACGGTCTCCAGTTCTGCCTGCTGGCGCTCCATTTCCACTTCCTTCTGCTTGGAAATAATGGCCAGTTCCTTGCTGCGCTGGGCGTCCTGTATGGCCCGGGCCTTCTCGATCTCTTTTTCCAGCTGCGCAGTTTTGGCTTCGGCGCGGGCGGTTTCCTGGGCCTGGATCGCGGTAATCCGCTTGGCGACCAGGTCCTTCTTTTTCACCAGCAGCTCATCCAGTCGCTTCTCGGGCAGCGGACGGCCAATGGTCACCTGGCGTACCTGAATGCCATAAGCATCCAGCGGGTTGGCAATGCGCTTGGCTTGGCCGGCGCTGTCCTGCAGGATGATGTTTTTCCAGACCAGCTGCACTTTCCGCTCCAGCCGGTCGCCGTCGTCGTTGGTTGAAGATACGGCAGCCAGGTCGGTCTGCTCCACTTCCACCTGCTGTCGCTCGGTTTCGTAAAGGCCATTCTGCAACTGGTCTTCCAGTTGAACCTTGAACTTGTTCAGACCACCCTGGAAGAACTCTTCGCCGGTGTACTGGGTGGCGGTCACTACGGTCACGTTCTTGGCGTTCTTGATCAGCAGGGAATCGATCAGGTTGTCGTAGCTGCGGAACTCACGATGCATAGCCACAATCTTTTCGGGATCTGCTGACAGTCGGAACCGGAAAGTGGCCGGAATCCGGGCGGTGTAGGTGTCAGCGAACTGCACTTCCACTTCGCCCAGCTGGCGGGTGGATTTGATCTTTTCACCACTCTCCTGGTTACCGAAACTCAGGGTCATGGCCTGATTGTAGGTATAAACGTTTGAGAAGAACGGTACCTTGAAGTGCAGGCCGGGCTCGGTGAACACGCGGATGGTGCCAAACAGGGTGTCCTGAACCACATAGGTGTAGCCCAGCTCCGTGGTAAAAAAGGAAGACATGGCCAGGAAGACCGCGAACAGCGAGCTTGCGATGGCCAACAGATATTTTTTCAGATTATTCAGAACAGCAGAGAGCAGTTTCTCTGTCCGTGAGATTGCCGGGGCGTCCATTCGATACTCCAGATGGGTTCTTGGGGCGGCCGAATGTACCGGAATGTTGTAAATAGTGTGTAGGAAGATCAGTCAGATCCTTGTAGGAAAAGTCTGCATATGAGGAGAAGTTGATCGGCTGGTCAAAAAAACGTCATGCGGTGGTCATGGCTCTTGTGAACACTGACGCTGCAGTATCATTCATTTCACAAGGAGCAGGTTATGAAGTTACGCGTTATCGCAAGTGTGGTGTTGAGTACTCTGATGGCCGGAGCCGCCAATGCCACACCAGGCTGGCATGATGAACGTCAGTGGATGCCGCCTGGGCTGGAAAAGGCATGGCACGATCACCGGGGGCATAAGGGTTGGCACAAGTATCAGGGCAAGCCATCGGTTCAGGTGGGCGCGAGGCCGTACTGGTTGGTTGAGGATATGGATGACGGCCCGCTCAAGGAACGTCTCAATAGCTGTGACGTGCGCAACTTCCAGGCTACGGACTTCTCGATTGGCCACCGGGGAGCGCCCCTGCAGTTCCCGGAACATACCCGGGAGTCCTACATCGCCGCCGCCAGGATGGGCGCTGGCATTCTGGAGTGTGATGTTGCTTTCACCAAGGATCGCGAGCTGGTGTGTCGCCACGCCCAGAATGATCTGCACACCACCACCAACATTGTCACCATTCCGGAATTGAACGCGAAGTGTACCCAGCCGTTCGTCCCTGCTGATCCGGCGTCCGGTACTCCGGCCAAGGCTGAATGCCGGACCAGTGACATCACGCTGGCGGAGTTCAAGACCCTCGAGGGTAAGATGGACGCCTACGATCCGATGGCGACCACACCGGAAGAGTATGTCGGCGGCACTGCTGACTGGCGTACCGATCTGTATGC
The DNA here is from genome assembly GCF_000475375.1 of Marinobacter sp. EVN1. Taxonomy (NCBI): domain Bacteria; kingdom Pseudomonadati; phylum Pseudomonadota; class Gammaproteobacteria; order Pseudomonadales; family Marinobacteraceae; genus Marinobacter; species Marinobacter sp. EVN1. Next base: position 20,678 of record NZ_AXCB01000045.1, read on the forward strand.
CAGCCGGGGCACCTTGATGACCCACCGCGAGAGTATAAAGCTGTTCAAGTCACTTGGCGCCAAGTTCACTCCGGAGCTTAAAACGCCAGTGGTCGATATGCCGTTTGAAGGCGAGTACAGCCAGCGGGACTACGCCCGTCAGATGATTCAGGATTACATCGACGCTGGCATTAACCCGAAAGATGTGTGGCCGCAATCGTTTAATCTGGACGACGTACTCTTCTGGGTGAATGAAATGCCGCGCTTTGGTGAACAGGCAGTGTTTCTGGATCAGTCGCCGATCACGCCGGATACAGAGTCTCTGGCGCACATGGAAAGCCTGAAGTCCCGGGGCGTGAACATTCTGGCGCCAGCGCTCTGGAAAATGCTGGCGCTGGATAGTTATGGCGAGATTGAACCGTCTGAGTATGCCCGCAATGCCCGCATGGCTGGTCTTGATCTGATCGCCTGGACCGTGGAGCGTAGTGGTCCCCTGGCAAATGGCGGTGGCTGGTATTACCAGACAGTTTCGGATGTCATCAATAACGACGGCGATGTCATGAATGTGATTGATGTGCTGGCTCGGGAGGTGGGCGTCATTGGTGTATTTTCGGACTGGCCGGCCACGACCACCTATTACGCCAACTGCATGATGAACCCGAAAGGGCGCCGTTAGCGGGAGCTGTAACACCTGTCTGATGCCTACATTAAAGCCGGCCTGTAGGTTAGACTGGCCGGCTTTAAACTGGCGTAAGGAGCCCAACATGATCTGGACCGTATACCTTTCTGGCGAAATTCACACCGACTGGCGCGAGCAGATTGCTGCGGGTGCCGAGGCGGCCGGCCTGCCGGTAGAGTTCACGTCTGCCAATACCGATCACGAATCCAGTGATGCCGCAGGTGACTTCCTGGGCAAGCCCGAAAACAATTTCTGGCGTGACCACCAGTCGTCCAAGGTAAACGCCATCCGCACCAAAACCCTGCTTGAGCAGTGTGATCTGGCGGTGATCCGCTTTGGTGACAAGTACAAGCAGTGGAACGCGGCCTTCGACGCCGGTTATTGTTCGGCTATGGGTACGCCATACATTACCCTGCATGACGAAGACATTGTGCATCCGCTCAAAGAAGTGGACGCCGCCGCCATGGCATGGGCTCAAACGCCGGAACAGGTGGTAGAGCTGCTGAAGTATGTAACGGCTTAAGAGCCGCAATATCGGAATTCTGTAAACAGGGACGTAACAGGGCAAAGGACTATGCCACTCTGCAATACCACCCGTGTCAGGGCGATGCCTCTGGCATTCAGTTTTATTGTTGTATCAATCTTCCTTTCAGCGTTTGGGCACGCCAGTGGCCGGCCGCCGGCTCTTCCGCTCGCCAATGTCTACCATCCCGGGGTCAATCTGGAAGAGTACTGGGTCAGTGAAAAGCTGGACGGTGTCCGGGCATTCTGGGATGGCGAGACGCTCTGGTCTCGGGGCGGGTACAGGTATAGCGCACCGGCCTGGTTTACCCGTCAGTTTCCCGCTCATCCCCTGGATGGCGAACTCTGGAGCGGTCGTGGCCGTTTTGCGGAACTATCTGGCGTAGTCCGCAAAGTTCAGCCAGTAGGCCAGGAATGGCGTCAGGTGCGCTTCTACGTCTTTGATTTGCCCGAGCCAGATCGGCCTTTTGAGCAACGCTATAGACGCTTGCAACAGCTGGTGACCGCAGCAGATTCGCGTTATCTGGTACTGGTGGAACAGCGGGTAGTTGCCAGCCACGATGAGCTGATGGCCCGGCTTGAGCAAACGGTCGCGGCCGGTGGTGAGGGACTGATGCTGAAACGCCGCAAAAGTTGGTATCAGGCGGGCCGTTCAGATGACCTGCTCAAGGTGAAAAAACATCAGGATGCGGAAGCCACAGTGGTTGCTCATCTTCCCGGCAAGGGCAAGTATGAGGGATTATTGGGGGCACTGGAGGTAGAGCTGGAAAGTGGTCGCCGGTTCCGGCTTGGCACCGGGTTTACCGATGAGGAGCGGCACAATCCGCCTGCTATTGGCGCCCGGGTTACGTTCCGCTATCGCGGCCTCACGGCTACAGGCTTACCCCGGTTCGCCAGCTTTCTAAGAATTCGTAATGACGAACCGGAGAGTATCGAATAGTTCAGCCTGCCAGCGCCTTCTTACTCTCGGCGAGTTCCTCGAGGGTGCTGTATTCACACTCGTTTTCAACGATAAAGCTGCGGCCTGAGTCGATCAGGATGTTGTCATCGCGCATGAAGCGACGACCCAGCAGCACCGGATAAGAGAACTTGCCCCGATCCGTCAGTGAAAACTGGGTTTCATGGGTTTTGCCGCCAATACAGAAGTCCATTTTTATCACGTATCGGCGTTGTGACGGCGCGCCCTTGCGCTTGATCAGTACGGTCCGGTATACCGGCCGTTCGAATTCGAGAATCACTTCTTCGTGATCAATATCCCCTTCACTGGGCTGGTCTTTGTGGTCGCCCAGTGGAAGTTGGAACCGGACCCACTCTTCATTGTCCTTCTCGAACGGTTCAACATTGACCGCATGCAGGGAGGAGGTCTTGGCACCGGTGTCGAGACGGGCTTTCAGGCGTATGCCGGTTTCGCCCATTACCACCCATTCCACAAACCCCATAACCTCGGGTTCCGGTGTGGCCTCTTCTGTGCTTTCGGCCGATGCCGGAAGCGCGGAAAAAATCAGGCTTGTCAGAGTGAGTAAGAGAACAGCAGATCGCATTGGATGCTTCCTTGTATTTTCCCGGTTAAACGACAAATACGGTTCGAAAGCGTATCAGGATTCCCTCTCTGTCGCCCTTGCGGGCAGATTAAACTTCCTTGAGCCGAAGCGTTGGCAGCCATTCGCCCGTGAGCCGTATTCTGGCCCGATTATCGCCATAGCCATTGTCCCTGGCAGGCGTACACTGGAGTTATCAACAGGAGAATGATGATGGCACCTCAGGTCTCAACCGGGCGAATCCAGCAACAGGTAGCGGCCATCGCCAGTGGTTTTCTTGGCGACTGGCTGGAGCATCGTGGCAATGGTCTTGCCGTTCCTATGTCCGTATTTGCCGGAGATACAGAGCTGCAGGTAGAGAAACCGGAACCCGAGGCGCCCGGCCGTACCCTGTGCCTGTCGATCCACGGCCTCATGGAACTGGAGTCGGTATGGGATTTTCCCTCGCGACCGGGTTACCACTATGGGCGCTACCTGGCGGAACAGCTTGGCGATGCCAGCGCCCTGAAACTGCGTTTCAACACCGGTCGGCCGATTTATCGTAACGGTCAGGAGCTGGCGGCTCTGCTTGAATCCCTGGTCAGTAACTGGCCCGTTCCGGTGCAGCGGTTGATCCTGATCGGGCACAGCATGGGCGGATTGCTGATTCGAAGTGCCTGCCACTATGGTCTGGTGAATGGGCACTCCTGGGTCACACGGAACCCGGATTGCGTGTACATCGGTTCGCCACACGATGGCTCCTGGCTGGCGGTTGGTGCCCACCGGGCGGCCGGCTGGTTAAACCGGAGATCCCGGGACTATCTGAGGGTGATTGGTGAAGTGATCGACCTGCGTAGCGAGGGTATCCGTAACCTGTCCCGGGGCGATGTCCTGGAACCCGGTGTGGAGCCTCAGCCACTGTTACCGGAGGCCCGGCATTATGTGATCAGTGGCTTGCTCCTGCGCGGTCAACAACACCCTGCGAACCTGCTCTTTGGTGACGCCTTGGTGCAGCAGGCCAGTGCTGAAGGCGCTGGCCAATCCGGCTGGCAGCTGGCGGGCTGTGCGAATTTTCCGGGTGTGGATCATATCCGCCTGGCTCACCATACATCGGTGTGCCAGCAACTGGAGGACTGGTTGGTATGAACAAGGGTAATGGCGACATGCACTGGTGGCTGGACCTGGTAGATCTGCTCGCTCACGGGGTGCAACACGGCGCGGTGAAACTGCAGCGGGTTCATTTGTCGGTGGCCGAAGAAAGCTTTCGGATACTGGAAGCTGTGCCGGTTACCCGGCCCGGAGCGAGAGTGGTTCGGGTATGGCACCACGGCATTTCCCGGCTGAGTTATGGCAGTGTGGCGATGGCGGGAGCGGCCGTGACGCGGATTACCGACGGTTATCTGCGGGAACGAGATGACAGGAATGTGAAGAAATCTTAGTCCGGTTTTAACCCGGTACCCCTGAATTCTTCTGTAGGCTGGTTTTACGCAATCGGGAAACAGGATTTCCGATTGATCGTTTCGACGAATGGAAAACCCAACCACAGAGGAAAACGCGTTATGAGCTACAAAGCTGGATTTGCGTGTGCAACTGTTCTGACTGCTGCCGTCTTCACTGCCCCTGCTGTCTGGGCTCAGGATAATGTCAGCCGCGACAAGTCAGGACCGTACATCAGTGGTAGTTACGGGGGATACAAGGCCCACGGTGGCGAATTCGAGGACGAGAACGATCTGCTTGGCGCGGCTCTGGGCTATCAGTTCAACGAATTCTTTGCCCTTGAAGCCGAATACATCGATTTTGGCAATTTCGGCGATGATGACGTGGAAGGTAAGCTTAAAGGCGCGGGCCTGAGTGCCATCGGTCGCCTGCCACTGACCGACAGCTTTGGCGTTTATGCCAAGGCCGGTGCGTTTGCTTCCGCGTTTGATGTTGAAGCCTTCGATGAGGACGAAACCTACGATGAGGTGAATCCTTTTGTCGGTGCCGGTGTCGACTTCCGGGTAACCGAACAGCTGACGGCGTTTGCTGAGTACAACCGCTACAATGTGGACATCGATGAAGACGACTTCAACGGCCAGGTAACCAACGACGGTCCGGATTTCGATACCGGTCGGGTTGGTCTGAAATTCCAGTTCTGACACTGACGTCAGTCGTTAAAAAAAGCGCAGCCCTTAGAGGCTGCGCTTTTTTGTTTTCAGGCACGGTGAGAATTACTGCTGGTTCTCAAGCTCGCCAAAGGTATCGGCAAACAGGGCCGACGAGAGGTAACGCTCGGCCGAATCCGGCAATACCACCACAATGTTTTTGCCCTGGTGTTCCGGCTGTTTGCTGACCCGAATCGCGGCCACCACCGCAGCGCCGCAGGAAATGCCGCACAGAATGCCTTCTTCCCGCATCAGGCGATGGGCCATGGCCATGGCGTCCTCGTTGGACACGGCCTCTACCTGATCGACCAGGTCAAGGTCGAGGTTCTTGGGTACAAAGCCGGCCCCGAGACCCTGAATCTTGTGGGGGGAGGGTTTAATCTCGTCGCCCCGCAGTGTCTGGGCAATGACCGGTGAATCCGCCGGCTCCACCGCCACGGTGGTAATCGCTTTGCCCCGGGTTTGCTTGATGTATCGGGATACGCCGGTCAGCGTGCCGCCGGTACCAACGCCGGCAACAAAGATATCCACTTCACCGTCGGTATCGTCCCAGATTTCCGGGCCGGTGGTGTCCTCGTGAATCTTCGGGTTAGCGGGATTCTGGAATTGCTGCGGCAGGAAGTGGTTGTCCGGGTCGGAGGCAAAAATCTCCTCGGCCTTGGCGATGGCGCCCGGCATACCCTTGGCGGGTTCGGTGAGTACCAGTTCGGCTCCCAGGGCCTTGAGAACCTTACGCCGCTCCAGGCTCATGGAGGCCGGCATGGTAAGAATCAGCTTGTAACCGCGGGCAGCGGCAACATAGGCCAGGGCAATGCCAGTGTTACCACTGGTGGGCTCGACAATAGTCATGCCGGGTTTCAGGGTACCGCGTTTTTCGGCATCCCAGATCATGGCGGAACCAATCCGGCATTTGACCGAGTATGCCGGGTTCCGGCCTTCGATCTTGGCCCAGATCGTTGCGCCATCGTTTACCCGGTTCAGCTTCACCAGCGGTGTGTTGCCGATGGAAAGGGAATTGTCGTTATAGATACGTGCCATGTTCTGCTCCTGTTCCTTATGTCTTGCGTCCGGTCTGTCTTGCTTCCAGGCGGTTTCGACCATTGCCCTTGGCGGCGTAGAGCGCCTGATCGGCCTGCCTCAGATACTCTGCCGGTGAGCCGGTCGGCTCGGGCACGCCATAGGCGAGGCCAATACTGACCGTCAGCTCGATCGGGCTACCCTGGCAGGTATCGCACTGCCGGTTGGCAACCGCTGTCCGGAAACGTTCCAGTCGGTCCATGATATCGGATGCGTCTTCGTAACTGGTGAAAATTATGAATTCCTCACCACCAAAACGCGACAACCGGTCGGTTTCCCGGCGGAAGTGCTCCCGCATCACATCAGCCAGTGCCTGAAGGCACTGGTCACCGGCTTCATGGCCCCAGGTGTCGTTGATTTTCTTGAAGTGGTCGGCATCCACCATGGCCACCGCGAATCCGGTTTTATGGCGCTGGCACCACTGGAAGCTGCGGGGAAACTCGCGGTCGAAATAGCTGCGATTACCCAGTTGAGTGAGATTGTCGGTTACGCTCAGCCGTGATAATGCTTCGTTGGCCTCGGCCAGCTCCCGGTTCAGGCGGCCGAGCTTGCGATTCCAGTACACCAGCAGAGCCGTTATCACAAGGCCGGCAATCAGAATCTGCCAGAAACGGGTGTAATCAACCCGTTCCTCAATCCGGAGATTACGCCAGGTACTCTCCAGGTTTTCCCTCTCCTCTCGAGTGAGGCTGGAAACCAGCCGCTGCATGATGTTGTGCAGTATAGGCTCGTCATTTCGAGTAGCAATGGCCAGAGACCAGTCGGCAGGAACCCGGCCGATCACTTTCAGGTCGGCCAGGCCGAGTGACTGCATGTAATAACTGGCGGTCGCCAGCGTGGTGATGTAGCCGGCCAGTTTGCCGTTTTGCAACTGCCGTAACCCTTCTTGCTCGGAGCCAACCGGAACGAGCTGCAGCGAGGGGTAACGTTGCTTGAGGAGCTCGGCAAACGCGTAGCCGTCGACCACGCCAACGGGCCTGTCGCCCATATCACTCAGCCGTTCGATAAACGGTGCCTCAATGCGCCCCATGATGACATTAGGCACTTCAAGGTAGGGTGTGGTGAAGCTCATATAGCTGGTGCGTTCCGGGGTTTCCATAGCCATAGGGAACATGTCACAGCGGCGGTCGCGGGCGGCGTCAATGGATTCCCGCCAGCTGTCGGTTGGCACCAGTTGGAAATTGAGGTCACCCCGTTCCCGGAACAGCTCCAGTACCTGGGCTGAGAGTCCAACATGCTGGCCATTCTCGACGGCTTCCAGCGGGCTCCAGTCTGGATCGACACAAATACGGACTCTGCGATTATGCTGTTGCAGCCAGTCGGCTTCCGTTTCATTCCACTCAATTCGGCCACCTGACTGGTCAGCCCGGCGGGCCGTGGCGCCGAGCCAGCGGGTTTCGATGGTTCTCTGCTCGGTGGGTGAGATCGACGCCAGAGCCTGATTCAGGATATCCGCCAGGGGCGACAGGGTCGGTCGGATGCCGAAGCGCAGATCCTCTCCGGTAAAACCGGGAAGTACCAGTTCGCCGGCAATACGCACGCCGCTGATGCCAAGTTCATGTATCCAGTAATTGCCCGAATGCAGGGCATTGATCACTACATCCACGTCGCCCTTCGCCAAGGCGTGGAACATAGGCTCCTGGGTGCTGAAGGTGAGCAGATTTTTTGTGCCCAGAATCTCTTTGACGGCCTCTTCGTAATAGATGCCGGCACCGATGGCCAGGCGGTAGTTTCTCAGGTCTTCCAGCCGGGTGTAGTTCAGGCTGTCACTGCGGGTAAATATGACATTGGGGATAGTGTGATAGGGCTCGGTGAAACGGGCAAAGGCTTCCCGTTCCGGGCGATAGGACATGTTTGCCATGATATCGATATCGCCGTTCTGCAGCATTGGAATCAGCTCGTCCCACTGGCCGCGTACCGGAATGATCTGCAGGCCGGTAAGGTCGGCCAGACGATCCATAACGTCCACGCTCAGTCCCAGGGTTCGGCCGCCATCGGTAAAGCTGAACGGAGCATAATCGTCCATGAAACCAACTCGAACCGGCCCGAGGCTGGCCAGGAACCGTAGTTGTTCGGAACTTAAAGGCAGCCTGGCGGATTGTTCTGAAGAATAGCCACCGAACTCCTGCCAGCGTTCGCGCAGATTACTCAGACGGTTTGTCGGAATGGCATCCAGCCCGGCCTGTAAGCGGTCGAGGAGTAGCCGGTCGCCAACTCTGACGCCAATTCGAAAGTCTTCCCGCGATAACTGGTTCAGAGGTGCGGGCCCGGCCATCTCCAGAAAACGGAAGCCGGCCTGGTTGGCCAGGTACTCCATGGTCAGGCGTGGGCCAACGGCTACATCCACCCAGCCAAAGGCCAGGGCCCGCACCAGGCTGGGCAGGGTGTCGTAGGTCTCTATGGTGAGGTCTTCTTCCTGCAGCCGATCCAGGTAGTATATGTTCTCCACCACCCCGATTTTCAGGCCTGCCAGGTCCTTCAGTTTCTGGATTGGGGGCAGGTAACGAGCGCTGTCGCGCATCAGGTAGACTTCGCGAAAATGGTAGGGTTCGGTAAACAGGATCTTTTCAGCCCGCTCCGGGCGCCAGGAAATACCATCAATGGCGTCCAGATCGCCCCGCAGGAATGCCGCGTAAATGTCTGGCCAGCTGCCGGCCCGGAAATCGAAGGTCAGGTTGGCGTTACGAGCGACTTCTCGCAGGACGTCAATGGAAAATCCCGTTGGAGTGCGCCCTTCGAAAAAAGTGTATGGCTCGTTGTCGGCGACTACGCCGATGGTAATCACCGGAGGCCTGTCCTCAGGGGACTCTGCCTGGGCGAGCCCGGCAACAACCAACGACAATAGCAGAGCCATGAAAGATAGCCGGGAGACGACTAAGATCGGGCGCTGTAGCGTTGAAAACGTGGGGAATGTCAAAATGAACCTTCTATGTTGCTTACCGCTACAGTGTAGTTGCAAATCGTAACCTCTGACAGCCATAGCTGGCCAGAATTCATACAGACTTTGTGAAATCTTCAACGAGGAACCGCAGCCCATGGCAGAACAGGCGTTTGATTGGCAACACACACCAGCCGCCGTCTGGCGGAGGCATCGTTCAGGCTTGCGGGCCATTCGCCGGCTGGACCCGGTGCAGTGGCCGGCGCTGACCGGCATCGACCACCAGAAGCAGGCGTTGGCAAGGAACACCGAACGTTTTCTGGCGGGTAAGCCCTCCAATAATGCGCTGCTCTGGGGATCGCGGGGGACGGGCAAATCTTCGCTGATCAAGGCCCTTCTGAACCGCTATTGCGATCAGGGCTTGCGCATGATCGAGGTGGACAAGGACGACCTGGTCAATCTGCCTGAAATTGTCGACGACATCTGCGATCTGCCGTTCCGGTTTGTCATCTATTGTGACGACCTGTCGTTTGATGTGGGGGAGTCTGGTTACAAGGCATTGAAAAGCGTGCTGGAAGGCTCACTGGAGCTGCCGCCGGAGAATGTGCGGGTGTATGCCACGTCTAATCGGCGCCACTTGATGCCGGAGTTCATGAGCGACAACCTCAAAAGCGAAGTCCGGGATGGCGAACTGCATCCGGCCGAGGCTATTGAGGAGCAGGTGTCGCTGGCCGACAGGTTCGGTCTTCAGTTGTCGTTCTACCCGTTTTCGCAGGATGTCTATCTGCAGGCGGTGGATCTGCTGTTTTCCCAGGTACAGGACCGTGAAGCTCTGCACCTGGAGGCGGTGCGTTTTGCTACCGGCAAGGGCGTGCGCAATGGCCGCACTGCCCAGCAGTTCTATCGCCAGTTCGCAGGCGACCCGCGCTTCTGCTGAACCGCTACTGCCGGCGTGCCATGCGGATGAAACGATGGTGGATGATGCGGATGCCGATGAACACCAGTACCATCACCACCGGTATGGCCAGGGCTGTCACCAGCGACTCGTTGATCGGTAGCCCGGTGCCCTTCAGGGCGTCCAGCCCAAGTTTCAACAGGCCAATCAGGTAATAGGAGATGGCCACCACAGAGAAGCCTTCCACGGTATGCTGCATCATCAGCTGAATGCGGGAACGGCGGTCCATGGAACTGAGCAGTTGCTGGTTCTGGCTCTGGATGGCCAGCTCCACCCGGGTGCGCATCATTTCAGAGGCCCGGTCGACCCGGCGTGACAGATCTTCCAGGCGTTCGTTGACGGCTTCGCAGGTTTTTACCGCCGGGGTCAGGCGCCGGGTCATGAATTCCGTGATGGTCAGGTGGCCGGAGACTTCGTCTTCTCGTAGTTCCTCCAGTCGGGTCAGTACCAGCCGGTGATAGGCCCGGGTTGCCGAGAACCGGAAGGTGGTATGGGCACGGTAGGCTTCGATTCGGGCTGCGATGTTGGTCAGTTCGGCCAGAATCTGCTGTTCATCCAGGCTCTCGTTGTCCGCCAGGGACTGAGTGATGCGGGCAAGCTGCTGATCCATGTCGTTCAGGGAAGGAGTGATTTCCCGGGCCACGGGTAAGGCCAGCAACGACATCAGTCGATAGGTCTCGATTTCCATCAAACGCTGAACCAGGCGACCAAGCTGGCTGTTGGACATATGGTGGTTCAGCACCATGAACCGCCCGAAATTGTCGCTGTGCAACTGGAATGAGCCGAGTACCCGGGCTGCCCCTTCCTGCGGGCTGCTACCCACCAGGCGCATACCTTCAAAATGTTTGCGCATAAAGGCCAGCTCGCTGCGTGCGTCCTCTGAGGAGGCGCGCACCTCAACGTGAAAGGCCCCCACCACGGTCCCCTCCAGCTGCGCCAGCCAGCCGTCCGGCAACAGGCTCAAGCCGGTTTCCGCAAACGGATCCGCGTCTGAATCGGCCAGATTGATGAAGGTGTAGGACGTAAACTCCATATGCACTTCACGCCGGATCCGAAGCTTGCCGAAGCTCTGTTCGTAGCAGCTTACCTCTTGCTCCGGCCAGGGTTCACCCAGCAGCCGGTGCAGTTTCTGGAGATGTTCAAACTGCCGGGTTCGTTGTTCCGGTGTGGTGATCACCGCAATCTGGGTGACCCGGGCATGGGGCGGAATAATCTGGAACGGTCGGGAATGAAGTTCCTGGTACAGATCCGCCCGAAGCGGGTGAAAATCCAGGCTGCTGGTGTCGGCACTCACGGTAATGTCCTTGCTTTGGCCTCGGTAGCGGGGATGATAACCCGGAAGCAGACCCCGTCAATGCCACTCTGGTGCTGGTTTCTGGCCTCTACCCGGCCACCATGGTAGTCGGCAATCAGTCGCACGATCAGCAAGCCCTGGCCAAGATGCCCGTCGTGGGCGCCGCTGCGTTGCGAGACGAACGCGCCGAAAATATCGACGCCGTCATGGTCAGGCAGTCGGGAGCCTTCGTTAAACACTTCGATCAGGTAATGGCCATCGTGAATGTGCAGGCAAACATCAATGCCGCCGCCTTCTGGCGTGAAATCCCGGGCATTATCCACCAGCTTGTCGAGCATCTGCACCAGCATTTCCGGCGAGCCGTTCATCGCACAGTCAGAAGCCGGGCCTGAATAAACGATTCGATGCCCGGTATCCAACTGCTGGTACGCGGAGGTGGCTTCAGCCAGCACCCGGGCCAGATCGAACGGCTCTTTTTCGGTGTCCTCAAAGCTCTGCTCCAGCCGGGCGGCTTCGCTCATGCTGTGCAGGATACGTCGCAGGCGTTCGGTGGCGGTAGCTGCACGCTCAAGGTATTGCTGCCGTTCGTTCTCGGCGACTCCCTGGGCCAGGTTCTCAAGGGAAGAACGCACCACCGCGACCGGGGTTTTCAGCTCGTGGGAGAGGCGTCTGGAAAAGCTCTCCAGATACTGATTGTAGTTTTGCAGTCGGGCTACCATTTGGGCAAAGTGCTGCTGCAGTTGCCCGAGTTCGTCCCGGCTTCGGGGTGAGGGAATGGCGGCCAGAATGCGACCATCGTCGTCGACACTGGCCTCAACCAGTGCCTGCAGCCGCGTAATGCGCCAGGAGAGCCAGCTGGCATAACCCAGAAGCACCAGCATCAATGCCAGAATGATCAACAGGCTCCGGGCCAGAACGCTCCCCAGGGTTGAACCGGACAGGGTCAGTAACTGATCCAGGGACTGCTCAAGTAACAGGATCCGGCCGCCGAACAACTCATGCCGCGTGGCCAGCCAGACCGAGCCATCGTCGTGCCGAACCAGGCCGTTGTCGGGCAACCGCGGCATCTCCTGGCGATTGTTTTCCTTCGGCAAGTGCATCGGTTCCGGCTGATACAGGCGAATCAGCCCACTCAGTGCGTTGAGGCTGATCTGTTCCAGAATCTGCCCGGGGGACAAGTCATCAAACACCGAGGCTGGGGCTGGCGCAGCGACCCGACTGTGGGCCAGTATCCAGGACCCCGGTTCCAGTACTGTGGCCTGCTGCCCGGGGCTGATCTGACTCTTCAGCAGGTGCTCCAGACGGTTGTCCTGTTGCACCAGCATCGGTGGTGGTTCCAGTGTTGTGCCCGCGTCATTGTTTGGCTGACCTTCCCTGGTGGCCTGAAAGCCAAGCCGGCTGCCTGGTGATGGCAAGGGGAGTTTAAGTTCCAGTTCCCAGCTTGCGCCTTTGTCTTGCCAACTGGCCTGTAGCCGGTGATCTCTGGCTTGTGCCGGCTCAGCCCGGTACACCGGTACGTCACCAGGGGCCACCGCACGGATAAACCAGCGTTGCCCCTGGTTGTGGGTGCCCAGTTCCCGGGCCGGGGCCTGAAGCCATAATTCGAGGCGTTCATGGGCCTGGTCTGGTCGGGCGGGATTATAGAGCGCCAGGCCCTGATCCAGTCGCTGGATCAGCAAATACAGGAACTGGTCATCGTGACTGGCCTGCCAGCGTAACGGGGACGTTGTGCCGGCGGTTTGCCAGGGGGCAGGCTGGTCACCCTCGTCGAATCCGGGCCACTCATGGCCGTAGCCATCAATGGTGATGGCCTGGTCGGTGCTGCCTGCGTAGATGGCGCCCTGGTCGGTGGCGACCGGGGTATCCAGCAGCCGGTCGCCGGCCACGTCTGCCAGACGGGCGCCCTGGGCCTGAAGCTGCTGCAGGGCCTGTTGGCGCAGGGCACTGTCCAGTTCCAGCACAAAGCGTAGCCCTGCCCAGGGAATCAGCAGCATCAGCAAACTGGCCAGCAGCAACTGTCGTTTCAGGCTCAAGACTCAGACCTCACGGGCATTCCAGCGGTAGCCCATGCCATAGGCGGTCTGAATGCCGTCGAACTGGTCATCGAGCTGGCTGAATTTGCGACGGATGCGCTTGATGTGGGACGTCACGGTATTGTCATCGAGCACGGTGCTGGCGGCTTCCATCAGCTGCTCGCGGCTGCGTACATGGCCCGGGTGCTGAACCAGGGCATGCAACATCCAGAATTCGGTCACGGTCAGGTCCACAGGCTGGCCCTGCCAGGCCACCGTCATCCGGTCCACATTCAGGGTCAGCTTGCCCCGCGTGAGGATGTCATCGGGTTTCTGCAGCGCTTCGGCCCAGGCTTCCGCGCGCCGAAGCAGGGCGGTGATGCGCGCCAGCAGGTGTTCCAGACTCATGTCTTTGGTGACGTAATCGTCGGCGCCCAGCCTAAGGCCGTGTACGGAATCGATGTCGCTGTCGCGTGCCGTCAGGAAAATAATCGGCAGGGTGGCGGACAGGCTGCGCAGATCCTGACACAAGGTAAAGCCCCCCTCGGCTTCCTCGCCCAGCCCGACATCGATAATGGCCAGATCTGGCAGGCTTTGGCGCAGCACCTGCCAGGCCGCCGGCCGGTCGCCATAGGTGGATACCCGGTAACCCCGGCGTTCGAAGGCCGCGCGATAGTTGTCGCGGATGCCGGCTTCATCCTCAATCAGGACGATGTGCTTCTTCATGGTCGGTTCAGTCTGCCTTGTTGACGAAATCGCAGTGCCATTAAATCACGCTGACCATGGCACACAAGCGATGTAGAAGCCATTGCCATAATTCATCATTTTTCATCGTCGGCCTGCCTGTTTCTGCCATCGGGTTGCCCCGTGGCTGAGCTGAAATAGTGGCATCACTATCAAGACAAGGAAAATCAAATGATGCTGCTATCGCTGCTTGCTCACCCGGTCGTTCGGCCGGAATGTCACCGTCCCTCCTTAAAACCGTTGCTGTCGACCCGGGCCAGACGAAACATGATCCGCTGCGCCGAGGGCATCAGCCTCTGGCTGGCCATGGTGTTGATGTTGTTTGTGCATCCGTTGTATGCCGAGGCCCGCGCCATGGAATCCGAGCAGCCCGGGCAGCTGTATCTGGTTGATCGCAAAAGTGCATGGCAGGAACCGGCCCTGGTACTGGACAGCCGGTTTGACGTGCAGGTGACCGGGTTGCTGGCGCAGACGCACCTGACCCGTACCTTTCGCAACACCAGCGATGTCTGGCAGGAAGGCCTGTTTGTATTTCCGTTACCGGAGCAGGCCAGTGTCTATGGCCTCACCATGACCGTTGGCGAAAGGCGGATTGTGGGCCAGCTACAACCCCGGGCCCAGGCCCGCCAGAACTATGAAAAGGCGAAGCAGGCTGGGCAGAAAGCGGCGACCGTGGAGCAGAACCGGCCTAACCTGTTCACCAGCCGGATTGCCAACATCGCACCGGGCGAGGAAGTGACCGTGGAGGTGCAATATCAGCAACCGGTAAATTATCGTCATGGCGAATTCGAGTTGCGTTTGCCTACCACGCTTACACCCCGGTACATGCCGGGCGCCCCTGTTTCCACGCCCGCCAGTGCATGGCAATCCGGCTGGTCATTACCGACCACACAAGTAGCCGATGCCGATGAAATCAGTCCGTTCACGGTGCTTCCTGATGACGTAAACCCCGGCAGTCACCGCGCAACCATTCAGTTGGATATCGAAGCCGGATTGCCTGTTGATGAGGTGACCAGCCCCAGCCACCCGCTGCAGGTCAAGTTGGAGGGTAGTCGTGCAACAGTAGCGCCGGAACAAGGGCAAATCCTGATGGACCGGGATGTAATTGTGCGCTGGCGGCCCGCTGACAACCAAGCGCCGACGGCCGCGTTGTTCCGTCAGCAATGGCAAGGCGAGGATTTTCTGATGGCCATGGTCATGCCGCCGGCAACCACCGGCCAGGTTCTTCGCCGAGAGCTGCTGTTCGTTATCGACACCTCCGGCTCCATGGCCGGGGAGTCTATCCGCCAGGCCCGCTCGGCTTTGTTGAGGGGGCTCGACACCCTGCGCCCCGGTGACCGTTTCAATGTTATCCAGTTCAACAGCCAGGCCCATGCCCTTTATACGCAACCTGTGCCTGCCAATGGCCACTATCTGGCCCGGGCGCGGGATTATGTGCAGGATCTGAATGCCGACGGTGGCACAGAAATGGCCGGTGCGCTGTCACTGGCGATGGGAATGAACAGCTCGGAGCCGTCCGGCCATGTGCAGCAGATGGTGTTCATGACGGACGGGGCCGTCGGCAATGAATCGGCACTGTTCGATCAGATCCGCACCGGGCTTGGAAACCGCCGGCTGTTTACCGTCGCCATCGGTTCTGCACCAAATATGCATTTTCTCCGGGAAGCCGCGCGCTGGGGCCGGGGCCAGTACACCGCGGTACACAGCGCAGCGGAAGTGGATAAAGCCCTGGGTAAGCTGTTTGCCGCCATGGAAGCGCCGGTGATGACGGATGTCGAGGTGCAATGGCCGGATAACGCTGCACAACCGGTGCCGGCCAAGCCGGGGGATCTGTTCCATGGTCAGCCTCTGGTGCAGGTGGTTCGTGGTGCGCCGGCCGAAGGGGAAGTGACGGTCTCCGGCCGTTTGCCCGGTGGCCGGCCGTGGCGCACCAGCCTGGATCTTGCCAGTGCGGCGCCGGGTAAGGGCCTAGACCGACAGTGGGCCCGGGGGCGCATCGATGCAGTGATGGACAGCGCGCGCCTGGCGGGCACTGGGCCCGATGAAGCGGCCATCGTTGAGTTATCACTGAGCCACGGTGTGATGTCGCCGTTCACCAGCTTCGTCGCCATTGAGGAGCGTGTATCCCGACCAGAGGGGGAATCCCTCAATCAGGAGGCCGTGCCCACCTTGCTGCCGGCCGGCAGCCAGCCCGGAATGCTGCGTTACCCGCAAACTGCCACCTTCGGTCCGTTGCTGACCGCCCTGGGGCTGGTGGGGCTGATGTTCTCGCTGGCCATTGTCATGCTCAGCCGGAGGCAGTCGCTATGAGCCGGGCGTTGCTATTATTGGTGGGTTGTTCCGCCACCCTGCTGGTTTTTGGTTTGTGGATTCCCTTCAAGGCACTGGTGGCCCAGGAAATGCTGGAGTTGGCCTGGGCCGAGAGCCAGGCCCGACAGAGCGAGGCGAGGCCCTGGCCCTGGGCCGATACCTGGCCAGTGGCGAAGCTGGATATACCGGAACAAGGCGTGTCCATGATCGTGCTGGAGGGCGTTCATGGTGAAAGCCTTGCGTTTGGTCCGGGGCGGGTGCCCGGTAGTGAAGGCCCCGGTGCGCCGGTGGTGCTCGCGGGCCACCGTGACACTCACTTTCACCATCTGCAGCATCTGGAACCGGGCGATGCGGTCAGGCTGCAGGGCATGGACCGGCAGTGGCGACGTTATCAGGTGACAGCCACCCGGGTGGTGGACAGTTCCCGGGAGTCCCTGGATACACGGTCTCTGGCCCGGGATACCCTGGTATTGATCACCTGTTACCCGTTTGACAGCCTGGACGCTTCCGGCCCGTTGCGTTATGTGGTGGAGGCAAAGCCGGCTTACGGTATGGAACAAATTGATACTGTCGCCGCTCTGTGATGTTGGCGTACACTTGTGCGCCAAAATGCAGTGGATCGGATCAAACAGAATGTCACAAGTTCGAAAAATCCTGGCCTGGCTCAGTGTTCCTGTCGTATGCCTGGTTATGATGTTGCTCTACCTCTTACGGCCTTTCAATCCTGACAACAACCGTATCCTGGGCTGGGTCGTGGCAAGAGTCGGCCGATGTATTCTGGGTATGAAGCGCCCCCTCTACGGCGCTGAAAACATGCCCAAGGATCGGCCGACCGTGATTATCGCCAATCACCAGCAGAACGATGACCTGTTTGTGATGGGTGATTTGCTGCCGCCTCGTGGGGTGGCGGTTGGTAAATCTTCACTGGTTTGGGTGCCATTCTTCGGGCAGGTATTCTGGCTGGGAGGCAACATCATCCTGAATCGCGGCCGTGCGGCCAAAGCTGTGGCCACCATGCAGGCCACCAGCGATGCCATTAACCGAGAGCGCAAGAGCATCTGGGTGTTTCCGGAGGGAACCCGCAGCCGTGGCCGTGGCCTGGGTAGCTTCAAGAAAGGGGCGTTTCATATGGCGGTTGCCGCCGGCGCACCCATCACCATGGTGTGTGCGGGCGAATACCATGGCAAATCCAGAGGCTGGACCGGACGACGGGAGCCTGTGCCTTTGCGGATTCTCCCGCCAGTCGAAACACAGGGCATGACCAGCGAAGACATTCCCGAACTGATGCACCGTTGTCGCCAACAGATGGAAGAGGCCATTGCTGACCTCGCACTTACCCACGGAACTGCTTGAACAGCCAGTGAAAACAGGGCAGTCTTTCGGACGAAACTGACGCTGATTCTGGACATATGGGGAGTGACATAATGAACCTGATCTGGTTTCTGATCATTGGTGGTCTGGCCGGCTGGCTGGCCGGACTGATCATGAAGGGCAAGGGCTTTGGCGTGTTGGCCAACATTGGTATCGGGATTGTCGGCTCGTTTATTGGCGGCTTCCTGTTTGGCCTGTTGCAGCTGTCGGCCCACGGTGCCATTGGTCGCCTGGTCACCGCAACAGTCGGGGCCGTGCTGCTGCTGGCCATCGTCAACAAGATCAAGAAGGGCTGACATGATCGTACCTGTCACTGCTGTTTTTGCGGCTGTCACTGGCCTGCTGTTGCTGGTGCTGTCGGCTCAGGTGGTCAAGTACCGGCTGAAATACCGCAAGGGTCTGGGCGTCAATGAGGATCCGGAGTTCGAAGCTGCCGTGCGGGCCCACGCCAATCTTGTGGAATACGCACCGCTGGGTTTGATCATGCTCGCCATTGCGGAGCTCAATGGCGTTTCCGGTTCGCTGATCTACTGGACCGGGATGGCGTTGGTGGTCGGCCGCATTCTCCATGCCTGGGGAATGATCAACGGCAAGGGCGGGCCTCATTGGGCACGCATGATTGGTATCCTGCTAACCTGGCTGGCGATTCTGGTTGCGGCACTGTTGCTGTTCTGGAACGTCTGGCAGGTATATGGCTGAAACAGTGTCCAGCCATTGAAGAACGGGGCCTTGGGGCCCCGTTTGTGTTTCTGTCGATTACAGCGCCCGGGCGACGTCCAGGCTCAGGTATTCCAGTTCCACACGCCGGTTGGCGGCGTGGTCCTCCGGCCTGGTCAGCGGGCGATCCGAGCCCCAGGTGGCAAGCAGGATGGACGATTGCGACACACCTTCCTGAATCAGTAGCCGGGCCACGGCGTTGGCCCTGAGCCGGGCCAGAAACCGGTTGTATTCGGCAGAGCCAAAGTTGTCGGCATGGCCGTGAATGCGAACCTGCATGCCGGGGTGCCCTTTGATATAGGCCGCGTGCCGCTTGAGCATATCGATATCCGGGGCATCCAGCGTGTGTTTGTTGAAACCGTAGTGGAATCGGGTACGGTGGGGGCGGTCGGCGTCGGCCGACAGTTGCCCGTTGGCGCCCGCGAAGGCCAGGGCGGCCTTGGCCAGCATATCGGGGTTGTCCAGAACAAGTACGGTCATTTGCTGCTTCCTCGAGTCGAGTGCCCGGCGTTTTTTGTTATGTCCCCTTCACTATTGATGTCAGAGGCCATAACGGCAATTGGCGAATGGTCGATAGCCGCCCGGGTTCTATAGCTACCGATTGAATGGCATTTGTGTGACTGTGTGATTACACCGGGAAAAGAAGGCCCCGCTGTGGTAAAAAGCAGCTTTTCAGGGACAGATTATGATGAATTGTGACCGCCCATGCTGATTATTCCTGCCGAGAATGCCGTAAACTGGAAACGCCCACCCTGGGTAACCCTGGGCCTGATCATGGCCTGCCTGCTGGTCTTTCTGTTTTACCAGGGCGGAGACGACCGCAAGTTCGAAGCCGCACTGGAAGACTATCTGGAGAGCGATCTGCTGGCCCTGGAGGCCCCCGCTTACGAGGATTACCTGCAGCGGGAAATCCAGTTCGAAGGCAGCCAGCAGCGGGTTCTGGAGTTGCAGGAATTCCAGCAACTTCAGGAAAATGAGGAAGCACTCTGGCAGGCGGTGACGTTGCTGCTGGATCGTGAGTTTTACCAGTATCTGCAGCAGAACCGGGATCTGATCTGGGCCCCGGCACAGCGCAACCTTTGGCTGGAGCAGCGCTCGGCGATCGAGCAACAGTGGATCAGCCGGATGAGTGCCTATCAGTTGGGACTGGTGCCGGCAGAGCTCTCGCTGTACACGCTCATTACCTACCAGTTCCTGCACGGCGGCTGGGGCCACATTATTGGTAACCTGCTGTTCCTGTTCCTGCTGGGTTTTACCGTGGAAAAAGCGCTGGGCCCGGGGCGCTTTCTGGTGGCTTATCTTGTCTGCGGTGCCTTGTCCGGCCTGGTATTTACCGCCTTTTCCATGGGTAGTCAGGTACCTCTGGTGGGCGCGTCCGGCTCCATTTCCGGGTTGATGGGTATGTATGTGGCTATTTACGGGCTGCAGCGCATCCGCTTCTTCTACTTCCTGGGCGTTTACTTCAACTATTTCCGGGCACCGGCCATCGCCATGCTGCCGGTCTGGCTGGGCAAGGAAATCTATGACTACTGGTTTGCCGGTGCCACCGGTATTGCCTATATGGCCCATGCCGGTGGCCTGGCGGCCGGTGCAGGGTTGGTGTGGCTGCTGGGTCAGAGCTGGCTGCAGGTGAAAGACGAGTTCTTCGAACCGGAGCAGGAAGAACAGGACGAACAGTTCACCAAGGCCTATGGCCAGGCCATGGCCAGCCTTGGCCGCATGGAGTTCGATCTGGCCCGGCGCCAGTTCGAGGCGTTGCGGGAGCGTTATCCGGAACGGCCCGTGCTGCTCGAGCACCTGTATCAACTGGCTAAATTAAGGCCGGACCTGGACAGCTACCGGATGCGTGCCGAAGAAATGATGGCCGATGCCATCGCCCGGCGGCAGCCGGAACAGATGGTGGATGTCTGGCAGGAGTATCTGAGCAAGGGCGAGGCCTATCATCCGTTGGCACCGGAGGCGCACAATCGTGTGCTGTTCGCCAGCCTGAAACGCCATGATTTCAAAGCCGCAGAGAAGGCGTTTGAACGCATGCGAGCCAAGGCCGAACCGGACATGGTGAATGAAGCCTGCCGGCTACTGGTGGCGGAGTTCGAGAAACTGCAGATGGAGCCGAAAGCGCGCCATTACCGGCAGCTGTTGCAGGTTCACGGCTGAGGCGTGGCAGGCACGCCCTCAGTCTGAAACCTGAAAGCTCGCTTTTGGCCCTTTCAACGGTTGTTGGTTCGCCGCTTGTTCCAGCCAGACATCAATGTGCTCGTGGGCCGGATGGTTCACGCAGCGCTTCTTGATGAACGACAGGAACGCACTGGCTTTTTCCCACTGCTGCAGGCCATTGGCGAGGGCCTGGGCCACAATCAGATAGGCCGGTGCCAGCTGATCGCTGTCCGGGAAGCGTTTGTGGAAATCCTGCAGCAAACGGATGGCCGCTTTGTGGTGGCCCCGATGGTACAGGGTGCCGGCACACTGCACCGCCAGTTCCGGGTCGTCCAGCTGGAACTTCGGCTCCACCATCTGCAGCGTCTGTAACAGTTGATTCAGCCCGTCTCCATCATGCCGTTGGGCCAGCCAGGCCATAATCCTGGGATGGTAGCGGTACAGCTCTTCGGCATCATTGCGGGCGGTCAGCAACTGGTAGAGCTGGCCGATGCGGGTAGGGTTGGTCCGGTCCCGTTTGAGGGCTTCCTTGAGCATGCTCTGCACACGGTCGTAGTTGCCATCCTTCAGGTTCATATCCAGATCGGCATCAAACCGGCTGCTGCGATCCCGCTGGTGTTGGTCGGTTTCCGAAATCTCGTCCTGAAGGTCTGAGGCAAAACCGAGTTCTTCCTGATACTGGAACAGCAGGTAGCCCAGCATGTGAAACAGGATCAGGGTAAAGGTACTGTTCAGGAAACCGGCCAGAGGTTGGGCCACCCACATGGGGAAATGGTTCACGGCAAAATCCTGCGCCGCGCCGGAAGCCAGGGTGAGCAGAATCAGGTACCCGTAAAGCAGGAAGTAGGGCGTGCCGATGCGTGAGATCAGCACCGCCAGGTTCATGGGGTTTACAGCAGCGCCCACAGAGCGTTCCATGGCAAGCACCATGATGCTGGCCGGCAGTGCCAGTATCACAAACGCCACGGCCAGCATCATCAGTATCGGCCCGCCCAGCATGGCGGCGGCGCCTACCAAACCGCCCATCAGCACAAACACCAGCAGTTGCAGCACCACAATGTCAAAACCGCTGCCGGTAAACGCCACCGACACGGGTGGCGGTTTCAGATGGCCTTCCGCGGTGTGGTTGATCACCGCATAGGTGTACTTGAACAGAGCCAGGGCCAGCACGAGCCAGATGATCAGGCCAATAATATTGGCCGGCGCCACCACAGGAACCAAAGTGCAGATGGCGATCACGATCAGCGGATCGGTGTGGAAGGGGTAACGGAAAAACGCCCCCACCCGCTGCCAGAAGGGCACCACCTCAGTGGCGGCGCCCAGATAACGCATGGCTTTACTGCAGCGGGGACATAGCGCCCGGCGCTGGCGGGTATCGGCATCCGGCATGCAACGGCTGCAATAGTGCATCTGGCATTCGCCACAATGCCACTTGGCAGGGTCACCCGGATGGTAATGACAATCGTGCTTCACGTGAGACAGTTCCTGATCCGTCAGAAATCAGCCGCCAATCATGACAGAACTCGACAGTTGCCGCACCCGCTGTGTTCACAGTTGGGTCTCGGTCCGTCTTGTTGTAGTGACGATGGTTATATCTACGCATCTGCCGGGTATGTATGTGAACCCCTGAGCCTTCGCTACGTATCATCACCCTGTAAGGAATATCTCGGAATAACCTTATAAGCCCATGGTTCCTTCAGCCGATAACCTGTTTACCGTTGCTCAGGAGATGACTCAATGCGAACACGTTCTGCGATTACCGGTGTCATCTTGTTGGTGATCGGTCTGTTGGTGTCTTTACCGTTGCTGGGCCATATCACCCGTGATGGCGATTACTACGGCTTCAAAACTAATATTGAAGTACCTCCGTTACCCGGGTATCAGCGTGGCAGCGAGGAGATTCGGCTGGTGTTTTTCGGCTACCAGCATTGCGGCACGGTCTGTCCGCTGCAACTGGTCAACTTGAAGGAGCTTCACGACCGAATGGCCGACGAACCGGTGCGCTTCGTATTTGTAACACTGGATCCCGAACGAGACAGCCAGCAGGAGCTTGACCGGATTATGGCCAGTATGGGCGAGGGTTTTCAGGCCGTCCGGCCCGTATCTCAGGCCGCTGCGCAAGAACTGGCGATGGGGTTTGCCGAATATGCCGCGAAAGTGGGTAACGGTGATCAGTACGATTTCGACCACAGTGCACGGATTTACGCCGTCACCGCAGATAATCGGCGCCATTTGCTTTACAGCTCCCCGGCGCTGGATCTGGCCCGGGTTGAGCAAGACATTCAGCGGCTTCTGTCGCAATTTTGAGGGTTTCAGCCGTGGCAAACAGCATTGCGATTGACGATCTGGCAAAAGAACAGGCGCTGGTAACCGACCGCCAGATGCTCTTTATTCTGTTGGCCCATGTACCTGTGGTGGGGCTGTGGGTGCCCTGGGGTTATGGTACCCATGGTTTTGCACTGGCGGCTTCGGTGTTGGTGGGTGTGGTGGCACTGGCGGGCTACTACCTGCTGCGGGGCACCCGGGCGAGTTCGGTTCTGTTCGCGGCCTGCCTGATGCTGTATTCGGCCATTATGATTCAGGCCCAGATGGGCCGTATCGAAATGCATTTCCACATCTTCTCGGCCCTGGCTCTGGTGATCATTTACCGGGACTGGGTGCCGGTTGTTGCTGCGGCCGTCACCATTGCCGCCCACCATCTGTTATTGACCGCTTTGCAGCTTTCAGAAGCTGAGGTGGGCGGAATGCCATTGATGATTTTCAACTATGGCTGTAGCTGGGGTATCGCCTTCCTTCACGCCGCCTTTGTGGTGTTTGAGGCCGGCATTCTGGTGTTCTTTGCGGTGCAGATGAAACAGGAGAGACATCAGGCATTTCGCATGATGGCCATTGTCCGCGACTTTGACCGGGAACATGATCTGTCCGGCCGCCTGCCCGCCACAGACGGTAACGCCAGTGCCAAATCCTTCAACGACATGATGGAAAAGTCCTGCGAGCTGATCCGGCAAATGCGAGAGTTCTCGCTGGAGCTGCGTCGGAATTCCGAACAGCTGTTGCGGGCGAGCGAGAGCACTCGTCGATTTGTAGATGAGCAGCAACAGCAGGCTGATCAGGTAGCCACCGCCACCAACGAGATGTCGGCCAGCGTGCAGGAAGTGGCGCACAATGCTCAACTGGCGTCGGAAGCCGCCAGCGATGCGGCGGATTCCGCTTCCGCAGGCAGCCAGGCCATGACTAGTGCCCGAACCATGACGGATGCAACCAACAAGGCACTGGAAGACAGTGCCCGAATGGTGGAACAGTTGGCAGGCAAGGTGGAATCCATCGCGCGGGTTACCGGTTCGATTCACGATATCTCCGACCAGACTAATCTGCTGGCGCTGAATGCGGCTATCGAGGCAGCCCGGGCAGGAGAGCATGGCCGCGGATTTGCTGTGGTCGCCGATGAGGTTCGATCTCTGTCGCGCCGCACTCAGGAATTCACCGAGGAAATTCGTGCCACAGTGGATGAGTTGAAGAACCTGTCCGAGGCCACCACTGCCGCCATGGAAATGGGGCAGACGCGCTCCACAGAATCCAACCGGGCGATTCAGCAAGCCGCGGAGGCTATTAACCGCATTGAACAGGCCATTGATTCGGTCAGCAGTATGAACAACCAGATTGCGGCGGCCTGCGAGCAACAGGCAGCCACGTCGTTGCAGATCAACGAGAACATTCATGCG
This sequence comes from Marinobacter sp. EVN1, assembly GCF_000475375.1. Lineage (NCBI taxonomy): Bacteria > Pseudomonadati > Pseudomonadota > Gammaproteobacteria > Pseudomonadales > Marinobacteraceae > Marinobacter > Marinobacter sp. EVN1. The sequence goes on from NZ_AXCB01000045.1 coordinate 44,756, forward strand.
GTTGCGACCCGTAACGCTGAGGTGGCCAAAGAGGCCGACAGTGTGCAGAACATGGCGGGTGAGCTGGAGAACAGCGTGGTCCGGGTGGACGAGTTGATCAGCCGCTACCGGTTGCCCTGAAAACCCGTCGGAAAAATTGATCTGGGTTCTGCAGGATCTGGCGCATCTGCCGTTAATATTGACAGTTATCAAGTTCAAACAAGTCCAATAATTCCGACTGCCGGATCTGCGTGAGTAAGAGCTATGTTCCTGTCTGAAAAACGAGCAAAACAACAGATTCAATCTTTACTGGATAACGGGGTGCCCACACGCTGTCCGGACTGGCTGGTGCCACTGGCAGAGTATTTGTCGTCGGTGCGTTCCGAGGCGCTTTCAGTGGCCAACGGGGCGGTGGATGTCTCCCGCCATATTTCTGATCTGGGCCAGGGCGCTCTGGAGTTTGACGACCGCATTCATAACCTTGTCGCCAATATTCAGACGTTGTCCGCCGCCATTGAAGAAATGTCGGCCAGTGCGTTGGAAGTGGGTGGCCTGGGCCAGGATGTACTGGAGCAAGCCTCCCGGGTAAATGAGTACACCAGGGAATCCATTTCCGCGCTGGAGGATATGGAGGCGCGTCTGGCCGAGGTGGATATCGCCCTGACCCAGGCCAACGAGGAAATGCGTTCGCTGGCGGAGCAAACCCGGAGTATTGAATCGCTTACCAACACCGTGAACGAGATATCCGACCAGACCAACCTGCTTGCCCTTAATGCGGCGATTGAGGCCGCCCGTGCCGGTGAGGCGGGCAGGGGCTTTGCCGTGGTTGCGGACGAGGTGCGGCAATTAGCTGCCCGAAGTGCGGGGGCGGCGCAGGAAATCAACGGGATTGTCTCGCAGATCATTTCCGGCTCCGAATCGGTCCAGTCCCGGTTGGGAAATTCCGTGCGTGCTGTGCAGGCTTCGGGGGAAAGCCGGGAGCGGGTGGCGGAGGTGATACATCAGTCCCGGGAGTCCTCGAACATCAACTACGACCAGGCAACCTCCATCGCCGCTGCAGCCGAGGAGCAGAGCCAGGTGGCCGCGGATATGGCGCGTCAGGTCAGTTCCAACTCTGAAGATTCCGATGCTCTGGCCAGCATTTTCCGGGATTTGATGCAGGCGATTCGCCCGCTTCGGGACGACACCGACCGCATCTTCAGCCAAATCCGGTTAACCACGCCTTGTCTCGTGCTGGCCAGTGCCAAGCGTGATCATGTGGTCTGGGTGGACAAGCTCATCCGCTTTGCCGTATTCAATGAAAACTCGATCACTGAGGCGGAAGTGAAGGATCACACCCAGTGCCGGCTGGGCCATTTCCTGGCCAGCGACAAGGCTCAGCCCATGCACCAGCTCCGCAGTGCTGACCGGCTGATTAAGGTGGTTCACCCACAAGTGCATAAAGCAGGCCGTGAGCTTTATAAAACGGCCCAGGAATTTCATCAGAAGAGGATCAGTTCTGATCGCTATTCTGAACTCTCCCGGGAGTTGGTAGCCACACTCAAGTCTTCCTCAGGCGAAGTCATTGACCTGTTGGATGACATGATTGAAGAAGTTCTGAAGCGTGGCGATCTGGGCTGTTAGGCCGCCTCTTCCTGCCAACGATGGCGCACGACAAGTATGGCCGGCAGGCAGCGGAAGAAGGCTTCGACCAACTCGGGGTCGAAATGCTTGCCGCTTTGCTCGCGAATCAAATCCGTTGCCTGTTCTATCGACCATGCTTTCTTGTAAGGGCGCTCGCTGGTGAGAGCGTCGAAGACATCAGCCAGGGCCACGATCCGGGCAGAGATGGGAATGGTGCTTCCTTTCAGGCCTTTCGGGTAGCCGCTGCCGTCCCATTTCTCGTGGTGATTCATGGCCACTTCCCGCGCCATGTTGAGCAGATCTGAGCCGTCTTCACCGATGATCTCCGCCCCGATTTCCGCGTGGCGTTGCATGATGGCCCATTCATCCGGCTCCAGCTTGCCAGGTTTCTGGAGAATGGCGTCCGGAATGCCGATCTTGCCGATATCGTGCATCGGGGCGGCATTGAGCAGGGTGTCGGACCAGGCGTCGCCGAGGCCGGCCTCCAGCGCGATCAACCGCGAGAAATGGCTCATGCGGATAACGTGCAGGCCGGTTTCGTTGTCCTTGTATTCCGCCGCGCGCCCCAGCCGCTGAACGACGGCCAACCGGGTTTCTATCAGCTCGTCCATACGCACCAGCGACAGATGGTTTTTCACCCTGGCCCGGACAATCGCCGCATTCACGGGTTTCGTAAGGTAGTCCACAGCACCCAGCTCAAAGCCCCTGGCTTCGTCATCGGCATCAGACAATGCGGTGACGAAGATCACCGGGATAGCGCGGGTATCCTGGCCGGCTTTCAGAGCGTTGCACACCTCGTAACCGGACATGCCCGGCATCATCACATCCAGCAGAACAAGATCCGGTTTCTCGCTGCGTGCCAGTTCCAGCGCCCGTTCACCATCTTTGGCGAACAGTAGCCGGTAGTGGTCGGAAAGTACGTTGCGCAGCACCTGAAGGTTGGCTGGCTCGTCGTCCACCAGCAGCAGGGTCTTGGTGTCGGTCAGCATTGCGAGGCCTCCAGGGTATCGCGAAAAGTGATCAGAAGTTCGGCCGCTTTCTCTGGTTCGAAGTCGTCGAGAGCCTCGTTCATCGCATCGGCGATCTCCGTGGGCAGTCCTGGCTTCAGCTGGTCGATAGCGCGTTCCGGAATTTCGCCCTGGCTCAGGCGTTCGATCACTTGTGCCAGCGTTTTCGGGTCTATGGCATCCGGTTCAGTCCAGCTTGCGGGGCGCGTTTCAGAGTCCGCTGCTTGTTCGGTCAGCCACTGGCGTGCCCGATCAAAATCGTTCTGGAGCTCCTGCCACAGGGCCTCCGGCACCGGTTTTTCCGATTTCAGCCGGGTCTCCAGGTTTGCCAGCGTTGCCGCTAAACGCCGGAAACCCAGATTACCGGCAATGCCGCGAACCCGGTGGGCTTCGGCTGTCGGGTTATCGGGGCAGAGCCGGATTGCTTCGGGTTGATTCTCTGGCGCTTGCAACAGACGTCCTGCCGCCCGTAGGTGTTTTTGGGCGTCCGGCCAGAGCTGCCTGAGCGTGGCGGTATCTATCGTACTGTCGTCGACATCATGACCTGCATTGCTCGGTGCCGAAGCCTCTATGCCCAGGACTCTGGCCATCTCGGCAGTGAGTTCCGGCAGATTGAGTGGTTTGATGGCGAAGCCGTCCATCCCTGCCTCGGAAGCCTGCCTCCGATCGTCTTCCAGCACGCTGGCGGTAAGAGCAATTACGGGCGTGTATCGTCGCTGGGCGGCTGCTTCATGTCGACGTATCGCCCGGGTGGCTTCGTGGCCGTTTATTCCGGGCATTTGCACATCCATCAGAATCAGATCGAAAACCTGGTTACGATAGAGGTCTATCGCTTCTTGTCCGTTCCCGGCCGTGGTGACCTCATGTTTGCGGTGAAGCAGCAGGGTTTTCAGCAGTTCGAGATTTTGTGGCACGTCATCAGCAACCAGAATGCGCAAAGGGGGAAGAGCGACTTCCTGGTCTGCCAGCGTATCCTCGTCCACGGCCAGGCCGGTAGGCAGGGGCAGTTCTACCTGGAAAACCGAGCCTTCACCCGGGCTGCTGGTTACGCTGATGGTGCCACCCATCAGTTCCACCAGTTGTCGGGCAATGGTCGTGCCCAGGCCAGTGCCACCAAAGCGACGGGTCATGCTGGAATCGGCCTGGGTAAACGGTTCGAAAATCCTGTCGATGCGATCGGCAGAAATGCCAATGCCGGTATCCTCAACCCGGATAACGACCTTGTGCACAGAGGGCTCCTGCACCTTCAGGGTGACGCCGCCTGTCTGGGTGAATTTTACGGCATTGCTTAACAGATTCAGCACCACTTGCTGAATGCGCAAGGGATCGCCCTGGTAGTATTCTCCGGCCTGGTAATCCAGTGTCAGATACAGCCCTTTGCGCGCGGCATTCAGGGATTGCGTGGCAATCACCTGGTCACAGAGGCGGCGCAGGTTAAAATCGTGCAGTTCGAGTTCGGTATGACCACCGTCCAGTTTGGCGGTGTCCAGTATATCGTTGAGCAGGTTAAGCAGAGACCGGGCCGAGGTTTTCACCACGCCAAGATGCCGTGCCTGGGTTTCATCCAGCGGTGTGTCCAGTACCAGGTCGGTGAAGCCGATAATGGCGTTCATCGGGGTGCGGATTTCATGGCTCATGTTGGCCAGAAACGCACTTTTGGCGGCGGCAGCCTGCTCAGCTTCCTCTTTCGCCCGGCGCAGATCGGTTTCCATTCGATGGCGTTCGGAAATGTCAGTGATGAAGCCTACGAAAGTGCTGATGCCACCCAGCCGGGATTCCCCAATGCCTAGCCGAACCGGAATCTGGTGGCCGTCTTTATGCAAAGCCCAGACTTCCCGGCCGGAACCGATGATTTTGCGTTTCCCGGTACGCAGGTAGTTTTTCAGATAACCGTCGTGGGCGTCCCGATGAGGGTTGGGCATCAGCATGTTGATATTCTTGCCCACGACTTCATCAGCGCGGTAACCGAAGATGCGTTCAGCGGATTCGTTAAAGGAGAGCACAATGCCCCGATCGGAAATTTTGATAATGCCATCTACGGCGGCATCGACAATGGTGCGCAGTTCGCTGGCGGTTTCCTGACTGCGCCTCATCAGGGCGCGATAACGGGCTACCGCGTTGACCCCGGAGGCGAGCAGGCTGAGCGTTACCGTTACGAATGCAATGGTCAGTGCCAGAATGGTGTGGCTGTTGCTCCGGGGCAGAAAATCCGGGGCGGGCTGGCCGATAAACCGGGCGGCTTCCATCGCAGTGTAATGCATGCCGGCGATGGCCAGCCCCATCACGGTACCGGCGAGTAAACGGCGCTTGTACCCGCGCAGGCGCGTTCTGTGGCGCAGTCCGAAGCTGATCCACAGCGCCAGGGTGCCTAGCATCACCGCCACCACAATCGACAGTGCGAATAACGTTGGGTCGTAGCGAAGTGCCGGCCCGATCTCCATAGCGGCCATGCCCAGATAGTGCATGGCACCGATGCCGGCCCCGACCACCACGCCACCACCGATCAGTCGCTGCCCGGTCAGGTCGTGCCGGGCCAGGAGGCTGAGCGCTACCCAGGAGGCAAACAGGCTCGGAGCGGCGGAAAGCGCGGTAATCCAGGGGTGATAGTGCACATGGGTGGGCATTTCAAAGGCCAGCATGCCGATAAAATGCATGGACCAGATGCCAAAGCCCAGAGAGGCAGAACCGCTGAACAGGTGCAGGCGCTGCATGTAAAGGGTGTTGCTGCGGCGCGCAGCGGCAGCCAGGGTTAGCCCCATGTAGGAGGCGCCTATAGCAATCAGCAACGACAACACCACCAGGCCATAGTCGTATTGGCCTGACACCAGCTTGTCGGTCTCTGGATTCAGAACAAAGAAGTGATCAAGCGCCAGCAAGCGAGATTCCTGTAAAAGCTGAAGAGATTTGAGGTATGTACGGTATCAGTACGGGATTGGCTTAAGTATCGTCTTTTTGTGTAACTTGTATACGCCAGGTCACGGATGATACTGACAGTATTCACCGGGGTAATGCGGAACATTCACGGGACTGCAGTTGAACTCTCGCCATTCGATGCAATAGTTAAAGGAGATTTCCGAAGAGGAGGCATCGCATGTCGAGTTCATCCCTGAGTAAAGACAGCCTGAATACCCTCTCCACCCTGAGCGCGGGTGGCCAGACCTACCACTACTACAGTTTGCCCAAGGCAGCGGACACCCTGGGCGACCTCAACCGCCTGCCGTTCTCGTTGAAAGTGTTGATGGAGAACCTGCTGCGCAACGAAGATGATACGACGGTCGACCGCTCCCACATTGATGCCATGGTGCAATGGTTGAAAGACCGGGGCTCGGATACCGAAATCCAGTTCCGTCCGGCCCGGGTTCTGATGCAGGATTTCACCGGGGTGCCCGGGGTAGTGGACCTGGCGGCCATGCGCGAGGCCGTGAAGAACGCTGGTAAAGATCCCGCCCTGATCAACCCGTTATCGCCGGTGGATCTGGTGATCGACCACTCGGTGATGGTGGACAAATATGGTAACCCGTCTGCCTTCAAGGAAAACGTCGCCATAGAGATGGAGCGCAACCAGGAGCGTTACGAGTTCCTGCGTTGGGGCCAGCAGGCCTTTGACAACTTCCGGGTGGTGCCGCCGGGCACCGGCATCTGCCATCAGGTGAATCTGGAATATCTGGGCAAAACGGTGTGGCAGAAGGAGGTGGACGGTAAAACCATCGCCTACCCGGACACGCTGGTGGGCACCGATTCCCACACCACCATGATCAACGGTCTGGGCATACTCGGCTGGGGCGTGGGCGGTATCGAAGCGGAAGCCGCCATGCTTGGCCAGCCGGTCTCCATGCTGATTCCGGAGGTGATCGGTTTCAAGATCACCGGAAAGCTGAGGGAGGGCATCACGGCGACCGACCTGGTGCTGACCGTCACGGAAATGCTGCGCAAGAAAGGCGTGGTGGGCAAGTTTGTGGAGTTCTATGGGGACGGTCTGAAAGACATGCCCGTGGCCGACCGTGCCACCATTGCCAATATGGCGCCGGAATACGGTGCTACCTGTGGTTTCTTCCCGGTGGATGAACAAACCATCAACTACATGCGCCTGACCGGGCGGGATGAAGCACTGCTGGAACTGGTTGAAAACTACGCCAAAGCCCAGGGATTGTGGCGGGAACCCGGTCATGAGCCGGTATACACCGACACCCTGGAGCTGGACATGGGTGAAGTGGAAGCCAGCCTTGCCGGCCCGAAGCGGCCCCAGGACCGGGTCGCCCTCACCAACATGAAAGCGTCGTTTGAATTGCTGATGGAAACTTCGGAAGGCCCGGCAGAAAGCCGTGAGGCCAAGCTGGAATCGGAAGGGGGTGGAACCGCGGTCGGTGCTCAGAGCGCCTATTTCGAACACCCCGCCAGTCAGCCACTTCACATGAATGGTGAATCTACCCGGCTGGACCCGGGCGCGGTGGTGATTGCGGCGATTACCTCCTGTACCAATACATCCAACCCCAGCGTGATGATGGCGGCTGGCCTGATTGCCAAAAAGGCCGTGGCCAAGGGTCTGAAAACCAAACCCTGGGTCAAAACCTCACTGGCGCCGGGCTCCAAGGTGGTGACCGACTACCTCAAAGTGGCCGGCCTTCAGGATGACATGAACGAACTGGGTTTCAACCTGGTGGGTTATGGCTGCACCACCTGTATCGGTAACTCCGGCCCGCTGCCGGATGAAGTCGAGAAAGCCATTACTGATGGGGATCTCACCGTGGCCTCGGTGCTGTCCGGTAACCGCAATTTCGAGGGCCGGGTGCATCCGCTGGTGAAAACCAACTGGCTGGCGTCGCCCCCACTGGTCGTTGCCTATGCTTTGGCGGGCAACGTACGGGTGGACCTCACCAAGGATCCTCTGGGCGCAGACCAGGATGGCAACCCGGTGTACCTGAAAGACCTGTGGCCAAGCCAGGCCGAGATCGCGGAAGCGGTCGAGAAGGTCAAGACCGACATGTTCCGCAAGGAATACGGCGAGGTCTTCGAGGGCGACGACATCTGGAAATCTATCAAGGTGCCGGAAAGCAAGGTGTATGAGTGGAGTGACAAATCCACCTACATCCAGCATCCGCCCTTCTTCGAAGGCATGGGTGAGCAGCCCGAGGCCATCGATGACATAACGGATGCCAACATCCTGGCCCTGTTGGGAGACTCGGTGACCACCGACCATATTTCGCCGGCCGGCTCCTTCAAGCCGGATACACCGGCGGGCAAATACCTGCAGGAACATGGTGTAAAACCAAAAGACTTCAACTCCTACGGCTCCCGCCGGGGCAATCACGAGGTGATGATGCGCGGCACCTTTGCCAACGTGCGCATACGCAATGAAATGCTCGACGGCGTGGAAGGCGGTTTCACCAGATTTGTGCCCACCGGGGAACAAATGGCCATCTACGATGCCGCCATGAAGTACCAGGAGCAGGGCACGCCGCTGGTTGTGATTGCCGGCAAGGAATACGGCACCGGCTCCAGTCGGGATTGGGCCGCCAAGGGCACCCGGTTGCTGGGCGTAAAAGCCGTGGTAGCGGAATCCTATGAGCGCATCCATCGCTCCAACCTTATTGGCATGGGCGTGATGCCGCTGCAATTCCCGGAGGGGACTGATCGCAAGAGCCTGAAACTCACCGGGGAGGAAACGATCAGCATTCAGGGACTGTCTGGCGAGATCAAACCGGGCCAGACCCTGACCATGACGGTGAAATACAAGGATGGCTCTACCGAAACCTGCGAGCTGAAGTCACGGATTGATACCGCCAACGAGGCAGTGTATTTCCAGCATGGTGGTATCCTGCATTACGTGGTGCGGGAGATGCTGAAAAACGCCTGAGGGGGCGGGTGCTTAATGAAACGGGTGGCTCCCGGACTATGTCCTTTCTGGACATGGTCCGCCCGACGCCACCATTTCTTCACCCGCCTTTAACCTGGCGAACGTAAGTTCACATTAATGGCAATTCCAGCCAAAATGTTGATCCTTGCCCTTCGGTAGAAGTGAAGCCTACACTGCCATCCATCTGCGCCATGATTTCCTTGGTGATTGCCAGTCCAAGGCCGGTTCCGCCTTTTCCCCGGGTTGCAGAGCCATCTGCCTGAGCGAACTTCTGGAAGATTCTTGACCGGAAGCTTTCGGGTACGCCGATACCCTGGTCTTTCACCAAGATGCGCACCGTCGATTCTGACGATTCAATATCGACGAGGACTTCGCTGCGCTCATGTGAGAACTTGACGGCGTTTGACAACAGGTTGGTGATAGCCTGTTTCAGCCGAATGCTGTCAAACAGCGCCGTAAGCCCCGGCGAGCCGTCCCGCAGTGTGATGCGCACCTGGCGCTGTTTGGCAAAGGGCTGGATTTCTTCAATGGCGGCGGTCACGCACGTTCCAATGCCTTGCTCCTCAGGCGCGATGGGCATGTTGCCCGCAATCAGTTTTTCGATGTCCAGGAGGTCGTCTATCAGCAGTTTCAGATGGTCGGCGTTGCGCTTTGCGATGGAGAGCATGTGCCGATTTTTTTCGTCGATGTTCCCCGTAATACCACCCAAAATCAGCCCCAGGGACCCGGAAATCGAAGTGAGGGGAGTGCGCAGTTCGTGGCTGACGGTGGAGATGAACTGGTTCTTCATCTGTTCGGCTTCGTATCGCTCGTTGATGTCTACGATATAGCCGTGCCAGAGAATGCTGCCATCCGGCAGTTTTTCGGGGTTGGCCTGCCCCTCGACCCAATGCCAGTTGTGGCCTTGCCACTGAATTCGATAACGCTGGTGCCAACGGCTCAAAGTGTCTGCGGACTGTTGAATGCTCTCCGCAACCTGTGGAAGGTCTTCAGGGTGGATAACGCCGAAAACCGGACTGGCATCGTTTGCCGCAGCTTCGGCGCTGATGTTGTAGATCTGCTGGATACCTTGGCTGGTGTAGGGGAAGGTGCTGTGGCCGTCTGGCCAGAGACGGTACTGGTAGAGCATTCCCGGCGCGTTGCTGACGAGTTTTTCCAGGGTCTCGGCCTGCCGGGACTGGTGAATGGCGTCGGCGACCCAGCGGGCCAGCAGGTTTACAAACATCTTTTCCGTTTCGGTAAACGGTGGTTTGCGCGGTATGGAGGATGAAAAGTTCAGAGTTCCGAACAGTGTGTCATCTATCCAGATTGGCGCGGCCAGGTAGCTTTCCAGACCAAACTCGGCGTAGCAGGGATGATCCTGAAATCGCGAACGCCCCATGTGGTTGATGGCGAGCACGTCACCCCGCTCAAGAAGAATGGAGCAGTAGGTTTGCTCAACGGGCAAGGTGAGTCCGTTCTCAAGTGCCTCGTTTCGGCGCGCATGGTGCCAGAGTACGGTGTAGGCGCCACCATTGATTTCGCTGACAATGGCCGTTTCTGTTCCCAGGAAATGGTTGGCCTTGTTGAGCGCTAGCGGAATGGCAGTATCAAGATTGCCTTTCACTTCCAGAACGATTTCGTTCAGTGTATTCAGTGCACGGGTGCGCTCACTGTAGTAGTTGCCCAGCTCCTGAAACTGGAGTTCGCGTTCGATGATATCGGCCAGGTCTCTGAGTGTTTTCTCGTCCCGGTTCGAAAAGCCTCGAGGTTTTTTGTCGATAATGCATAGGGTGCCAATGCGAAAGCCGGAGCGGTCCTCCAGCGGTGCGCCCGCATAGAAACGGATGTGAGGTTCTCCCGTGACCAGGGGGTTGTCGGAGAAGCGTTCATCGGCGAGGGCATCGGAAACCACGAAGGCTTCGGATTTCAGGATGGCATGGCCGCAGAACGAAATGTCACGACCGGTTTCCCGGACTCCCAGGCCATAGCAGGACTTGAACCACTGGCGTTCCCGGTCGACCAGTGACACCAACGCAATCGGCACATCGAACGCCTCGGCGGCAAGCCTTGTTACCCGATCGAAGCGCTCCTCCGGGGGAGTGTCGAGCAGCTTTGTCGCCTCCAGGGCGGAGAGCCGTTGTGGTTCTTCGGGTGGGTACTCAGGTGACTTCATGATCAGGCTCCCTTGAGGTCTCCTGGCGGGGGATGTCGAGCCAGAAATGGGCCCCTTGCTGGTAATAGTAGCCCACTTGGCCGTGCATCAGATGGGCCAGCTCACGGCAAATGGCCAGCCCCAGGCCAGTGCCGGACTGTGCCTGTTTTGAGGATGGGTTGGCTTGTGCAAACCGCTCGAACAGATGTGGGATAAACTGCTCATCCACCCCCGGGCCGTGGTCCGAAACGATGAATCGGATGGTGTTCTGATTAACCGCTCGGGCGGACAGCTGAACGGCGGCACCAGTAGGTGAGAACTTGATGGCGTTGCTGATAAAGTTGTCCAGTATCTGTCGCAGTCGCTGGGGGTCGGCTCGGACCACCAACGGTTCAGGGGCCGGGACTGCGCTCAAAGAGACACCATAATGGGTGGCCATTGAGCGATTGCCTTCGATGGCCTGCTCCAGGGCTTCACTGACCTGGATTGTGCCAATCTGCAACATCATTTTTCCGGCGATGGCTTTATTGAAATCCAGCAGATCTGAAATCAGCAGCTGCAGTTGTTCGCCGTTGCGCAGCGCTACTTGCACCATTTTCCGGGCCTTTTCCGGAAGCTCGCCGGCCGCCTCCCGGTCCAGCAGTTTCAAAGAGCCGTTGATTGAGGTCAGAGGCGTTCTCAATTCATGACTCACGGTGGCCACAAACTGGTCTTTCATCTGGTCCAGAGCTTCCCGTTCCTCCATCAGCCGGTTGAAGGCCAGCGCGAGATTGCGGGTTTCCGGTGGCCCCTTGGGCTTCAAGCGGCGGGTATCCGATGCGCCATCCACCATGGCCCTTATCCGCGTGGACATGTGTTCCAGGGGCCGGGTGGCAGTGCGCCCGAGTAGCCAGGCTGCGGTGGCCAGAATCAGTGCAGCCAGTACGCTGAGCAGCAGAAAGTTTTCAAATGAGGCCCTGGCCGGGCCGGTCACGCCTTCATAGGGCTCTGCGCGCAGAAACAACCAGCCGACACGCTCCAGATGACGGGTCGCATAAATCCAGCGTTTACCGGATTTGTCGGTCACGACACCCGATGTGACGCCAGACAGCGCTGCGTCGATAATCAGGTTCTCGCCGGGTGGGGGTAGCTCAGGCATCGGAGCGCCGGGGGTCAGCGAATCCACCTGAGTGAAATGCCCGGTATCGAGCACCTTGAAGATGGCGTTGCTTTTTTCACTCAAGGAGTCGGGAATGATGCCGGATTCAGCCAGGTTGATGCTGCCGCCCGCCAAGCCCAGCAAATCGCCGTCGTCACTGACAATGGGAGACAGAAAAGACAGCAGTGGCAATCCGGTGGTGCGGCCGATAATGGGACGGCTGATCACCGCTTGCCGGCTGGTCAGGGCTTCCCGGAAATGCGGGCGGTCTGAGTAGTTGGTGCCGATTCGTCTGGGCACAAACCGGTTCTCTGCAATGGCGACACCCTTGTCATCAAAAATGAGCAGGCCGCCTTCGAAATAACGTTCAAGACTGGGCTGGCGGCCGAGAAGCTCTTTCAACTCAGGCAGAGGGCGCAGGTTGTCGCCGTCCGTGAGAAAAGCCGAGAAGGCCTTCAGGGCCTCCAGGCGAATCTGAAGTTGTTGGTCCACAACTCGGGTAGCCGAGTCAGTTTCCAGCAACTGCCGTTGGGTCAGAACGTTCTCGAAATCCCGCACCAGTCCGTTATAGGCAAAAAACAACACGGCTGCCATGGTCGCAATACTGCTGGAGATCGTGATCAGGGTGACACGTATACCTAACGATGGGGATCTCAACGGTAATCCTTAGTGGCGTGGTCGAGAGCGGAAAAACGTGGTTACATAGAGCTTAGAGTATTTCCAGAGTCGGAAAAACCAGGATTCGGGGAGTTTTTTTGGATAACCAGCAGCAAGATTACATCAGTGATCGCCTGAACGTTCTGAGACTGCGTTTTATCGAGCGTTTGAGGGGCGAGTTGGCGTACCTTTCAGACTTTGCTGACCAGGTTAGGAAAGGTCATGTCGATGAACTGGCACTTAATGACTGTCGTCAGAGACTTCATAAGTTGGCGGGATCTGGGGGCACGTTTGGTTTCCCGTCCCTTGGAGAATTTGCACGAGATCTCGAAAAACGTCTCAAGCGAGAGCAGAAAGCGTTGGCGGCGGAATCTGACGGCCAGTTCGATTTTCTTCCCGTTGATGAAAACATCGCCGACCAGCTCGAGCTCCTGATTGGCATCGCCGATCTGGATAACCCGTTGTCCACGGAGCGGGAGCGATCGGTGCAACCTGATGAAGAGCTGATTTCCCATGGCATGCAGGTTCGGCTGATCGTGGTCCTTGATGCCACGGATCAATTGGCGTCTTTGCCGGATGAATTGCAGAAATACGGGTTTTCCGTTGAGACGATAGAGAGCCGGGAAGGCGTGCTGCTAGCTTCGAGCGCTGACCCCTGTAACGCAGCAGCCGTGCTCTGCAGCGATGCCAGTATTGAAGGTGTGGCTCGTTGGTTGGAGGCCCACCCCCGCGGCGCCTATCAGCCACCGGTGCCGGTTGTTTGCATCGGACAGGCTGAAAACTTCGATCGTCGCTATCACGTTGCCCAGCACGGGGCACGTGCGTTCATGTCGGCGCCGGTGGATTTGCCCGAGCTGGTGGAGCGGCTGGAAACCCTGGTTCAGGAACTGGCCGCCGGCACCAAAGGCCGCGTGATGATCGTCGACGACGACCGGGAACTGGCCGAGCACTATTGCCTGGTGCTCAAGTCTGCCGGTATTGAGGCTCATGCCGTATCGGACCCTTTGACGCTGCTGTCAGAACTCTATGCGTTCGAGCCTGAGTTGTTGCTGATGGATATCGAGCTTGGCGCGCATTCTGGCGTCATTCTGGCTCGGATGATCCGCTTCCATGCCCGCTGGTTGAGCCTGCCGATTGTTTACTTGTCTTCCGAAGATGATCCGGAGCGCCAGCTTCGTGCACTGTCGGGCGGTGCCGATGAGTTCCTGGTAAAGCCGATTTCGGAAGACTACCTGATTCGTGCGGTGCAGATGCGCTGTCATCGGGCTCGGCAGCTGTCTGAGCTGATGAACCGCGATAGTCTGACGCGACTGCTGAAACACTCGGTAATCAAACAGGAAGTGGAAAGGGAGCGTCAGCGTTGCACCCGGGGCGATTACAGTTCTGTTGCGGTTCTGCTCGACATTGATCATTTCAAGCAGGTAAATGACACCTGGGGGCATGCACAGGGTGATGTTGTCATCCGGACTCTGGCCAATCTTTTGCGCAACCGGCTGAGGGAATCTGATGCCATCGGTCGCTACGGTGGTGAAGAATTTCTCGTGGTACTGCCGCATTGTGAGCCGTCAGCAGCCTTGCGACTGATGTCCGGTATTCTTGAGAGTTTTTCTGAACTGGAGTTTTCCAGTGAAGAAGAGGTGTTTCACGTGACGTTCAGCGCAGGGGTCGCAAAAATCAATGATTTTTCTGCCGGTGATCAAATCATCGAGGCGGCTGACAAGGCACTCTATGAGCGGAAACGAAACGGCCGCAATGGCGTTACGTTGTATACAGATAACGCGTAGGTCAATCATGTTGCGGAGAATGCCTTGAAAGCATTGGTGCTTGAAGACGATGATCTCTTTTCGGAACTGCTGGAGACAGTAGTGGCGGGGCTCCGTCCGGGCATGCGGGTGACGGTGGCGAGCCGGCTGTCCGAGGCCTTCCGGTTTGTTGACGATGACGATTTCGATCTGATTATTGCGGACTGGAACCTGCCAGATGGCTCGGGGCTGGAGCTGGTTCGCAGGGTGCGTTCGGCTAAAGCGACCATGCCCGTTGTGATCGTCTCGGCCCGGGCCGATCGGGACTCCGTTTTGAAGGCCGCCCATTACGGCATCAATGGCTATATCACCAAGCCTCTGGACGTTCGTGTCCTGCATAAGAAACTCACCGATCTCCTGTCCGATACTCCTGCGAAGCTGCCTTCGATCTCGAGTTATCTGGCCGATGCGCTGGAGAACATTACGCAGTTGCCGTCCGATCTGGATGCTGCTGAGATTCTGGATTTATACCGGCGTCAGGACGAGCTTTCTGCTTCGCAACTTGCAGAACGGTGGCGGGATCACCCAGCGCTGACGCTGCGCCTGCTGGATGTGGCCAACAGCACCTCCTTTCGCCGTACGGGTGAACCTCTGGATACAGTCCGGGACGCGATCAGTTCGATCGGGGTTGCGATGGCGTTAAACCAGGCGCTGGCATTGTCTCTGGATGTTTCGCGCAATATCCAGCATCCGCCGTTGCGCGCTCGGGTTGGCGTCTATTACGGCCAGGCGCTCAGTGTCGCAAAATCCGCCCAGGCTCTGGCGCTGAGACTCAAAAAGCAGCCGGTGCTGTTCCAGCAGGCTGGCCTGCTCAGTCGCCTTGGTGAGATGGCCCTGGTCAAAGTGCTGGATGAATACGTGGCGCTGGGTGGCGAAGTCGAGGAGGCCGCGTTTGAAGCCCTGTTTCGGGAATGGTCCGCACCGTTTGGAAACCGACTGAAAATTCACTGGCATCTGCCACTCGGTTTGAGGGAGTTGATTGGGGCAGTGCATTCGCTTGGTTCTGACTGTACCCGTGAAGACCGACTGGTGATGAGGGCGGCCTCTCTGGAAGCGGCAGGTGCGAAATCCGGCGAAGAATGCCAGCGTTTACTGCGACGGCTGGGCCTGGATGAGACTGAACCAAAGGAGTTAAAGCCCTCGTGAGCCAACAAGTTGATCGCGTGCTTTACGTTGAGGATGATGAGGACATTCGCAGTGTGGCTGAGCTGGCACTGGTGGATGTGGGCGGCTTCGATGTCTGCCTGTGTGCCTCCGGTCAGGAAGCCCTATCACGCATTGAGGAATTTGGACCGGATCTGGTTTTACTGGATGTGATGATGCCGGGTATGGATGGGCCTCAGACTCTGAAAGCCTTGCAGCAGCGCCCGGAGGGGCTGAATATTCCGGTTATCTTTATGACCGCTCGTTTACAGCCCTCGGAAATTGAGGAATACCGGTTGCTGGGCGCCATCGGTGTCATTCCGAAACCCTTTGATCCCATGACTCTGGCCGATGATATCCGGCGCCTGGTGGCCGACAACCCGGAGCGTTGAACCGGGTGCGTCGTCATCGGTTTTAGGGTAGGCTGGCGCCCCGCAAATGAACTGATCACCGAGGTTGTCATGTCATCCCCCCAGTCGCCGGAAGAAATCAAGGCCAAGCTCAACCTGGAGACCTCCCGCATTCACTGGCATGAGCTGCAAACCTATTATGCCCGGGGCCAGGTAGTGCGAGTGGCGCCAGAGCTGGACCTGCTGAATGTGGCGGCCCAGTTGGCGGCGGACAACAAGGCCCAGTTCGAGCACTGGATGTCCGGAGGGCAGGTGGGCGAGGTGGCACCGGACCTCGCGCGCGCCTGGTATGATCGCAACGCCGAACTCTGGGCGGTCGTCATTGCCCCCTGGGTGCTGGTACAGGACCGCTCCGGCGAGCGCCTGCACTGAACGCCCCTGATTTTCACCGCAACTGTCCTACACTTTATCCCTGTATTCATTCGAGGTTGTCATGCTGACCGGTGCGCTCCTGATACTGGCTCCGTTGTTTCTGGGCTTTGCCATTGCCCTCTCCAATCGCCAGCTGATGACCGTGATTCACTATTCGGTGGAGGCCCTGGTGTATTTCATTCTGGCTCTGCTGGGATTGGGGCTGGGGCAGATGGAAGGGCTGCTGGGTCAGCTGGGTACCATGGCCGCCCAGGTGGCGGGGCTGGTGCTGGTCTTGTTGGTGGCGAACATGGCGGGCCTTTGGCTGTTTCACCGTTGGCAGCCCATGCACACGGAGGCGGCTGAAACCGGTTCCAGGCCCGGTTATGGCCGCCTGTTTCTGGCAGGCCTCAAACCGCTTTTGTCCGTGCTTGTCGGTGCTCTGCTCGGGTATTTCCTGTTCCCGGATCTGCCGATGGTGGACGATGTGGCCACCTGGGCGCTGATGTTGTTGCTGTTCCTTATAGGGCTTCAGTTACGCAATGCCGGCCTGTCATTGCGCAAACTGCTGATGAACCGCCAGGGGCTGGGGATTGCACTGGCCCTGGTGGTTAGCTCCCTGGTGGCGGGGCTGGCTCTGGTGCCGGTACTGGATATCCCCTGGCATCAGTCTTTGGCCCTGGCCTCCGGGTTTGGTTGGTATTCACTCTCAGGCATTGTCATTGGTGATGCCTTGGGACCCGCCTGGGGCGGTGTCGCTTTCCTGAACGATGTGCTGCGGGAAATTATTGCTCTGGCCCTGATTCCGCTAGTGATCCATGCCCGGCCAGCCATGGCCATCGGCTACGGCGGAGCCACCGCCATGGATTTCACGCTGCCGGTCATTCGCAGCAGTGGCGGCCTGGCCTGTGTGCCGGTGGCTATCGCCTCCGGATTTCTGCTGTCCTTCCTTTCACCGGTGCTGATGGGCGTTTTTCTGTCGCTGGGATAGGTTGATTTTGCTCAATTTGACCCGGTGCAATGCTTTGGTCAGATTTACGGCTATAGTGGCTACGGATTAGTATGCAAAGAATAACCATATCGTCCCCGGAGCCTCTGGATGCACCGCCGTCAATTTCTGCAACTGACGATAGCTGCCGCTGTTGCCGCGGGCATGAGCGGTTGCTCCCGGTCTGAACCCCTGAGAACCGGTATCCACCCCTGGATTGGTTACGAACCCCTGTACCTCGCAGAAGAATTTGGTTGGCTGCCGGAAACGGTGCAACTGGTAAAAGGCCGGGCAGCCAGTGATTCCATCACTGGACTGATTTCTGGCAACCTGGACGCCGCAGCCCTGACCCTGGATGAAACCCTGAGAGTTCTTGCCGCAGGTGTACCGGTGAAGGCTGTAGCCGTCACCAATGTCTCCGTAGGCGCGGACGTGCTGCTGGTTCGGCCCGAAATCACCGGTCTTTCGGGGTTGAGGGGCCGGCGGGTGGCCGTGGAACTCGGTGGCGTGTCCGGCATCCTGCTGTTCTCGGTGCTGGAACGCGCGGGCCTGACCAGCAACGACATATCGGTGGTGGACATACCGGTCAACGAACATACCCGGGCCTGGCAGCGTGGTGATATCGATGCTTCCATCAGCTACGAACCGGAGGCCTCCCGGCTGGTGGCCGAAGGTGCGGTACGTCTGTTTGACAGCAGCCAACTGCCGGAAACCATCTTCGATCTGCTGGTGGTCACGGATGCTGCGGCCAGTCGGCAGCCAGCTGCGGTACGGGATCTGGTGAAAGGACATTTTCTTGGCCTGCAGCATCTGGTTCGCAACATGCACGATGCGGTCTATCGGGTAGCCACACGCCAGGAGGTGTCACCGGATATGGTGCGCCAGTCCCTGGCAACCGTGATGTTGCCGGAACTTTCGGCCAATCACCGGTACCTCACGCACAACGGTCGGCTGGAAGTGGTGGCGAAGACCCTGGAAAATATCATGGTTCGTGAGGGCCTGATGGATAAGCCCCTGCAATATGAGCACCTGACCGATCCGGCTTTCCTGCCACGGAGCCTGCCATGATAAAGGCTTTGCTTTCCCACTGCCTGGTTTGGCTGTTGCTGGTTGCTGCCAGCGTGCCTGCACCGGTGGCAGCCGGGGACTCGGTAACGCTCGGCGTTTTTGCCTACCGGCCAGATAATGTGATCAATGAACGTTATCAGCCCCTGGCCGACTACTTGACCCTGGAAACCGGCCTGCCGGTGAACCTGAGGGTGTTCAATCAGGATGATATGAACCGGGCCCTGGCCGCCAACCAGATCGATTTCTTCCTCACCAATCCCAGCCATTTTCTGGTGATTCGCAGTGAACGCAGCCTGACCGGCGCACTCGCAACCCTGGGGCGAAACTGGCAGGGCGAAACCACGGGCAGTATCGGCGGGGTAATCATTGCCCGTGCCGAACGGGAGGATATCAACCGCCTGCAAGACCTTGAGAAAAAGAGTATTGCTACGCCGGGGCTGACGTATCTGGGAGGTTATCAGGCCCAGGCGCTGGAGCTGGTCAATGCGGGCGTGGATGTCCGCCGCCACAACCGGATGGTGTTTCTGGGCAATCACGACAGGGTAATCCGCTCGGTGCTGTCGGGCGATACCGATGTCGGATTCATCCGTACCGGTATCTATGAAGAACTGCTGAGCGAGAACCCGAACCTTGCCGGCGAACTGAAAATCATCAATCCGCAGCAGCTGCGGGGCTATCCGTTCGTCCTGTCCACCCGGCTGTACCCGGAGTGGCCTCTGGTTTCTCTGCCCCATGTCGACAGCAGGACGGTACGCCGGGTTGCTTCCGCCCTGTTTGCTCTGGAGCCAGAGCATGCGGCGGCGCAGGCGGCGGGTCTGGCCGGGTTTTCGCCGCCTGCAGATTACCAGTCGGTCGAAATGCTGAGCCGAAGCCTGCGGATGCCGCCGTACGATCAGGTGCCGAGGGTAACCTGGGTCGACATACTCCACCAATACCGTAACTGGGTGATTACCGTTGCTGTGCTGTTTGTACTGCTGGTAATTATGAGTCTCTGGCTCGGCCGCAAGAAAAAGCAGCTGGCCTCTGAAGAGCGCAGGCTGCGCACACTGATTGCCAGTTGGCCCCAGCCGATGCTGATGATCCGCAATGGTGAACTGGTGGACTGCAACCGGGCGGCCGTGGATCTGGTTGGCTATACCTCCGAAGCTTCGTTGTTGGGCAAGTCTCTGGCGGCCTTCTCACCTCATAGCCAGCCGGATGGAGCTCCGTCGTCACAGAAATCCGAGGCGCTCTTTACCCGGGTGACGGCTGGAGAGGTGTCCCAGACGGAATGGCTGTTTGTGCGTTCGAACGGGGAACGGGTGTGGGTGGCCATGACCCTGGCCCCGGTTTATGAACACGGCAGCGACATCCCTTCGGTACTCTGTTCCTGGCATGACATCACGCGCAGAAAGCAGGCTGAGGAACAGCAGCGGTTGGCGTTAAGAGTGTTCAAGAATGCCCGGGAAGCGATTTTTATCACCGATGCCCACGGCGTGGTGATGGACATCAACGAGGCCTACACCCAGATCACCGGGCGGGATCACAAGTCTGCTATTGGCAGCCTGCCGCCCATGCCGGTAGATGAAGGCAGTGCCATACTGGTGGCCGCCAGCAGGCATGGAGTGTGGAGCGGAGAGTTTGCAGCCCGGCATCAGGACGGCCAGGCCATTGTCTTGAACCTGAGTCTGAGCAGTGTGCTGGACGAGCAGGGCGAACTGTCCCATTTTGTGGGTGTCTTCAGTGACATCACAAGGCAGAAAGAGATCGAGAAGCAGCTCCGGATCATGGCCCACTACGACGCCCTGACCAATTTACCGAACCGGGTACTGTTCTCGGATCGTCTGCACCAGTCCATGGCCCAGGCCCGTCGGCAGAATTACCGGTTGGCGGTTGTCTACATCGATCTGGACCAGTTCAAACCGGTGAATGATGCCTTTGGTCACGATGCCGGTGATGGCTTGCTGGTGGAAGTGGCCCGGCGCATGCGTGCGACCCTCCGGGAGGAGGACAGTCTGGCACGATTGGGCGGCGACGAGTTCGCCGCCATCATCGTCAATGTCCCGGACGCGGTTACCCTGGATATATTGCTCTCGCGTTTGCTAACGGTCATTGCCGAACCGGTGTGGGTGGCCAATCACAGCGTTGAAGTGTCTGCGAGTATGGGGTACACCCTGTACCCTCAAGGCGAGGAAATAGACGGAGATCAGCTGCTTCGCCAGGCTGACCAGGCCATGTATCGGGCCAAGCGTGAAGGCAAGAACCGCTATTACTGTTTTCAGGATGCCGATGCCTGATCATGGCTTTGGTTGAGTAGCCCCACGCCGTCCTGCCAATACAGCGCCTTGCTCCACTGATCGGTGAGCCGGCGCACGGCGCTGAGCTCATCCAGAACCTGGGCCCCCAGGCTGGAACTGAATTCCCGCCGGATCATCTTCTGCAGGGTGGCTGCTTTCAGCTGATGGTAGACGGTTTCGGCTTCCTGTAGCTGCTCCGGTACGGGCGTTTCTGAGGCCACCAGCGCCCGAATAACCTCAAAATAGCGGTTGAAAACCGACTCCAGAGTCTCGAAATCCGTGCGCCGGGCCAGCGCCCGAAGTCGAACCAGATGCAGGGTCAGCTCGGTGGCTTCAGCCAGGTAACGACAGGTGCGAATGCTCAGCGTCAGGGCATCTACCACCGACGGATGCATTTTCTCAGCTCTCAGGCGCCCGATGTAGTCGGTGATGGCCAGATTCAGGTTACGCACGGCATCGGCCTTCGGGCGGACATCGGATTCCTCCAGGCTTTCCCGGTCCAGGCATACCCGCAGCAACCCCCGGCTGTGGCCAATCAACCGCTTCATCTCCTGATCCACGGCGCCGATGGCCAGTTCTGGTGTCGTCACCAGGGTGTCATCGAGATATCGCGGTTCGGCGTTGTCTTCTTCCTTGCTGCGGAATAGCCGGCCCAGAAAACGGGCGAATGGCAGGGTGAAGGGCAGCATGATCGCGGCACCCAGAACGTTAAACAGGGTATGGAACAGGGCCAGCGAAACCGCCGGGTTGGCTTCCAGATCCAGCCAGTCGGTCAGGGTATTCACCAGCCAGAGCATGGCCGGCAGTACCAGCAGGGCGATGACGCCGGTGACCAGGTTGAACAGGATGTGGCCGGTGGCCAGCCGGCGGGCGTTTGCCGTGGCTTTCAGAGCCGACAGCGCGGCGGTCGACGTGGAACCCAGATTGGCGCCAATCACCGCCGCCGCAGCATTATCGAGCGGAATCAGGCCGCCGGCCGCGGCGGTGAGCACGATGGCCAGCGCGGCGCTGGAGGACTGGGTTAGAACCGTGGCCAATAGGCCAATCAGCATGAAGGCCGGCAGGCCGTAATCGGCGCTGATCAGGTTACCGTTCTGGAAGCCGAGGGCTGACGATTCCAATGCGGTTTTGAGAATCGACAGCCCCAGGAAAAACAGCGCAAAACCTGCCAGTGCTTCCCCCAGAAACTGGTTTCTCGGGTTGCGGCTGATCAGCTTGAAGCCCACCCCGGCTGCCAGCAGTGGCAGCGCCATGGCTTCAATCTTGAAGCCGAAGCCAATCAGGCTGACCAGCCAGCCGGTCATGGTGGTGCCGATGTTGGAGCCGAAAACGACGCCCAGGGACTGGGCCAGGGTCATCAGGCCGGCATTCACAAAGCCAATGGTTGCCACGGTAACCGCGCCTGAATGCTGCACGATTCCGGTAATGACAAAGCCGGCAAACAGACCGCGTAGCGGAGTTCTGGTCCAGTGTCCCAGCATATGGCGCAGATGATGGCCGGCGGCGTTTTTCAGACCGTTGGTCATCATCTCCATAGCCAGGAGAAACAGGGCCAGACCGCCCAGAACCTGGAAAACCGATGACAGCATGATGGGTTATCTTTTTTATGGATGGGGCTTTAACACAAGCCTAGCAGAGCCCGGGCAGCTTTCAGAGTGTCAGACCAGAAACTTCCGGATATCGAGTTTGTAGTCGTCTGGATCGACCGCCCGAACGATCCGGTCCTGGTTGCCGGGGCGAGACAGATCGATGGTATGCAAGGTTACAGGCATTCGGAACTTCGTATTGTACATAACGCGCACCACGGGCAATCTCTGGTCAGATTCATTCGTTTCGATGACCACGCCCAGCTTGCCGCTTTCAAGTAAGACCAATGAACCTATCGGGTACAGCCCAACGCAACGGATAAACTGTTTCACCAGCGTCGGGTCCAGATGATCCCCGGACCACTCCAGCAGTTTCTTCAGCCCTTGAGTCGGCGTCAGGCCTTTGTGGTAAACCCGGTCAGCAGTGATAGCGTCGTAAACATCAGTGATGGCAACCATGCGTCCGTACTCGGTGATTTCGTCGCCTTTGAGACCTTCTGGATAGCCGCTGCCGTCCAGTTTCTCATGATGTTGGGCGGCGGTTATCACGGTGATCTCGCCGATGCCTTCGGTGCTGGCAAGAATGTCACGGGAATGGCGGGCGTGCAGCTTCATGACCTCGAATTCTTCCGCCGTCAGTCGGCCAGGTTTGTGCAGAACCTCATCGGGCGTAAGAATTTTTCCGATGTCGTGCAACAAAGCGCCTACGATGGTCTGGTGCAGAACATCCTGAGAGAGTTTCCGGTAATGTCCGAACAGTGACATCAATACGCTCAGATTGACTGAGTGTTCCAACAGGTAATTGTCTTTCTCGCGGATCCGTCCCAGGCAACTCAGGGCATTGGCATTGCGTAGTACCGAATTTTGCAGCTCGTCTGCGAGCTGGTGAATCGGGGCCACATCAATTGCACCACCAATCTTGACGTTGTTCATGAAACTGCCCACCAGGCTTTGGGCCTGGCTGTGCACCTGTTGAGCAATAACTATTTCTTCTGCCAGAGGGGCCTTCGGGGTGTATCCCGGCTTCAGGGCTCCGGCGTTCTGCAGGGCCGTTTCATTGCGCTGATCCACATGCGCCGCCGGCTCGGAATCCTGGCAGTCGGCGCCACGGGTGACATCAATGTAGATATATTGCACGCCCATCCTGCGGATTTTTTCAATGGTCTCTTCCCGCTTTATCACCCCTTGCTTGCGCTGGGTGTTATGGGGGATCCAGTCGTTGTTCAGGTCGGTGATGTACATGCCGACCTTCAGGGCGGAGACAGGAATGCGCTTGATCATTGATGGGGGAAAAACGTTCTCAGGCTGTTTTGATAGGTCTGACTTAATACCTGATCCATCGGCAACTCCTTCACGTCGGCAATTTTCTCGGCCACGAACGGCAGGTAAAACGGTGCGTTTTCGCGGCCGCGATAGGGTACGGGTGTCAGGAACGGGGCATCGGTTTCCAGCAGGATCTGTTCGATGGGCGTCATGCGTACGATATCGCGCACGTTCTCGGCCTTATTGAAAGTGGTGATGCCGTTGAAGCCCAGGCACCAGCCCTGGTCGATGGCGTATTGTGCCAGCCCGGGCCCGGAGGTGAAGCTGTGAATAACGCCCCGGCGCTCCAGCGAATGCTCGAACTCTTTCAGAATCGCGATGGTGTCGTCATCGGCGTCGCGGCTGTGAATTACCACCGGGCGGTCGCTGTCGCAGGCAATCTGCAGCTGCCGGCGAAACACGTCCCGCTGCACGGCGCGATCGGCATTGTCGTAGAAATAGTCCAACCCGATCTCGCCGACGGCCACGATCTTGTCGTCGGTGGCATGCTGGCGAATCTCCGCCTCCACCTCATCGGTGTAGGTTTCCGCTTCATGGGGATGAATGCCCTGGGTACCAAACACCCAGTCAGCCGAACCAGCCAGCTCGCGCACTGCCGCCAGGTTCTCAGGTGACACGGCAATGGTGATCACCTTTTCGATGTTGACCCGCTGGCTTTGCTCCAGGGTATCGGACAACGGCCGGTCTTTCAGGTAGTCCAGATGGCAGTGGGTCTCGATGATCGGGTGATCGAATACGGGAATCTCACGACGTTTCTTGCTCATGCCGGGGTACTAGACTCCATCAGGGTCGGTGTGTGGATGCTATTCTGAGAAGCGAATCACACAAGTTTATCACTTTGTACGATTACTGACCTGCATCGTGGCGATAGGGAGTTTCCTTGATGAAGTATACGGCGTTTGCCCGTTCCTGGTTCCTGAATCCCGACAAGCCGGCTCTCGAAGGCTATCCCTCTCTGTACGAGGGCGAAGACAAGCTACCTGCGCTTGAAGCCAGTCTGGAGGACATCGGAGAGTACCAGAGGCGGTTGTGGGCGAATCGTAAGCGGGCATTGCTGGTCGTCATCCATGGCCCGGACACCAGCGGCAAGGACAGCCTGATCCGGACGCTGGCCACCTATGCTGACCCGGCCGGCTTTCATGCCTGGTCATTCGGGCGACCCAATGAAACGGAAGCAGCGCATGATTTTCTCTGGCGGGTGACGCCCTATCTCCCCGCCTATGGCCAGATGGTGGCCTTCAACCGTAGTCATCATGAGGCCGTGATCGGGGAGCGGGTATGGCCCGTGCGTGATGCCGAAACCTATCACTGGCCGGCCCGGTTCGAGGCGATACGACATTTTGAGCGTCACCTGGTCAGCGAAGGCACCTGTGTCGTAAAAATCTGGCTCAATCTCTCCGAGGATGAGCATAAACAGCGATTGCTCAAACGTCTGGACAAGCCCAGGAAGCGCTGGAAGTTTGACCGCTCGGACATCGAGGGCTGGAAACAGCGCACCCGTTATCAGGCCTTCGCCGAGGAAGCCCTGGCTCAGACCCACACCGAGGAAGCCCCCTGGTTCATTGTGCCCGGCGACCGCAAGCCCCAGGCCCGGGCGATTGTGGCGGCACTGCTGGCCGAGGTGCTGAAACAGCTTGCGCCGGACTACCCGGCCGAACATCCGGATGTACTGGAAGACTATCGTCAGCTGCTGGCAGCGAATGGTGTCAGCTAATGGAGGTATTATGCACATCGCAGTGGTAGGTGGTGGCGTGGTGGGTGTTACCACCGCCAGAGAACTGATTCGCCGGGGGCACCAGGTGACCCTGCTGGAGCGACACGACCTTGCTGGTAACGAGACCAGCAAAGGCAACGCCGCCCAGCGGTCTTACGGTGTGGTTTACCCCTGGGCTGATCCCTCCATGGTCTTCAAGGCACTGCCTTGGCTGTTCAAAACCGACGGCCCGCTCAAGCTGCGGGTGCCGCCTTCGGTAGAAGCCATCAAGTTTATGTTTGCCACCCTGCGCTATGCCTGGAGCCCGGGACTGTTTGGCCTGAACAAACGGGCCATGCTGCGTCTGGGTATCCACAGTCGGGAGCGCTTTCTGGCCCTGGAACAGGAGCATGACCTGAGCTTTGATGGCGACCACAAGGGCCTGCTGCACCTGGCCAGCACCCCTGAGGCCATGGATGATTATCGTGAGATTCACGACCTGCTGAATGAGCTGGGCATCGCTTCGCAGCTGCTCACGCCCGAGCAGGTTCGAACCGCGGAGCCGGGTATGACCGGAGACGGGCCCCTTTATGGTGCCATCAGCTATGACACGGACGGCACCGGCGACTGTCACCTGTTTTCTCGGGCACTGGCGCAGGTGTGTGAACAACAAGGGGCAACCTTCCACTATGGTGTCGAGGTTGAGCGGCTGTTGTTTGATGACGAGAAGGTGAACGGGATCGAGTATCGAACCCGCAGCGGCGAGTTAGTAAACCTGGAAGCGGATGCGGTGGTGGTTTGTGCCGGATGCTGGTCACCGCAGCTGGTTCGGCCCCTGGGGCTGGAGCTACCGATCTATCCGATCAAGGGTTACAGCCTGACAGTGCCCCTCAGCGACCCGGACAAGGCCCCGGCCAGCACGATCCACGACGATAACCTGAAAGTAGTGTCGACCCGACTGGGCAACCGGCTCCGGGCCACGGGCTTTGTTGAGCTGGCGGACTTCAATCGTGACATTCCGGAGGCGCGCATCGCCACCATCAAGAAATCTGTGCGTTCACGCTTTCCCGGCTGCGCGGATCTTGAGGCTGCCGAAACCTGGACCGGTTTCCGCCCCATGACCCCGGATGGCCCGGCCATCATTGGCCGAGGGCCACGCCGGAATCTGTTCCTGAATACCGGCCACGGCACCTTCGGCTGGACCCTGTCGGCGGGCAGCGCCTCGCTGATTGCCCAGGTCATCGACGGTGAAGAACCGGCCGTGCCGCTGGATGCGTTCCGGCCCGGGAGGTTCCAGGAGTAAACTCAGAGTTTGCGCTCGAGGTTGCCGCACAGGGTGTGAGCAAAGCCGACGTCCCGTTCGGAAAGCATGGGCAGGCGCTGGAATACCCACTGCGACAGCTTGCTGTCGGCCGGGGCATCCAGCGCCGGTAACAGTGTTTCCAGGCGTTGTCGCAAGGCGCCGAGGCTGGCATCCGAGGCGACCTCGGGCGTGCTGTCACTCTGGCGCGCCAGTCCGGACAGCTCCCAGGCATACAGCATGACCGCCTGGGACAGATTCAGGGACGGATAGCTGACCGCCATCGGAAAGCCGGTAAGCAGATCGCACAGGGCCCGCGCAGCGGCGCCGACATTTTCCGGGACTTTCGGTTCAACCAGTACAAAGGCCAGTTTCATGACATTACCTCCGGCGGCGAGTTTACACCAAGCCTCGGGTTGTTTTTACCAGCGCTGGCAGTCTTTGAATGACTGGCTGCGGGAACTGGAGCCACTCTGGCGCCCCATCCCGTTCATGGAACCTGCCCCCGCCTGGCGCGACGCGCATCCGGACCTGGCGCGCTGGCTGGAGGCGCTTCCTGAGGAGGACTGTCAGGACTGGGAGGAGCGGCTCCCGGAACTGTCCTCGTTGTTAGCCGGGCATGTCCCGGCGCTGGCCCGGTACCGGGATCTGCTTGATTTACCCCGTCTGGCGACCGAGGCCGAGGGCCGGCAGGCGGAACTGGCGGAGGTGGCCGCCGTTGATATGCCTGGCCGAAAACGACAGCAGGCCGGCGCATTCGCCGCTGCAATTTCACCCTTGGGCTATCCGGTACTGGACTGGTGTTGTGGCAAGGGTCACCTGGGCCGGACCCTGGCCCGGCGGGGGGCGATGGAAGTAACCGGATTTGAATGGAATCCGGAACTGGTGACCGATGGCAACCGCCTGGCCGAGCACTATGGCGACCCGGTTCGCTTGTCTCATCAGGATGTGATGGTCGATGGGCTTAAACTGCCTGAGTGCCACCATGGGGTGGCGCTGCACGCCTGTGGCGATCTGCACCGCCGGCTGATGCAATCTGGTGCCCAGGCCGGTTTGCCCCGGCTCAGTCTGTCACCCTGCTGCTATCATCTGACCGGGGGTGAACGGTATCAGCTTCAAGCCCGGCAAACCCGGGAATACGGCCAGTGCTTGTCGGTGGATCGTAACGATCTGCGACTGGCAGTCCAGGAAACGGTCACGGCACCGGAGAGAGTGCGCGAGCAGACCGCGCGCATCAGTACCTGGCGCCTGGGTTTCGATGCGCTGCAGCGGGAGCTGACCGGCAACAGGCATTACCTGCCGGTACCGTCGCACCCGGCGCGGCTCAATAATGGCCGTTTCGAGGATTTCTGTCGCTGGGCGGCGGCAAAGAAACAACTGACTCTGCCCGCCGATGTTGACTGGACAGAATGGCTGGCGCGCGGTGAGGAACGATATCGTCAGGTGCGCCGGCATGAACTGCTGCGGCACCTGTTCCGGCGGCCCCTGGAACTCTGGCTGGTCCTGGACTACGCCGTGTTTCTGGAAGAACAGGGTTACCGGGTTCGACTGGGCACCTTCTGTGATCGTCAGCTGACGCCAAGAAACCTGCTACTGGATGCGGAACGTGAGGGCGGTTGAAAGCCTGAGCGCTTTCTGACTGCGGAATCAAAAAGAAAGGCGCCCGAAGGCGCCTTACCGAGGTTGCCCGGATTGCCTTAACGGCGAACCTGGATGCGTGCCTCAACACGACGGTTCTGGGCACGGCCAGCCGGCGTATCATTGGTGGCAACAGGCTCGGCTTCACCATAGCCCACCGCGCTGACACGGTCCGGATCGACACCCAGAGGCCCGGTCAGTCGACCGGCAACCGCTTCTGCCCGGCGCTGGGACAGAAACTGGTTGTAGCCCGCTTCACCGGCGCTGTCGGTATGGCCAGCGATCTCAACGGTGGTTTCCGGGTATTCCTCCATGAAATCGGCGACGCGACGAATTTCGTTGTCATAGGCGTTGTCGATAACAGAGCTGTTGGTGGGGAACTGAACCCGCAGTTCAATGGTTTCCACCGTTTCAGTAATGCCCTCACAGCCGGTTTCATCCACCGTGGCGCCCGCGGTGGTGTCCGGGCATTGATCCTGGCTGTTCACCACACCATCGTTGTCGCTGTCGAGCTCACAGCCGCGACTGTTAACCTCGGCCCCGGCTGGGGTGTTGGGACACTGGTCGCGGCTGTCCGCCACGCCGTCATTGTCGCTGTCCAGTTCGCAGCCGCGGCTGTCGACGCTGGCCCCGGCCGGAGTGCCCGGGCACTGGTCGCGATTATCGGGCACGCCGTCGTTGTCGGCATCGGCCGGGGCTTTCGGGGCCGGGGCAGAAACCGTGCGGGTAAAGGCCCAGCTCAAGCCAAGCGAGACCATGGTGTCGAAGGTGCTTTCATCAATGCCATGGAATTCCCGCAGATCGCCACGAATGGAGATGCCATCACTGACGTTGTAGCGGAAGCCGGTACCCACATTGACACGGGTTTCATCGTGATCGGTACCTGCCGAGCGGTAGGAAATGGAATCTCCCAGCCCGAAGTCGGCATGGCCTGCACCAAGAGAAACGTAAGGGTTCCAGGCAGCTTCCGGGCCGGCGAAGTAATAGGTGCCGTCTACCCGGATTTCGTCGAAATCGGATTCGCCAGACACATATTTGCGGTCGGCGTCGGCCCGTGAGTACAGGGCCTCAACTGACCAGTGAGGGCGGAAACGGTACTCAACACCAACACCGAAGGTGCCGGTTTCACTCAGGTCCCGTTTATCGTCAAAGAGCTGGAAGCCGGCAAACGGGTTGATGTAGATGGTTTCCTGGCGTTCCGCCAGGGCTGGCGTCGTAAGGGATGTTGCAAGGGCGGCCAGAGCGACCGGGCGCATGAGTTTCATGCAGAACCTCCTGTCTGATTATTATGTCCTGAAGCTGTCTCCGTTGAAGACGGATAAACTCCGGTAAAACACCACGTTACTGAAAATCTAGGCCAGTAAGCCATAAAACACAAAATTTGGCATCTCTCGACGTCTTCGCATTTGTACGCAGCCTTCACAGGCGACAGATCAATCACCCGCTGGCGTGAAATACAGGTGCGCGCTTTTTTTACTGAAATTCAGCCTGTCGCCATTGCCAAACCGGACCTCGAACGAGCTTTCATCTTCCGAGGTAACCTCACCTGTGCCAAAGATAGCATGGGTCAGACGCTGCTGATGCCACACTGGTTCCGCCGTGTGTGGGCTGACCGTTCCTTCGCTTTCCAGCTGAACGCCCTCGCGTTCAGCGTATCGCAGACTCACGGGGGTTAATGGGTGATCCAGCCTAAGGGGCTGGTCTGTCGGGGCAGTACCGGTATCCAGCGCGGAGCCGAGTTCCTGGGCTAATCCAAAGCACAGTTCGGAAACAAATCGACTGGGACCTTGGTCGCCCGCCAGATGCGGGCTGGCCGGGGTGGGCCGGGTAATCAGGTGCAGATGGTGGCGGGTGCGGGTCATGCCCACGTAAAGCAGCCTGCGCTCGCTTTCCAGCAGGGCCCGGGCATCGTCCTGGGGACGCGGGCTGTAGGGCAGATATTTCTCCTGCAGGCCGGGAATGATTACCACGGGCCATTCCAGTCCCTTGGTCCGGTGAATGGTGGACAGCAGGACACCCTCGTCCCGATGTTCGCTGGCCTGTTGTTTCAGCAGGCTCAGGTGGTCCAGGGCTCCGTCGGCATTGACTTCCAGGCTTTTCAGGTAGTCGCGAAAACCCTGAATGGTATCAATCCGCTCCTCGGCACTGTCATGGGTCAGTGCGAGACTGCGAATACCCTCATAGAGATCCATGTGCTCGGCATAGACGGTGATCAGGCCAGCCACCGGCCCCTGGTAACGGTCGAGTTGCTGCAGGACTTCACCGAGTTTTTTCAGCTTTCTGGCAGCCATGGGCGCCAGGGCGTCGAAATCCAGACTGAGCAGCCGTTCGTGCCAGCCGGTGTCGAACGCCGCCAGGAACCGGGCCAGGTTTTCCAGTTCCGGTTCTTTCAGGCCTACGTGGGGGAACCTCAGAATCTGGCGGGCAATGTCCAGTCGGTCATTTTCTGCCAGCTTGTCGAGCCGACGGGTAACCACTAGCAGCAGGGCCTGCACCGCCTGAACCTCGCGGCTGAACAGCGCGCCCTTACCGGTGTCGATCCGGTAGGGAATCTGGCGTGCCAGCAGTTTCAGTTCAATCGGCACGCTCTGGCTCCAGACCCGGAACAGGATGGCGCTCTGGCTTTGTTGTTCCGGCGCCAGTCCCTGCAGGATGGCCAGCACCTGGTTGCCATCGTTTTCGGCCTGATGCAGATGGATTTCGGTGTCGGGGGTGCCCGGGTGGGAATGGCACATCACATCCCGGCGGCCGGTGTTGTGGCAGATCAGATGGTTGGCCAGCAGTGCCACCCGGTGGCCGTAACGGAAGGTGTAGCTGAGGGTCTGCTCCAGCGGGCTTTCAAACTCATCACTGAACTTGCGCAGAATGAACTCGGGCCGGGCACCACGGAATTCGTAGATGGTCTGATCCGGGTCGCCGACCACGGTTACCCGGGCGCGGTCACCGGCCACATAACGTAGCAGCAGGTGCTGGATCTCGTTGGTGTCCTGGTACTCGTCCACCAGGATCAGATCCATTTTGTTACCCACCAGCCGCTGCAATGGCGGGTTCTGATGGATGGCCATCACCGGCTCATACAGCATGTCGGCGTAGCTGATACGGCTTTCGCTTTTACGCCACTGCTCGAAGGAATGGAACAGGTCAATCAGGTAGCGGTGTTTGTCGGAGTAGCCCAGCTCCTCGAACACCACCTCCGCGGGTGCCAGCCCGGTTTTGACGCGGTCGATAAAGCCGGTGGCGGTTTCGACAAAATCCTTCTTGTTGCGGCGGATTTCATCGGCCAGTTCCTCCGGTGCCAGCCGCCGGGTCAGCAGCCAGGCCTGGAAGCCGATCTCCTGTTCGGTCAGGATCTTTTCCGAAAAGCCCGGCAGATAGCCTTCGCGGACGAACCGACGATACAGCCGCAGGCCCATGGCGTGGTAGGTGCGGATTTCCGGCAGAGCCAGCCCGCTCTGATTGCAGACGGACTGTAACTTGCGCTCAAAATCCACCTTGGCGCTGCGGTTGAACATCAGCACCAGCATCCGGTCCGGATCGTGGCCCTGGGCCAGCAGGTAGCGGATGCGCCAGGCCAGCGTGGAGGTTTTGCCACTGCCCGCGACGGCGGTTATCACCGCGTGCTCGTAGCCAGAGGTGATGATGGCGCGCTGCTCGTCGGTCAGGTAATCCGGTAAGGACAGGTGGTCGGGGGCTTGGGTTTCGCTCGGCATGGTCGCTATTGTACTGGGCAACTGGTAGTGCGGATAGCGCTGCCGCATAATCCCGGCATAACTCAGGCTCCGATACATTCTTATGCCCAGCAGGTCCGAATTAACGTGAGTGATCAAACCGAGACAACAGCCTCTGACTGGTGCGCGTTCCAGCAAGCCCTGGCGGATAGTGGCCAGCGCCGGATGGTGTTGGTTGAGGGGGAGCGGCAGGTTGCGGTGGCCCGGGTAGCCGGGTTGTTGCAGGCGTTGTCGAGCGCCGAAGGTATTTGGGTCGGGCGCGAGCAGGATGCGGCCAGGGCTGGGCTCGGTCATCTGCGTGTTAAAGATTACCGGCGTGTACTGGGCCGGGAACTGCCCGTGCTGGTCTGGGATGGCTGGGAGGGAACGTCTCCAGACGCGTTTGCGGCACTGTCCGGCACATTGCGGGCCGGTGGATTGCTGTTCTGGTTGATGCCCCCGCTGGCGAAGTGGTCGAACTTTGACGATCCGGACTATGGCCGAACCGGGCTGGATCGGACGAGTGCTCATCCCTTTGCTGCCCGGTTGGCGGCGATACTGGCCGAAGATCCCGATGTCATTCGACTTGTGGCGGAAGATGCCAGCGTGCCTGATCTTAACCGGCCGGAGCCGGGCAGGGCGGGCTTTCAACCCGGGCAGACGGCCGAGCAGCAGACGCTGGTTGCCGACATAGTGCGCGCTGGCCAGGGCCGCCGCCGACGGCCGCTGGTGATTACTGCCGATCGCGGCCGAGGTAAATCGTCGGCCCTTGGCATGGCTGCTGCCCGCTTGCTCGAAACCGGCCGGAAACGGGTGCTGGTAACGGCACCTTCGGCTGATAATGTGGCTACCCTGTTCGCTCACGCCCGGCAGGCACTGGGTGATGCTCTGGCACTGGATACGGCGACCCATCTGACCACCCGGTCCGGTCACGAACTTTGCTTTCTGCCGCCACAGGAACTGCTGTCGCAGCGGCCGGAGGCGGAAGTGGTCATGGTCGATGAAGCGGCGGGTTTGCCGGCCCAGTGGTTGAAAGCCGTGTTGCTGGGCTGGCCGAGGGTGGTGTTTGCCAGTACGGTGCATGGCTATGAAGGTACCGGCCGGGGCTTTGCCTTGCGTTTTCGACAGATTCTGGAGCAGGAAACTCCGAACTGGCGCGCCGTCAGCGTTCGCGAGCCCATTCGCTGGGCGCAGGGCGACCCGCTGGAGCGACTGGTTTTCCAGCTGTATCTGTTATCGGCAGACGCGCCGGAGCCGCAACCGTTCGTCGCCGGCGACGTACACATTGAACGCTGGCAACCTGCCGCGGCCAGCGAACAGACCCTGGCGGAGGCCTTTGGTCTGCTGGTCAATGCCCATTACCGGACCACGCCCGCCGATCTTCGGCAATGGCTGGATGACCCCGCCGCGATGACCTGGCGGGCCAGCGTTGGGGGGCGGACCATCGGCTTGCTCTGGGCATCCACCGAAGGTGGCCTGGCACCTGATCTGGCTGAAGAGGTGGTCGCTGGAAAACGACGGCTCAGGGGCCATATGCTGGCCCAGTCACTGGCCAATCATGGCGGCGCCCCCGCCGCTGCTACCCTGGAAACCCTTCGAGTGGTCCGCGTAGCGGTGGCGGAATCGGCACGCAGGCTTGGGGTCGGCCAACGGCTGGTGGCGGCTGCCCGTGAGGCCTGTGTTCAGGATGGGATGGATGCATTGGGTACCAGCTTTGGCGGCGAACCGGGTTTGTTGGCGTTCTGGCACCGATGTGGCCTGCGCATCGTGCGTATGGGGCTGAGCCAGGAGGCGTCCACCGGAGAGTTTCCCCTGCAAATGCTGATGGGCACCTCTGAGCCGGGGCAGCAGCTTCAGCAACAGCTGAGCAGCCGGTTCGCCCGACACTGGCAACATCTGGTGTCCCGCCATTGGTGCCAACTGGACCATGAACTATTGCTGGCCATCTGCGATGCCTTGCCATCATCGGCGTGGCTGGACGACGATGATCGCCGGGATCTGACTAACTTCGCGTATGGCTTTCGCGGCTTTGAACTAACCTTGCCGGTTTTGCAGGAGCTCTCTGCCTGCAAGGGTATGGCTCACCGAATTCAAAGCCATCCGGAGGCAAAGCTCTGGTGTCGTGCGGTATTGCAGGGCTGGTCCTGGGTGCAGTTGCAGGAGGCCGGCCTGTGCCGGGGCCAGCGCGATGCAGAGGCGCAGCTGCGGTTGCTGGCTCGAGAACTTCTGCAAAACGAGACGGAGTTGTGACCGGTTCGATTTAATTCCGGTGACTGGCTGAGCAGAATAGCTGCAAAACGCAAACAAGAGACTTCCGACATGGGCAGGGACGCGAGCAGCTATTTCCACCTGGTATTTTTCCTGGCACTGACGCTGCTGGCCGGATGCAGTACAACCGGGTCAGCACCTGAAACCGGAGAGGCCGATGCCGGCCCGGAGGAACTGATGGCTGCGGTGCGCGCCAATGAGGATCGGGCGGTACTTGAGCTGCTGTCCAAAGGGGTAAGGCCGGATGCCCAGGCCGGAGCGGAGCAAACCCCGCTTATGGTGGCTGCCACCAACGGTAACCGCCGCATTGTCCGGTTGTTACTGGCTGCGGGCGCAGAGGTGAATGCACGCAGTGCCGACGGCAATACCGCGGTTATCCAGGCTGCTGAAAATGGTCATCTTGCGGTGGTCCGGGCCTTGCTGGCGGCGGGCGCCAACGTGAACGTCAGCCAGGGTGGCGAATCCCTGTTGATGAAAGTGGTGGCCAGCGGTGACCTTCTGACCGCCGAGATGCTGCTGGCGGCCGGTGCCGATGTGCACTATCGCCGGGCGGATGGCACCACCGCTCTGGATCTTGCCCGCGCCAGCAACAATCAGGATCTTGAAATGCTGCTGGTGCAGGCGGGCGCCGCCCGCTGATTCAGAGGCTGTCCAGCATCATTGGGTCGGTCGTGTCATCCCACACCGGCTGAAAATGCCGTTCAACCACCTCTTGCGGCACTTCGGCAACCGAGGCGTAAGACCACTCTGGGGCGCGGTCCTTGTCTACCAGCAGGGCGCGAATGCCCTCGGCCAGATCGGGTCTCCGGGTGCACTCTTCGGCCATGGCCAGCTCCATACGGAACACATCTTTCAACGACATCTGCTGGCCTTTCTGTATCTGGTGCCAGATCAGCCAGGCGGTGACCGGGCAGCCGGTCTTCAGGGTATGGATGCACGCCTGCCACCAGGGGTCGGTACTCTCCGAATTCCCCAGTTTTTCAACGATGGCCGGTAGCTCATCGCCTGCACTCAGGCGTGCGATGGTCTGTTCGTGCTGTTCCAGGTGCCCCGGAGCCAGCGTGCGGTAATCCAGCGCTTCCAGCTGGTTCAGCAGGCGGAACAGGCGGTTGTCGTCGGCGGCGGTTTCACCGCTCCAGCGTTCCTCCTGTAGCCGTTCAAGCAAGGCGCTGCTCTGGTCTGCTTCGATCACCATATCAGCCAGGCCCACTCGCAAGGCGTCGGCGACATTCAGTCGAGCGCCAGTCAGACCCATAAACAATCCGAGCCGTCCCGGGAGGCGGTTCAGGAACCAGCTTGCGCCCACATCGGGGAATAGACCGATGCTGATCTCGGGCATTGCCATGGTGACATTCGGGTAGATTAACCGGTAACGGCAGGCCGCCAGCAGGCCCAGGCCCCCGCCCATGACTATGCCGCCGGCCATGCCCACCACCGGCTTGGGGAACCGGTGCAGGGTAAAGTCGAGACGGTATTCCGCCGCAAAGAAACGCGCGGGCGCGGCTTTGTCGCCATCGCCTGTCAGTGCCGGGTACAGGGCCCGGATGTTGCCTCCGGCACAAAACGCCCGGTCTCCCGCCCCCTGCAGAACCACCAGGCAGATACGGGAATCCTCGGCCCATTGCGCCAGCGCCTGCTGCGCCTGGTTGACCATCTCCTCGGTCAGGGCATTGAGTGTGCCCGGCTCGTTCAGGGTGAGCAGGCCGATGTGTCCTTCCCGGCAGGGGAGCTCCTGTACCTCAACTGGCATGGCTTGGTTCTCCGGTGGTATCTCTGATTGGGTATTTGTGGTTTGTTCGTACTGTCGTTTACTACGCTCAGGCGTAAAAGAGGACTATGGTCGCACGAAAGTCCTTGATCTATCACATTTGAGCTCACGGGCGGGTGTGCTATAAGTGAAACCTGAGTTACTGACCGGTTTTATGCCGGAATGTGAACGTTAAAACGATGAGAGGGTTAACACAATGAATCTGAAGCATCTTGCAGTAGCGGGGCTGTTCGCAGCTGGCGCGATGGTACCGGTCGCTTCCATGGCCGCGGGTGACATCGAAGCTGGTAAGGCCAAGGCCGCCGTTTGTGCCGCGTGCCATGGCCAGAACGGTATCTCTCAGGTGCCCATCTATCCGAACCTGGCTGGCCAGAAAGAGCAGTACCTGGTTGCAGCTCTGAAGGCGTACAAGGCAGGCCAGCGTCAGGGTGGACAGGCTCCGGTGATGCAGGGTCAGGCCACAGCCCTGAGCGATGCTGACATTGCCAACCTGGCAGCTTACTACGCCAGCCTGCCGGCCGACGGCGGCAAGTAAGACGTTGTGTTTGTCAGTGTTGCGGCTCAGGCCGCACCACTGACAATGCGATAGCTCGGACGGTAGGCTGAGGATCCGGGTAGCTTCATCCGGTTCTGCGCCACGAACTGCTCCAGCATGGCCTCCAGAGGCTTGATCAGCGTCGGGTCGCCGGCAATTTCAAACGGCCCTTTCTCCTGCACCTGCCGGATTCCGCTTTCCTTCACGTTACCCGCCACAATCCCGCTGAACGCTTTGCGCAGATTCGCCGCAATCAGGTGAACCGGTTGATCGCGATGCAGTTCCAGGGCCCGCATGTTGTCATGGTTCGGCTCGAACGGTAGCTGGAATACCGGATCTATCTTCAGCATCCAGTTGAAGTAGTAGGCATCCTGCATGGCACGGCGGAAGGTCTCCACGTCTTTCATGCCCTGCTTCATGGTCTGGGCGACCCGTATCGGATCATCGATGATGATCTCGTATTTGCTGGCAGCCTCATCGCCCAGGGCGTTGCGGATAAACTTGTCGATCATTTCGAAGTATTCGGCATTTTCCTGGCGGCCGGTAAACACCACCGGGAAAGGCAGGTCAACGTTGTCCGGGTGCAGCAGAATGCCGAGCAGGTACAGAATCTCCTCTGCGGTGCCTACGCCGCCCGGGAATACAATCACACCATGGCCACAGCGAACAAAGGCCTCGAGACGCTTCTCGATATCCGGCATGATCACCAGCTCGTTTACAATCGGGTTCGGCGCCTCGGCACCGATAATGCCCGGCTCAGTAATGCCGATGTAACGGCCATTCTTCACCCGTTGCTTGGCGTGGCCGATGGTGGCGCCTTTCATCGGGCCTTTCATGGCGCCCGGGCCGCAACCGGTGCAGATACTCAGGCCGCGCAGCCCCAACTGGTGCCCGACATCCTTGCTGTACTGGTATTCGTCGTGGCTGATGGAATGGCCGCCCCAGCACACCACCAGGTCTGGCTGACGCCCCGCCTCCAGTACCCTGGCGTTGCGCAGAATGTGGAACACCAGGTTGGTGAGGTCTTCGGGGTTGTCTTTGCGGAAGCCGGCCACGCTGTTGGGCAGGGAATGGCTGTAAACGATATCGCGCAGTACAGAAAACAGGTGCTCCCGGATGGCACGTAGCATTTCGCCGTCCACAAAGGCGTGGCCGGGCGCATTGATCAGCTCCAGTTTCAGTCCCCGGGGCTGGGGCACCAGCCGTACATCGAAGTCGGCGTGGGCTTCCATCAATTCCTTACAGTCGTCGGTTTCGACGCCGGTATTGAGCACGGCCAGTGCACACTGACGGAACAGGCGATACAGACCACCCTCGCTCTTGTCCTTGAGCCGGTTTACCTCGTAGTTGGAAAGGATCTCGAGGCTGCCCTCGGGGGAGACCAGGGCATTCATGGTGGTTTCAGTCATCGGTGGTGAAGCTCCTGATGGTTTCGGCAATGACGGATTTTGAGCCAGTTTGGCGAAAGGGTACACTAAGGCCTTTCCGGCTTTTACGCCACCCGACGTTATTCCGATCAAAGTCTTTTTTTATGAAATTGCTGATTCGTCCCGCCCCTGAAGTGGCTATCAAGAGTAAACCCGTTCGCCAGCAGCAGATGCGCCAGTTGCGGCAGAATATCCGTAAATTACTGGCCCGTCTGGATCCGGAGATCCGTGTGGATGGCAGCTGGGACCGGGTGGATGTGGATGTGCCCGATGGCCGCAGCCTTGCCGGCCCGGTGATTGATGAGCTGGTGCGCATTCCCGGCATCTCGACCATTCAGGAGATCGGGGTGTTTCCGTTTGTCGATCTTGACGATGTGGGCGAAAAGGCGGTGCAGGCCTATGCCGAACGCCTGAAAGGCAAGACGTTTGCCGTTCGCGCCCGCCGCCATGGCGATCATGATTTCCGTTCCATTGACCTTGAGCGTTCAGTGGGCGCGGCGTTGTTGCAGGGCTCCGACGCCAAAGGCGTAGATCTGAAATCACCGGATTTGGAAGTTCGTATTGAGGTAAAGGACGACAGCTACCATATTGCCCATCGTCGCCATGAGGGTCTTGGCGGTTATCCGCTGGGGACGGTGGAAACGGTGATGACGCTGATTTCCGGCGGCTACGACTCGTCGGTGGCTGCCTACCTGATGATGCGCCGCGGCATTCGCAGTCATTATCTGTTCTTTAATCTGGGCGGTGCGGCCCATGAAGTGGGCGTGCGCCAGGTGGCTCACTATCTGTGGGAGCGTTATGGTTCGTCCCACAACGTCAAGTTTATTTCTGTGCCGTTTGAGGGTGTGGTCGCTGAGATCATGCGCTCGGTCAACCATCGCCACTGGGGTGTGGTGCTCAAGCGGATGATGCTCAAGGCCGCAGCCGAGATCGCCCGGGATTACAACGCCTC
Organism: Marinobacter sp. EVN1; assembly: GCF_000475375.1. Taxonomy (NCBI): domain Bacteria; kingdom Pseudomonadati; phylum Pseudomonadota; class Gammaproteobacteria; order Pseudomonadales; family Marinobacteraceae; genus Marinobacter; species Marinobacter sp. EVN1. The sequence goes on from NZ_AXCB01000045.1 coordinate 83,383, forward strand.
GGGGCTGGTGATGGGCGATGCGGTGGCTCAGGTCTCCAGCCAGACCTTGACCAACCTGAATGTGGTGGACCGTGCCAGTGATGAGGTGGTGCTGCGCCCGCTGATTGCCATGGACAAGCAGGAAATCATTCGAATTGCCAAGGACATCGGTACCGAGCCGTTTGCCCGCAACATGCCGGAGTATTGCGGCGTGATTTCCAGCAAGCCGGTCACCCGTGCCAAGCTGCATCGCGTGGAGGAAGAAGAGGCGAACATGGACCCGGCCGCCCTGGCCGATGCCATCGCTAACCGCACCGACACCATGGTCAGCCAGCTCCTGGACAGCACCCAGACGCCGGAAGAGGTGGAGTTGATCCAGACGCCGTCGGTAGATGACGTGATTATCGACGTTCGCCACCCGTCTGAAGAAGAACGCTCGCCACTGACCCTGACCAACAACGACGTGCTCAAGATTCCTTTCTACGAGTTGAATCAGCAGGTGGCGGAACTGCCGGGCAACCGCCAGTACCTGCTGTACTGTGACCGGGGCACCATGAGCCGCATGCACGCCGGCCACCTGAAGGCTGAGGGGCATGGCAATATCAAGGTGTATGCCCCGGCGGTCTGATCAGCCCTCCAACCCCTTGAAAAACTGCTGGACGTTCTCGCTGAGGGCGTCCAGGTCATACCCGCCTTCCTGCACCACCAGCGTGGGTAAGCCCAACTGACGAAGGTGCGTACTCAGCCGACAGAAGCCTTCGGAAGTCACCGAAACTTTCGCCTGCGGGTCGTTCTTGTAGATATCGAAGCCCAGGGTCAGGATCAGCACATCCGGCTGGTACAGGCGAATGGCGGCCAAGGCTTCATCCAGTTTCGCGAAGAAATCGTCCTCGCTGGAGCCGTGGGGCATGGGCAGGTTGATGTTGTAGCCATAGCCTTCTCCTTCCCCACGTTCGTCCTCGAAGCCGCTGACCACCGGATAGAAATTGGTGGGGTCGCCGTGGATGGAGATGTACAGCACGTCGCTGCGGTCGTAGAAGATCTCCTGAATGCCCTGGCCGTGATGCATGTCGGTGTCCAGGATCACCGTTCGCGGGAACCTGCTCTTCAAGTGCTCGGCCGCGATGGCGGCGTTGTTCAGGTAGCAGAATCCACCGGCGGCATCCTTGCGGGCGTGATGGCCTGGTGGCCTGCACACAGCGTAGGCGTTGCGCTCTCCGGCGATCAGCGCGTCGGCGGCACCCAGGGCGGTCTGGGCCGACCAGTAGGCCGCTTTCCAGGTATTCTCGCCAATGGGGCAGCTGCCGTCTGCCAGGTAACAGGCGGCTTCTGCCAGGATGCCCCGCATGGCGTTGGGGGAACGTACGAAAATATTCGACATTACCTCGTCGCCCCAGTCTTCCATTTCCATCCAGCGCCGGTGGGCGGATTCGAGGAATCGCAGGTAACCCAGGTCGTGCACCTTGGAGATCGGGCCGGCGCCCTGGTCGGCCGGCTGCAGTACCGGGATGCCCATGGCTTTCAGGCCTTCGAGCATCTGGCCGGTGCGATCAGGCACCTCCTGAGGCTGGCGCATCTGGCCTCGGGTGAAATACGTCTTCGGGACGTGCAGGTCCTGCGTCGGATGAAAAAATGCTTTCATGAATCCGTCTCCTTGGGGTGTCAGGGAGAGCCTGTAAAAACTCTCCTTCGAGTATAGGCAGTCACCCGCCCGGGTCAAAAATGACGGCCAGGAAATCTCCCCCTGACTTTACAGGCCGCCACTCAGGATCCACTATGAAAGGCACGCGTTGCTTTTGAACTCCGCCCCGGTCCGGGGCGTCACCAGTCATGCAAGAGGAGCCGAGATGATCGAGTCACCACTACTGGAAAACCTCACAGGCTACATTGGCGGGCGCTGGAAAGACTCCGCCGGCGGTGCAACGTTCGACGTTTACAACCCGGCCACCGGCTCGGTGATTGCCAAGGTGCCGTCGATGCCGGAGGAAGATGTTGTGGCAGCGGTGGAGGCTGGACAATCAGCGCTCCGGCTCACCAATCCCTGGCCGATTGAAACCCGCCGCAAGTGGCTGGAGGATATTCGTGACGGCCTGAAAGAAAACCGCGAAGAGATTGGCCGCATCCTGTGTATGGAGCATGGCAAGCCCTGGAAAGAAGCCCAGGGCGAGGTGGATTACGCCGCCGGTTTCTTCGATTACTGTGCCAAGCACATCAGCGCTCTTGATTCCCACACGATTCCGGAAAAGCCCAAGGATTGCACCTGGACGGTTCACTACCGGCCTGTGGGTGTAACCGGGCTGATTGTGCCCTGGAACTTTCCCATTGGCATGATCGCCAAGAAGTTGTCGGCGGCCCTGGCGGCGGGTTGCCCCTCGGTCATCAAGCCGGCCAGCGAGACACCGCTGACCATGATCGCCTTTTTCAGCGTGATGGATAAACTCGACCTGCCGGATGGCATGGTCAACCTGGTGATGGGTAAGGCCAGCGTGATCGGCAAGGTACTGTGTGAACATAAAGATGTACCCATGCTCAGTTTCACGGGCTCTACCGAAGTGGGCCGCAAACTGATCGTAGACACCGCCGAGCAGGTGAAGAAGCTGGCACTGGAGTTGGGTGGTAATGCCCCGTTCATCGTCTTTGACGATGCCGACCTGGAGGCCGCCGCCGATAACCTGATTGCCAACAAATTCCGCGGTGGCGGCCAGACCTGTGTCTGCGCCAACCGGATTTTTGTGCACGAGAAGGTGGCGGATGCCTTTGGCCAGAAGCTGGCCGAACGTGTGAGCAAGATGACCGTCGGCGACGGCATGAACGATGGCATCGACATTGGGCCCTTGATCAACAAGCAGGGCTTCGACAAGGTGAAGCGGCACCTGCAGGACGCCCTCGACAAGGGCGCCAGCCTGGTGGCTGGCAAACTGCCAGCGGAACTGGGTGATGGCCTGTTTTTCCCACCCACGGTGGTGCAGGGCGTGGACCGGGAGATGTGCTGTTACCAGGAGGAGACCTTCGGTCCGTTGGTGCCCATGGCGCTGTTCCGGACCGAGGAAGAAGTCATTGATGCCGGTAACGACACGGAGTTTGGCCTGGCCTCGTACGTGTTCACCGCCGATGCCGAACGTGCCCAGCGGGTGGCCGCCGGCCTGCGGTTTGGCCACGTGGGCTGGAACACCGGTACCGGTCCAACCCCGGAGGCGCCGTTTGGCGGTATGAAAGCCTCGGGTATTGGCCGGGAAGGTGGTCTGGAAGGGCTGTTTGAATTTGTGGAAGCGCAGACTGTACCGAGAGGCTTCTGACGGTGGAGGGTAAGCTCTCACCAAAAGTCTGATAGCGCAGGGGCAGGCACCTCTCTCCAGGACACGCTACAAGCACGTCCCTGTGCGCTTGACTGTGGCCATCCATGGCCACAGACAGTCCTGGAGAGAGGTGCCTGCCCCTGAGCGATGCCCCGAATCTAGAGGGCCCCCGCTTGCAAAGAAATCCCGATATTCTCCTGTTATACTCCATCTCCTGTTTATTTAACCAGTAAAAGCCAGGTGCTATGGACGTCTCCCACATTATCGACTCCCTGAACGACGCCCAGCGTGAGGCCGTCACCGCTCAGAATGACCATTTACTGGTGCTGGCCGGTGCCGGCAGTGGTAAAACCCGGGTGCTGGTGCACCGAATGGCATGGTTGATGTCGGTTGACCGGGTGCCGCCCACCTCTATTCTTGCGGTGACCTTTACCAACAAGGCCGCCAAGGAAATGCGTTATCGCGTGGAGCAGATGATGCAGATTCCCACCCGTGGCCTGTGGATCGGCACCTTCCACGGCATTGCCCACCGATTGTTGCGTTCCCACTGGAAAGACGCCGGCTTGCCGGAAAACTTCCAGGTGCTGGACAGCGACGATCAACTACGGTTGATCAAGCGGGTGATGCGGGAAAACCGCATTGATGAAAGCCAGTGGCCGCCGAAACAGGCCCAGTGGTTTATCAACAGCCAGAAAGATGAGGGCTTGCGGGCGGATCATATTCAGGAGAATCCGGGCGATCACTTCACCAATACCATGCTGAAGATCTACCGCCAGTACGAGAAGCTCTGCCAGCAGGGCGGCCTGGTGGATTTTGGTGAACTGCTGCTGCGGTCCCACGAACTCTGGCTGCATCGTCCGGAATTGCTGAGTCACTATCAGCAGCGCTTCCAGCACATACTGGTGGACGAGTTCCAGGACACCAACACCATTCAATACGCCTGGCTGCAGGTGCTGGCCAGCAACCGGGTGCCGCTGACCGTGGTGGGCGATGATGACCAGTCCATCTACGGCTGGCGGGGCGCCAAGATCGAGAACATACAGCAGTACCAGCGAGACTTCCCCAACGCACGGCTGGTGCGGCTGGAGCAGAACTACCGTTCCACCAAGACCATTCTGAAAGCCGCCAACTCGGTGATTGCCAACAACCAGGGCCGATTGGGCAAGGAACTCTGGACTGACGGGGTGGAAGGTGAGCCGATCAGCCTGTACGCCGCGTTCAACGAGCAGGATGAAGCCAATTATATTGCCGATTCCATTTCGGCCTGGGTCAGCGAGGGCAATCTGCGCAGCGAGTGCGCCATTCTCTATCGTTCCAATGCCCAGTCCCGGGTGCTCGAAGAAGCCCTGATGCGCCAGGGTATTCCTTACCGTGTTTACGGCGGGTTGCGGTTCTACGACCGTCAGGAAATCCGAAACGCGCTGGCTTACCTGCGCCTGGTGCATTACCACCGGGACGATGCCGCCTTTGAGCGGGTGGTGAATATTCCCACCCGCGGCATTGGTGCCAAGAGCCTGCAGGAAATTCGTGAATACGCCACCGGCCAGGGTATTTCCCTGTGGGAATCGTCCGAGCGGTTACTGGCCGCGGGCCAGGTGAAGGGCCGGGCGAAAACGGGCCTGCAGCAGTTTATGGAGATCATCAACACGCTGTCTGAAATGGCGGGGCACGCTTCCCTGCAGGGGCTGATGAAGCAGGCCATAGAGTCCAGTGGCCTGAAGGATTACCACGCCAGTGAGAAGGGCGAGAAGGGTCAGGCCCGGGTGGAGAACCTGGAGGAACTGGTCAGCGCGCTGGCGGATTATGATGTAGAAGAAGGCGTAGATCCGCTGGCGGAGTTTATTGCCCAGGCGGCGCTGGATGCCGGCGAATCACAGGCCGATGCCCATGAGGACAGTGTGCAGTTGATGACGCTGCATTCGGCCAAGGGGTTGGAGTTTCCGATGGTGTTCCTGGCAGGCGTTGAGGAAGGTTTGTTCCCGCACAGTATGTCGCTGGAGGAGCCCGGGCGCATGGAGGAAGAGCGCCGCCTGGCTTATGTGGGCATTACCCGGGCCATGAAGAAGCTGGTACTTACTTACGCGGAATCCCGTCGGTTGTATGGTCAGGAGAAGTTTCACGCACTGTCCCGGTTTGTGCGGGAGATCCCGGGGGATTGTCTGCAGGAAGTGCGGTTGCGTAATACGGTGACGCGGCCGGCGATGGTGGAGCGACCGAATGAGAGTCTGTTTGCCCAGGATTCGGCCCAGCAGTCTGGCTTCAGTCTGGGCCAGCGGGTGCGCCATCCCAAGTTTGGCGAGGGTATCGTGATGAACTCCGAGGGTACGGGGCATCATACGCGGGTGCAGGTGAATTTCGATGAGGGTACCAAGTGGCTTGTTTTGGCTTATGCGCCTTTGGAGGCCTGTTAAGCGGTTGAGTTAGAGTCATGCAGCCTTCGAGTATGGAGGTGGCATGTCGGTGGGCACGTCTTTCCAAAAAGCGCTCGAGCCCTCCATGGGCGCTTGTGTTCCGCCATCCCTGGCTCCACAAATTTTTGGAAAGACGTGCCCACCGCCATGCTCTGACGCTTCTGCAATCTGCAATAGCCCATGATCTTTGATTTCTTGGAAGGCTAGCTCAGAAGTTCGGGGCAGGTATCGGGGTGTGCCTCCCAAAAATGTGTGGAGCCATGGATGGCGGAACAGAAGCGCCACAGGGATGTGCCGCCAGGAGCGGTTTTTGGGAGGCACACCCCGATAGCTGCCTGACTCCAAGGTCAGCAATTCAAACTGCAGACGGTCACATCAAGACGGCGTAGATTACACCCGCCAAAATGATCCGGTAGATCACATACGGCCACATGCCCACCTTGTTGAGCCACTTCAGGAAGAAGTGGATGGCGGTAATGGCCATCAGGAACGAGGTGACGCCGCCGATCAGGAAGCCATTCCAGTCCACGATCACGTCGGATGTTGCCACTTCCAGCAGTTTTACCGCCGACGCCAGCACGATAATCGGAATCGCCAGCAGGAAGGAAAACCGCGAGGCGGTTTCCCGGGTCATGCCCAGGAACAGGCCCGCGGTGATGGTGACGCCCGAGCGGGAGGTGCCGGGGACCAGAGCCATGGCCTGGGCGATGCCGACGATAACGGCGTCTTTCCAGTTCAGGGAATCCATGGTGCGCTGGCGTTTCGGCAGCCAGTCGGCAATGCCCAGCAGGATGCCGAACACCAGGGTGGTAAAGAAGATTACCGACGCGCCGCGCAGTTCGTTGTCAATCATGTCGAGCAGGGCCAGGCCGGCGAGGCCCGCCGGGATGGTGCCGATCACCAGATACCAGGCCAGGGCGCCCTGGCCGACGATTCTGCGCTGGCCCATGGAAATCAGGCCGTCCCGGGCGATGCCGAAGACATCGCGGCGGAAGTAGAGCACCACGGCCAGCAGCGTGCCCACGTGGACCGACAGGTCGAAGCCGACGCCCTGGTCTTCCCAGCCAAAGAAGGCAGGGGTCAGGATCAGGTGGGCGGAGCTGGATATGGGCAGGAATTCGGTCAGTCCCTGGAGGAGGCCAAGGAAAAGGGCCTGGAAAATATCCATTCTTTTAATTCCGGTCGGTGGTGCTGATTAACGGGTTCGACGCTCGAAAAACGAGCGCGATATTAGCAGGGTGGTTGTCGGCTGAACAGGCGCGGATAGCGACGCGCCTGTTCAGCTTAATCGTTCAGGCCGGGAACTTGTCCCGGGTGTTATTGGCGATGCGCACCAGGGCGAGCATCAAGGGCACTTCCACCAGTACGCCCACCACCGTGGCCAGGGCCGCGCCCGATTGCAGGCCGAACAGGGCAATGGCCGCCGCGACCGCCAGCTCAAAGAAGTTGCTGGCACCGATCATGGCTCCTGGGGCGGCGATGCAGTGGCGCACCTTCCAGAGCCTGGCCCAGCCGTAAGCGAGCAGGAAGATAAACACAGTCTGGATAACCAGTGGCACCGCAATCAGCAGTATGTGCAACGGATTTTGCAGAATGACTTCACCCTGGAAGGCGAACAGCAAGACCAGGGTGACGATCAACGCGGCAGGCGTCACCGGGCTGAGGCGTTTCATAAATACGTTGTCGTACCACTGTTCGCCGTGGCGGGCGATCAGGGTCCGGCGGGTCAGGTAGCCGGCGGTGAGGGGAATCACGATGTATAAGACCACCGACAGAATCACCGTATCCCAGGGCACCTGGATGTCGGAAATCCCCAGCAGGAAGACCACAATGGGCGCAAAGGCGAACAGCATGATGATGTCGTTCAGGGATACCTGCACAAGGGTATAGGCGGCATCGCCTTTGGTCAGATAGCTCCAGACAAACACCATCGCTGTGCAGGGGGCGGCGCCCAGCAGAATGGCGCCGGCCAGGTATTCGCTGGCCAGTTGCGGGGCGATCCAGGGCTCGAACACCACCATCAGGAAGAACCAGGCAATGGCGAACATGGTGAAGGGTTTGATCAGCCAGTTCACGATAGTGGTGATAGCGAGGCCCTTCGGCTCTTTTCGCACCCCGACCACGGCGCTGAAATCGATCTGCGCCATCATCGGGAAAATCATCGCCCAGATCAGGATGGCGATAGGGATGGACACCTGGGCGTATTCAAAGCGGGACAGGGTCTCGGGAATCGAGGGGGCAAGCTGCCCGATAGCTACACCGGCCACAATGGCCAGTGCCACCCACACGGAAAGGTAGCGCCCGAACAGGTCCAGGCCGCCGTCAGTGGTTTCAACCGGGTTCACATCGCTGTTACTGCTCATGGCACACCCTTAAATGGAACGTTGGTTCACACGTTTCGACAGTTCTTCGGCGCTTTCCTTGCGTTCGGAGTAGCGGTCGGTGAGGTAATCACTGCGGTCCCGTACCAGCAAAGTGAATTTTATCAGCTCTTCCATGACATCCACGATGCGATCATAGTAAGGCGAGGGCTTCATGCGATCGTTGCCATCAAATTCCATGAAGGCTTTGGGCACCGAGGACTGGTTCGGAATGGTGACCATGCGCATCCACCGGCCCAGCACCCGCAGCTGGTTAACTGCGTTGAATGACTGGGAGCCTCCACAAACCTGCATCACTGCCAGGGTTTTGCCCTGTGTCGGCCGAACCGCACCCAGGGACAGCGGTATCCAGTCGATCTGGGTTTTCATGATGCCGGTCATGGCGCCGTGGCGTTCCGGGGAGCACCACACCATGCCTTCACTCCACTGCACCAGTTCCCGCAGTTCCTGAACCTTGGGGTGGCTGGCGTCTTCGGCATCCGCCAGGGGCAGGCCGCGGGGGTTAAAGATACGGGTTTCCGCGCCCATGGCTTCCAGCAGGCGGGCGGATTCTTCCACCGCCAGGCGGCTGAACGAGCGTTCGCGCAGGGAGCCGTATAGCAATAGAATCCGGGCTGGATGCTCGGAGGCCGGGGCCTCGAATACCTTCGATGCCGTGGGAGCATTGAACAGCTCAGCTTTAATATTGGGAAGATCCGCGGTTGGCATGTTGATCGTCGATCCTTTACGTCATCACTGTGTCACACTAATATGCGAAAAACTGCATATTCGAATAAGCGTATATATTGGTCGGTAAATATGAAAGGTCAAGCCCATTACAATCCGATGACCCTGTTCAAGGCCCTGGGAGATGAACTCCGGCTTGCGGCCACGCTGTTGATCCACCGTCAGGGTGAGTTGTGCGTGTGCGAATTGATGGCGGCGTTTGAGGCGCCTCAGCCAAAAGTCAGCCGCCACCTGGCATCGCTGCGTGAAGCTGGCTTGCTGGAAACAGAGCGCCGGGGCCAATGGGTCTATTATTACCTTAGTCCGCACCTGCCAGACTGGATGGTGCGGGTGCTGGAGGAAACTGCCGTTAACAACCCGGCACTGATTAAGCAGCCGCTGGCCAGATTGCAGGCCATGGCGGATCGCCCGGCGGTGCAGTGCCCCTGATCCTTTATCGCACATGCGGATCGCGAAGGTCGCAAGGAGAACATCATGAGCAAGATCAAATTAGGCATTAACGGGTTTGGTCGCATTGGCCGGCTGGCGCTGCGGGCGGCCTGGGGCTGGCCAGAGTTCGAATTCGTCGCCATCAACGATCCCGGCGCGGACACCCACACGCTGGCGCACCTGTTGAACTTTGACAGCGTACACGGCACCTGGAGTCGTGAAGCGATGGCCGATGGTGACGATATGTTGATTGACGGCCAGCGCATCCGGGTAACCCATAACAAGGCCATCGCCGAGACCGACTGGTCCGGCTGCGACCTGGTGATCGAAGCCAGCGGTGTGAACAGGAAGGTGGCTGTGCTGCAGGGTTACCTGGATCAGGGTGTCAAACGGGTGGTGGTCACCGCCCCGGTGAAAGAGCCGGGTGCGAAGAACATTGTCATGGGTGTGAACGAAGACATCTTCGACCCCGCCAACGACCGCATCATCACCGCGGCCTCCTGCACCACCAACTGTCTGGCGCCGGTGGTGAAGGTGATCCACGAGAAACTGGGCATCAAGCACGGCTCGCTGACTACGATTCACAGCCTGACCAACACCCAGACCATCATCGATGCGCCCCACAAGGATCTGCGCCGGGCCCGGGCCTGTGGTAGCTCGCTGATCCCCACCAGCACGGGTTCCGCCACGGCGATTATCGAGATCTTCCCGGAGCTGAAAGGCAAGCTGGATGGCCACGCGGTGCGGATTCCGCTGATCAATGCGTCACTGACCGATTGCGTGTTTGAAGTGGAAACGCCGACGGACCGGGATACCGTCAACCAACTGTTGAAAGAGTCGGCTGAGGGCGAATTGAAAGACATTCTGGGCTACGAAGAGCGCCCGTTGGTGTCCATCGACTACAAAACCGACCCCCGCTCTTCCATCGTCGATGCCCTGTCCACCCTGGTGGTCAACGGCACCCATGTGAAAATCTACGCCTGGTATGACAACGAATGGGGCTACGCCAACCGCACCATCGAACTGGCACGCAAGGTTGGCCAGGCCTGATATGAATGCCGCCATTCGCCAGTACCTGGTGATCACCGGCAACTACTGGGCCTTCACCCTGACCGACGGTGCCCTGCGGATGCTGGTGGTGTTGCACTTTCACCAGCTGGGCTACTCGCCCCTGGAAATCGCCCTGTTGTTCATCTTCTACGAGTTCTTCGGGGTGGTGACCAACCTGGTGGGCGGCTATCTCGGCGCCCGCATGGGCCTGAACCGCACCATGAACATCGGGTTGTTCCTGCAGATTGTTGCATTGGCCATGCTGGCGGTGCCGGCCGCCATGCTCACGGTGCCCTGGGTGATGGCGGCACAGGCGTTGTCGGGTATTGCCAAAGACCTCAACAAGATGTCGGCCAAGAGCGGTATCAAGCTGCTGGTACCGGATGAGCAACAGGGCACCCTGTACAAGTGGGTGGCGATTCTCACCGGCTCCAAGAACACCCTGAAAGGGGTGGGATTCTTTCTGGGCGGCGTGTTGCTAATGGCCGCCGGGTTTACCGGTGCGGTAATCCTCATGGCGGTAGCGCTGGGGCTGGTGTGGCTGGCCAGTCTGTTCCTGCTGGGTCAGGACCTGGGCAAGAGCAAGGCCAAACCCAAGTTCAGCGAGATCCTGTCCAAAAGCCGGGCCATCAACGTGTTGTCGGCGGCCCGGATGTTTCTGTTCGGCGCCCGGGACGTGTGGTTTGTAGTGGCGTTGCCGGTGTACATGGCCACGGTGTTCGGCTGGGACCACTGGAAAGTTGGCGGCTTTATGGCCAGCTGGATTATCGGTTACGGTTTTATCCAGACCCTTGCGCCCAGAATCACCGGCCACGCCAACGGTAAGTCCGGTGCCGTGATCTGGGCGGCAGTGCTGGCGTTGGTTCCTGCCGCCATTGCCGGGGCTCTGTTGGCCGGTTGGTCGGCACAGGTGGTGGTGATTGGCGGTTTGCTGCTGTTCGGGGTGCTGTTTGCCATCAACTCCTCGCTGCACAGCTACCTGATTGTCAGCTACGCCCGGGGTGACGGCGTATCGCTGGATGTGGGGTTCTATTATATGTCTAACGCCGCCGGCCGGCTGCTGGGCACCATTCTCTCTGGCTGGGTGTACCAGGCCTACGGGCTGGAAGCCTGTTTGTGGATTTCCGCTGCCCTGGTAGCCACAGCGGCAGCGTTGTCAGTATGGTTGCCGGAACGAGCGGAGAAACCAATAGGAGAAAAAGGCTATGTCTGATTCCAATGTGGTGGTCATTACCGGTGCCAATCGGGGTATTGGTCTGGAGCTGGCCCGGCACTATGCCGCTGAGGGCTGCGAGGTCATTGGCGTATGCCGACAGTCCTCGGAAGAGCTTGCCGGTGTGGCGGGTCAGGTGATCGACGGCGTGGATGTCACCACCGATGCCGGCATCGATAAGCTGAAATCCAGTCTGGCGGGCAAGCGTATCAGCTTGCTGATTAACAACGCGGGCCTGCTTCAGGACGAGCAGCTGGGCGGTATCGACTTCGACTCCATTCGCACCCAGATGGAAATCAACGCCTACGCGCCACTGCGCGTGGCCGAAGCCCTGGCGCCTCTGATGGGGCAGGGCAGCAAGATTGCCAATATAACCAGCCGGATGGGCTCTATCGCCGACAACGACTCCGGCGGCCGTTATGGCTATCGGGCCTCGAAGGCTGCGCTGAACGCTTTCGGAAAATCCCTGGCGGTGGATCTCAAACCCAGGGGCATTGCCGTGGCGCAGCTGCACCCCGGTTATGTGAAAACGCGAATGGTGAACTTTGGCGGGCTGATCACGCCGGAGGAGTCTGCCAGGGGGCTGGCCGAGCGCATTGCCAATCTGACTCTGGAGAACACCGGGTCGTTCTGGCACAGCAATGGTGAGGAACTGCCCTGGTGACTTGGCTTTGACCGGGCTGTTGTTGCAAGGGGTCAGCGTTGGCGCGCTGAGTGAAGTAACGCTGACCGTTCCCGGCGGACAGGTAGTGTGCCTGTCCGGTGCCTCTGGCAGTGGCAAGAGCCGGTTACTGCGCGCGGTGGCCGATCTGGAGCCCCACGGCGGTCAGATTTCTCTGGATAACCTCAATCAACAGAGCGTACCGGCACATCAGTGGCGGCGCCAGGTGGTGATGGTGCCGGCGGAAAGCCAGTGGTGGTTTGATGAGGTAAGCGCCCACTTTCCCGAGGGGGCTGGTGAGCGTTTGCCTGCTGCTCTGGGTTTCCCTGCCGAGGTGATGGACTGGTCGATCAGCCGGTTGTCCTCCGGTGAGCGACAAAGGCTCGCGTTGTGGCGGGCCCTGGTTCTGGAACCAGACGCGCTGCTGCTGGATGAACCGACCGCCAATCTGGATAACGAATCGACAGAGGCGATCGAACGCTGGCTGTTGCAGGAGATTGAACAGCGGCAGATCGCCACTTTGTGGGTCGCCCATGATTCCGCCCAGATTCATCGGGTAGCCAACGTTCACTATCGGATTCGAGGATCCGCACTGGAGCCTGTCCATGGAAGTGATTGACCTGGCCTGGTGGAAGCTGGGCCTGGCGGCCTTGTTGGTACTGGCGTTGGCAGCGACGGCTTACCTGGGGCGGCTGGGGATCACCCGCAGCCTGTTGGTGGCGGCCATACGAACGGTTATTCAGCTGGCTTTGATTGGCCTGGTACTGGAAGCCCTGTTTGCCTCTTCCGCCTTCTACTGGATTGCGCTGCTGGCGGCGGTCATGCTGCTGGTGGCTGGCCGGGAAGTGGTGGCGCGCCAGGGCCGACGCCTGAAAGGCGGGTGGGCGTTCGGGATCGGCACCGGCGCGATGTTCGTGTCGTCATTTACCGTGACCGTGCTGGCACTGGCGGTGGTGATTGGTCCGGAGCCCTGGTATACCCCTCAGTATGCGATTCCTTTGCTGGGTATGATGCTGGGCAACACCATGACCGGGGTCAGCCTGGCTCTGGATCGTCTGAATGATTCGGTCTGGCGCCAGCGGGCGGTAATCGAGAACCGGCTGATGCTGGGCCAGACCTGGCAACAGGCACTGGAAGACATCCGTCGGGAAGCCATGCGCAGTGGCATGATGCCCTCCATTAACGCCATGGCAGCAGCCGGCATTGTCAGCCTGCCCGGCATGATGACCGGTCAGATACTGGCGGGCAGCCCGCCCGCGGTCGCCGTTAAGTACCAGATATTGGTTATGCTGATTATTACCGTCGGCACGGGGTTTGGCGCGGTGATGGCGGTCAGTTGGGGAGGCCGGCGGCTGTTTGATGACCGGGAGCGCCTGCGGCTGGATCGTTTAACCAAACCGTGACCGGGCACCAAAGTCGCATGGGGTCTCAGTCGGGTTTCGAGCTAGGCTTGGTTTTACGGTAACCGCAAAGACAATAATATGACCAGCCTACTGCAACGTTATCCTTTGCCAGTCATTGTGCTAGCACAATTGTTCGGCACCTCCCTCTGGTTCAGTATCAACGGGGTCTGGCTATCCCTTTCAGCCGAACTCGGGTTAGCGGAATCGGATCTGGGCCGGCTTACGCTGTCTGTTCAGGCGGGTTTTATTGCCGGTACGCTTGCTCTGGCGGTGACCGGCCTGGCGGATCGCTTCGGCGCCAGCCGCATCTTCCTTATTTCGAGCCTGCTGGGCGCACTGGCGAACGCCGGCTTTGTAGCGGGGGCCGGGGTGTTTCCACTGGACAGCTTGTTCCGGTTCGCTACCGGCCTGTGTCTGGCCGGAATCTACCCCCTCGGTATGAAGCTGGTGATTGCCTGGACACCCAAATATGCCGGCGCCGCCCTGGCCTGGCTGGTGGGTATGCTGACCCTGGGCACCGCTTTGCCACATCTGATGCGAGGGGCGACAGCAGGTATGCCCTGGGAGTGGCCACTGTTTGCATCGTCCTGTCTGGCGCTACTGGGCGGGCTGTTGGTGTTTCTGCTGGGTGACGGGCCGCACCTGCCCAAAACCAGCGGGCGGCTTCCCCTGAGACAGGGCTTGTCGGCTTTACGCCTGCCCCGGTTCCGGGCCGTGGCCGGTGGTTATTTTGGCCACATGTGGGAGCTTTACGCCTTCTGGACGCTGGTGCCGCTGTTGATCGGGCGAGAACTGCAGCGCCTGGGACAGGGTGATGCCTTGATCCCCTGGTTGTCGTTTGCGGTGATCGGTATGGGTGCCGCTGGATGTATTGGCGGCGGCCGGATCAGTCGGACTCGGGGCAGTGAGTGGGTTGCCCGGCGGGCGTTGATGGTGTCCGGGGCATTGTGCCTGCTCTATCCCTGGATGAACGGGCTGCCACCGGAGTTGTTGCTGGCGGTGCTACTGGTTTGGGGCGTCGCTGTGGTGGCCGATTCCCCGCAATTCTCCGCGCTGGCTGCAGTCACGGCCCCGAAAGAAACCGTTGGCTCATCTCTGGCGGTCATGAACGCGGTCGGCTTTGGCCTGACCCTGCCGGCCATCTGGCTCACCAGTGGGCTCTGGAATGCCTGGGGGGGTTGGGTAGCGTTGCTGCTTTTGCCGGGACCGGTGTTCGGCCTGTGGTCCCTGAGCCGGGGGAAGTCCGAGGCCTGATATACTTGCCGATTACTTCGACCTCCTGCTTTGGACCGTCATGACCCAACGCATTCTGTTATTGTCCGCTTATGATGCTGCCAGTCATCAGCGCTGGCGCGAGCAATTGGTCGCCATGCTGCCCGATTATCATTGGCAGACGCTGGCGCTTCCGCCCAGGTTCTTCCAGTGGCGGATTCGAGGTAATCCGGTGAGCTGGCTGGATCAGCCCTACCTTGAAGAATCCTGGGACCTGGTCATTGCCACTTCCATGGTTGATCTGGCCACCTTGCGCGGGCTGCATCCTCGAATCGCGAACACCCCCTGTCTGCTTTATATGCATGAGAACCAGTTTGCCTTTCCGGTCAGCGATCAGCAGCGGAGCCGGGTGGAGCCGCAGATGGTCAATCTCTACAGCGCTCTGGCCGCCGATGCGGTGGTCTTTAACAGTGCCTGGAACCGGGACAGCTTTCTGCAGGGCGTCGAAGACTTTCTCAACAAGATGCCGGATGCGGTGCCTTGCGGGGTGATAGAAACGCTCAGGGAAAGGTCTTCGGTGCTGCCGGTGCCGATTGAAGACCGCTTGTTTATCGAGCAGCCACGGTCCGTGAACCGGGAACGGCCGCATCTGTTATGGAATCATCGCTGGGAATACGACAAGGGGCCCGACCGGTTGTTCGGCCTGCTGGAACAGCTGGAGCAGCGCAAGCTGGACTATCGCATCAGTGTGGTGGGTGAAGGCTTTCGCAGCCGCCCGCAAGCCTTTGACCGGATTTACCAGCAATTTGCCCGCCGCATTGAACACTGGGGCTTTCTGGAACACCGGCAAGATTACGATCGGCTGTTGCGCAGTGCCGATATTGTGGTGTCGACGGCACTGCACGATTTCCAGGGCCTGGCGATGCTGGAGGCGATGGCATCCGGGTGCTTGCCGCTGGCACCGGACCGGCTGGCCTACCGGGAATATGTGCCGGCAGACTGCCGATACCGGAGCCTGGACTCTGACCCCGGCGGGGAAGCCCTGGCGGCGGCTGAACAGCTGGCACGGCTGTTAAAGCAATCTCCCGAGCCGAACCCGCCACAAGGCTGGCGGGCGTCAGAACTGGCCCCGAAGTACCAGGCGCTGGTTCAGCAGTTGATGGCGCGGACTTAGTGGTTCTGCTCCGGGACTTCCCGGATGCGCCCATGCTCATCAATCGCCACGTACACAAACAGCCCTTCAGTCACCTTGCGGGGTGTCTTGGAGGCGCGGTCCAGTGTCCAGACTTCCACGTTGATTTTCATGGAGCTGCGGCCGATGTCCACCAATTCACAGTAGCAGCCCACCTGGGAGCCCACACGCAAGGGTGACAGAAACTCCATTCTGTCCATCGCGACGGTGGCATTACGGCCCTGGGAAATGCGACCAGCCATGGTCGCTGCCGCAATATCCATCTGTTTGACCAGCCAGCCGGCGAAGACGTCGCCGTTGGCATTGGTGTCTGACGGCAGTGGCACCACCTGCAGCATCATCTCGCCCCGGGGGGCCGGTTTGTCATCATCGTACGCAGTCATCAGGATCGCCTGTACAGCTTGTGAGTTGTTTTCTGTGCATGGTAACGGGCTGGCGCGGGGCTGCAAGAAAATTTGAACAATGACAGCTATATTTCAAAAGCTGTAACAAAGTTGTCACAGAGTGCCCCTAGGATGCAGTCATCGGTAAAGCAGATCCGACACAACGTCCAAAGTAAATAATGGAGACTCGACGTGATGAAACTGAACAAAGCACTTGCAACCGTTGCGCTGGCCGGCTCTGTTGCCGCCCTGTCTGCACCGGCCATGGCCCGTGACACCATCAGCATCGTGGGCTCTTCCACCGTGTATCCGTTCGCTACTGTGGTAGCCGAGCGTTTTGGTGCCAACACCGATTTCCCGACACCCAAGCTGGAATCCACTGGTTCCGGTGGCGGCCTGAAGCTGTTCTGTCAGGGCGTAGGCACCCAGCACCCGGACATCACCAACGCTTCCCGTCGTATGAAGCCGTCCGAGTTTGATCTGTGCCAGAGCAATGGCGTGAAGGACATCACCGAGTTCCGCATTGGTTCTGACGGCATCGTGATCGCCAGCTCCAAAGAAGCCGAAAATCTTGAAGTAACTCTGGAGCAGCTGTTCCTGGCGCTGGGTAAAGAAGTACCCAACCCGAAAAACGAGAATGAGCTGATCGCCAACCCGTACAAGAACTGGAGCGACATCGATTCCAGCCTGCCGAACAAGCCGATCCGTGTGATGGGGCCGCCTCCGACTTCCGGTACCCGTGACTCCTTCAACGAGCTGGCTCTGCAGGGCGGCTGTGAAGACCTGCCTGCAGTTGCCAACATGAGTGAAGATGACATGGAAGGTGTGTGTCAGAGCATTCGCGAAGACGGCGCTTTCATCGAAGCGGGTGAGAATGACAACCTGATCGTCCAGAAGCTGATTGGTGATACCGGCATGTACGGCGTCTTCGGTTACAGCTTCCTGGAAGAGAATGCTGATCGTCTGCAGGCTGCTACCCTGAACGGGAAGGTGCCAACTGCCGAAGGTATCGCTGCCGATGAGTACCCGGTTGCCCGTTCACTGTTCTTCTACGTGAAAAAAGCCCACGTTGGTGTTGTTCCTGGCATCCAGGAGTACGCTCAGGAGTTTACCGGCATGGGCGCCATGGGCCCGAATGGCTACCTGAAAAGCGTTGGTCTGATCGTTCCGCCGCGCGATGCGCTGATGGATCTGCAGGAGAAGGCTGAAAAGATGCCTAACCTGACCAAAGACGAGCTGATGTAAGCGCGGACTACCGCGAGTAGTGAGCGAAAGGGTGCGGCTCTGAAGGGCCGCACCCTTTCGCACGTAAGATAGTTGAAAGTGCGAATTGGTTTTTTACGCTTTACACTTGTGACCTGCTAAACGTGTCAAACAGGAATTTTCATGCAACCGGCTAACCTCATGCTATTGGTCATTGCCTTCGTGGTGGTGGCTTATGGTCTTGGATATGCCCGCTCCCGCTCATTGGCCATGCCGATGGGTGGTATCCGGCATCTCAAATCCCTGCCGTTCTATTACGGTGCCCGTGCTGCGCTCTGGTGCGGCATTCCGGCACTGATTGTGCTGGCACTGTGGGCGGCATTTCAGGGTAAAGTCATTCAGTTGCTGGTGATCGGCTCCCTGCCACCAGACCTGGTGCCGGAAGGGGCAGGGCAAGCCAGTCTGCTGCTCAGCAAAATCAGCAACGTGGCCAGTGGCGCCCTGCCTCCGGGCTTTGTCGAGGCTCCGATTGCCGAGGCAGCCGAGCGGTTGCAGGCTTTGCGTGCTCAAAGTCGGCTCTACATGTCGGTTCTGGTTGTTGCCGTTGCGGTGCTGGCCGGCTTTCTGGGCTGGATCCGGATCAGCCCGAAGCTGAATGCCCGGAGCCAGGTTGAAACCACCCTGAAATGGATCTTTTTCGCCTGCGCTGCGCTGGCGATCCTCACCACGGTTGGCATTGTCTTTTCGGTTGCCTTTGAAACCTTCCGTTTCTTCCAGAAGATTTCCTTCTTTGAGTTTTTCTTCGGCACCCAATGGAGCCCCCAGACGGCGTTGCGCGCCGATCAGGTGGCAGCCGAGGGCGCCTTCGGGATGGTGCCCCTGTTTACAGGCACGCTCCTGATCTCTGCCATTGCCATGGTGGTTGCGGTACCGGTAGGGCTTTTATCGGCCATCTATCTGTCTGAGTATGCCAACAAGCGGGTACGGGGTATTTTCAAGCCGCTGCTGGAAATGCTGGCGGGTATTCCGACTGTGGTTTACGGCTTCTTTGCCGCCCTGACGGTGGCGCCGTTTATCAGTGATTTTGCCGCTTCCCTGGGTATCAATGCGTCTTCCCAAAGTGCCCTGGCAGCCGGTGGGGTGATGGGCATCATGATTATTCCTTTCGTTTCCTCTCTTTCCGACGACGTTATCAACGCCGTGCCGCAAACACTCCGGGATGGTTCGCTGGCACTCGGCGCCACCCAGTCCGAGACCATGAAAAAGGTTATCTTTCCTGCGGCGTTGCCCGGGATCATGGGCGGGATACTGCTGGCGGTATCCCGGGCCATTGGTGAAACGATGATTGTGGTGATGGCTGCAGGCCTGGCGGCGAATCTGACCGCTAACCCGCTGGAATCGGTGACCACCGTAACCGTGCAGATTGTCACCCTGCTGACCGGTGACCAGGAATTCGACAGCGCCAAAACTCTGGCCGCCTTCGCCCTGGGTGCGATGCTGTTCCTGGCCACGCTCCTGCTTAACGTTATTGCTCTGAAAATTGTCCGCAAATATCGGGAACAGTATGACTGATCAACGTTCACAGGCGGAACTTGTCCGCCAGTCACTCAAGCGCCGTTACCGCAAGGAGCGCCGCTTCCGTGCCTATGGTATCGCTGCCATCGCCATTGCCCTGTCGGCTCTGGTGATCCTGTTTGCCGATATTATTGGCAAGGGCCATACCGCCTTTATCAAAACCACCGTTACCCTGGAGGTGGATATCGACGGTGAGGCCATGTATCTGGACGACGCGTCCGACGAACGCCAGATGAAAATGGCCGACTTTGTCGAGCCCTTGATCCGCGCCTTGATGAAAGAAATCCCGGAAGCCGGGGAGTCGGACAGGGACGATGTCCGAGATCTGATCAACCCCTATGCCTCCAATCAGCTGCGGGATGCGCTTCGGGAAAACCCGGAGTTGCTTAATACCACCCAGACCATGACCTTCCTGTCCCATACCGATGTGGATGTGTACGTCAAACATGCCGGGGATGAGAACTACTCCATCAAGCTGAACGAGAAGCAGCAGGCGTGGGTAGATACATTGTACGAGCGCGGCGTGGTGGATACCGGTTTCAATGACGTGTTTTTCAGCCGGGGCGATTCCCGGGATCCGTCCCGTGCCGGCATTCTCGGGGCGATTGTTGGCTCTTTGCTGACCATGGTTGTGACTCTGGCGCTGTCGTTCCCGATCGGGGTGGCTGCGGCCATCTATCTGGAGGAGTTCGCGCCCCAGAACAAACTGACCGACTTCATTGAGGTCAACATCAACAACCTGGCGGCGGTACCCTCGATCATCTTCGGTCTGCTGGGTCTGGCCGTGTTCATCAACCTGTTCGGCATGCCGCGTTCGGTGCCAGTGGTGGGTGGTCTGGTACTGACCCTGATGACCCTGCCCACTATCATTATTTCCAGCCGTGCGGCGATCAAGAGTGTGCCGCCTTCCATCCGTGAGGCGGCCGAGGGCATCGGTGCCTCCAAGATGCAGGTGGTGTTGCACCATGTGCTGCCGCTGGCCATGCCGGGCATGCTGACCGGTTCCATCATCGGCATGGCCCAGGCCCTGGGAGAGACTGCGCCCTTGCTGTTGATTGGCATGGTGGCCTTTATCGTGGATGTGCCCGATGGTTTCTTCGATTCCGCCACGGTATTGCCTGTACAGGTGTTCCTGTGGGCCGGCAGTCCGGAGCTTGCCTTTATCGAACGAGCGTCAGCAGCCATCATGGTGCTGCTGACTTTCCTGATTGGAATGAATGCATTGGCCATCTGGCTTCGTAAGCGTCTTGAGCGCCGGTGGTGAGGAGGAGTTTTATGAATACCCTGAATACAACGGTAACCAGTGAGGCTGATGTGCCCGAAGAGAAGGCCATTCCGGTGCAGGACGAACGACCGGCAGAGACAGTGATTGAAGAGGGTAAAACGGTCGGAACGCCGTTTGCCGACGATCCCAAGTTCAAGTTGCGCAACGTCGAGGTTTTCTACGGTGAAGACCGGGCCATCAAGAACATCAGCCTGGATATTGCCCGTAACGAGGTGATTGCGTTTATCGGGCCGTCGGGCTGTGGCAAGTCCACCTTCCTGCGTTGCCTGAACCGCATGAACGACAGCATCGACATCTGTCGGGTCAGGGGCTCGCTGCAGCTGGACGAGCAGGACATCTACGATTCCAAGCGGGATGTGGTGGAGTTGCGTGCCCGAGTGGGTATGGTGTTCCAGAAGCCGAACCCGTTTCCCAAGTCGATCTACGATAACGTGGCATATGGCCCACGCATCCATGGCCTGGCCAATCGCAAGTCCGATCTGGATGACATTGTAGAGAACAGCCTGCGCAAGGCGGGGCTCTGGAACGAAGTAAAAGACCGTCTGGATGCCACCGCCACCGGGATGTCCGGTGGCCAGCAGCAGCGGCTGTGTATTGCCCGCGCGATTGCCGTGAGCCCGGAGGTGGTGTTGATGGACGAACCCTGTTCCGCACTCGACCCGATTGCTACGGCCAAGGTTGAGGAGCTGATTGCGGAGCTGTCCGAGAGCTATACCATTGTCATTGTGACCCACTCCATGCAGCAGGCGGCCCGGGTTTCCCATCGCACCGCCTACTTCCACCTGGGCCACCTGGTGGAAGTGAACGAAACCGACAAAGTATTCACCTCTCCGGAACATGAGCTGACGGAGTCATACATTACCGGCCGTTTCGGCTGATGCATGTTCGGGGATAACGGAGACAGACACTATGCCTAATAAAAAGGACGACGTTTACGGGGATCACATTTCCCACAAGTTCAATGATGAACTGATGGAGCTGAAGACCCAGTTCCTCAAGATGGGTGGAATGGTGGAAACCCAGGTTGAAAGGGCAGTGCAGGCCCTGGTCGATGGCGATAGCCACCTGGCGGAGGAAGTGCGCGCCAACGACAAGAAAGTCGATAAAATGGAAGTGGACCTGGACGAAGAGGCTACCCTGATCATCGCCCGTCGTCAGCCCACTGCCCGGGACCTGCGCCTGGTAATTTCGGTGATCAAGATGGTGGCGGATCTGGAGCGGGTTGGAGACGAAGCCAAGAAGATTGCCAAAATGGCCATCAAGCTGGTGGAGGAAGGTCAGGCACCCCGCGGTTACGTCGAAATCCGTCACATTGGCAACCACGTGCTGACCATGCTGCATGATGCACTGGATGCCTTTGCCCGGCTGGATTCCGAGCAGGCACTGCGGATCATGAAAGAGGACAAGCGGGTGGATGAAGAGTACCAGGCTGCCGCCCGTACCCTGCTGACCTTCATGATGGAAGATACCCGCAATATTTCCCGCTGCATGTCAGTGATGTGGGTGCTTCGTGCCCTGGAAAGGGTGGGGGATCATGCCTGCAACATTGCTGAGAACGTGATCTTCATGGTCAAGGGCGAAGACGTTCGCCATACCCCGATGGAGGAAGCGGAACGGGTGGTTGGCCGCTAATCCCGGGTGGCTGGGAACGGCTGCTTTCGGTGGCCGTTTCCGCTCTTGTCCCTGCCCGCAGTTGCGCTATCATGGCGGGGACAAATTCATTTCTGAGGCCCTATGATTCTCCTTGTCGCATTCGCGATTATCTCCATCGGCTTTTCATTTCTCTGTTCTATTCTCGAAGCAGCCCTGCTGTCTATCACGCCCAGTTACATTGCGTCCCTGAAAAATGATCGGCCGCAACTGTTTGCACGCTTGCGCCGGCTCAAGGATGAAATCGACGATCCGCTTTCCGCGATCCTGACCCTCAATACCATTGCCCATACGGCCGGCGCTACCGGCGTTGGAGCCCAGGTGGCGGTTGTCTTCGGTGAGGTCTGGCTGGGTGCGGCGTCAGCGGCGATGACCCTGGCGATCCTGATCTTTTCGGAAATTATCCCGAAAACCATCGGCGCCAAGTACTGGCGTGTGATCGCCCCTTCGCTGCCGGCGGTGCTGGGATTCATGATGAAAGCCCTGCTACCTTTTGTCTGGCTGTCGAAGCAGGTTACGCGCAGGATTGCCCCGGGTGACGGCGATACCGATATTCGCGCCGAAATCAGTGCGCTGGTAGAGATCGGCCGTGATCAGCAGGCTCTGGATGAGGAAGAGCGCCGGATTATCCACAACGTACTTCGTTTCCACGAGATCAAGGTCAGTTCCGTCATGACCCCCCGTACGGTGTGCAAATTTATCGATCCGGACACCACCGTGCCGGAATTCCGGGAAAAGGTGATGAAGTCGCCGTTTTCACGCTACCCGATGATTGATGAAGACGGGGAGACCCTGGGGTACGTGCATCGGGCAGACCTGATCAGCATGAGCGACGATGACGACCTGCAAAGCCGGCTGCGCCAGATCAAACAGGTAAAGGCCAACACCAACATCGAGTTCCTGTTTTCGGAAATGCTGCGGGAGCGCCAGCACATTGCGGTGGTGTACGACGAGCTGGGAACCTGGCTCGGGGTGGTGACTCTGGAGGATATTCTGGAAACCCTGCTGGGTACGGAGATCATGGATGAGACCGATAATGTCTCCAACCTGCGCCGCTATGCCAAACAGCGTTGGAGCCGACGATTGAAGCGGTCGGCCGTGCAGTAATCAAAAAGGGCAGCCTCAGTGCTGCCCTTTGTCATTCTGTGCGACAAGTCTGTGAGAAGGATGCTTAGGCCTGTTTCATCTTGTCGGTGTACGGCGGCCAGCCCAGGGGTTTGCCGGCGAGCAGATGCAGGTGAATGTGGAACACGGTCTGGCCGGAATTCTCACCGCAGTTCATCACTACCCGGTAGCCATCGTCGGCAAAGCCCATGTCTTTGGCCAGCTTTGCCGCCACCCAGTAAAGATGGCCGACCAGCTCACGGTCGTCTTCCCCAATGTCATTGATGGTGGCAATGGCTTTCTTCGGAATGATCAGCAGATGCACCGGGGCCTGTGGATTGATGTCCTTGAAGGCCAGGCTGATGTCGTCTTCGTACACGATGTCGGCGGGAATTTCCCGGTTGATGATCTTGGTGAAGATGGTTTCAGACATAACGGCTCCTTGTGTCGAGTAAATGCGCGTACGCCACTATAGGCCACCCAGGCCGGGCAGGCGATTAACGATTTGTTGAATCGGCGCGGGCAACTGTTCATCCAGGCCCATGGCGTAGCGAGCGACGCGATTGCGCGCGAACGGCAGTACCCGGGCAGCGCCAAGCCCGAGATTGCGGGCCAGGTGCACTGGCGGAATGGCATTGCTGAACAGGTGGTAGAACAGATCCATGGTCAGCATCATCCGCTGGTTGGCGGGCCGGCGGCGATGTTCATAGAGTTTGAGCCAGTGCGCACTGGCCAGGTCTTCGCCCCCGCGCCGGGCTTCTTTCAGCACGCCCTGCAGGCATTGGGCGTCCTGGAAGCCCAGATTGACGCCCTGGCCCGCCAGCGGATTGATGGTGTGGGCGGCGTCGCCTGCCAGCACCACCCGGTTCTGGTAATAGTGCTTGGCATGCTGGCGGGCGATGGGAAAGCTGGCCCTGGCGTCAATGTGGGTCAGTTCCGGTAGTCGTTCGGGGAAATGCTGCTGGATCTCAGCCATCAATTGCTGTTCGCCCATGGCCTTGAGTTCGTCCAGTCGGGCCGGGTGGTCGTACCACACGAGGGAGGCCCAGCTCTCTCCAGGGTGCTGCTCGCCAGCGCTGTGCAGGGGCAGGAAGGCCCTGGGGCCGCTGGGGTAAAAGCCCTGCCAGGTAATGTCTTCCACATTGCCCCGATAGCGCACCGAGATCACCAGGGCCTGCTGTTCGTACTGATCCCGGGTAACACCGATACCCGCTAACTCCCGCACCCGGGACATAGCGCCATCGGCGCCGACCACCAGCTGGGCCTGCAACTGGCTGCCATCATCCAGGGTCACCGTGGCGTACTCTGTGCTCTGGACCAGGTCCCGAACGCTGTGGCCTGTGATCAGGGTGACGTCAGTTTCCGTTTCGGCAGTTTGCCACAGAGCCAGTTGGGTAATGCTGTTCTCAACGATATGGCCAAGATGCGGCGCGCCCAGGCTGTTGGCGTCGAATTCCACCTCAGTGAGGCTTCGGGGCACCAGTCGTTTGAGCGGATTTGGTGTCTCGTCCCAGACCGCCAGGCGGCAATAAGGGGTAGCGCGCATGGCCAGTATTCGTGGCCAGGCACCCAGGCTGGCCAGATAGCGCTTGCTGCCGGCACTGAGGGCAGATACCCGGATATCCGGGTGGCTGTCTGGCTGATAGGGGGCGGGGGAAGCCTGGTCGATCAGGGCCACGCGGATGCCCTGCTGGCCCAGCCCGGTGGCAAGTGCGGCGCCGACCATGCCGGCGCCTACGATGATGGTGTCAAAGGTCTGTGTCATATCCGGTTCCTGTCTGCTGGCCTCAGTTTACGCGATGCCGTGCTGCAGACAAGCGACCGGGGTCAATCCCGGGTGGATCAGTAGCCGGCCATGGAGGTAGCCGGTGTCTCCTCCCGATTGCCGGAGCGGCGGGGGTTGCGGACCAGCCAGGCCGGTTTGCGGGCGCCCGGACGGGTGAAGCCCTGGTTGATAACCATGGGTTGTACCAGACTCAGGAAGTCCCGGGTGTTCATGTGAATGGATTCGCTGTGGCTGCCGGCGGCAAAGGCCAGTTCCGGTTGCTCGGTTAAAGCCTCGGCGCAGTAAACGCTCATGCCAAAGAGGTTGCCAAACGGCGGCATGGCGCCCACTTCGCAATCGGGGAAGCGATCCTGAAAGGCTTGTTCGTCGGCCAGGTCGACAAAATCGGTGTCCAGAATCTTGCTCAGTCTGTCCCAGCGAATACGCCAGGTGGCCGGCATCACCAGCATGGCCATTTTGCCATCGAGTTCGATAATGACGGTTTTGACTACCCGATCTCCGGCGATCTTGACGTGATGGGCAAGTTCCTGTGCGGTAAAGGCTGGGGGGTGAGAGAGGCACATGTAGTCCACACCTGCCTCATCCAGAAATGTTTTCAGCTGCTTTGCCGGCATGTTCACAACCTCCTGACAGCATCGACAGTGTTGTGGAGCCATCCGCCTTTCCCGGGCCGGGCCCCGATGGCAGGCGGGGTTTTTACCCCGCCTTGTCGTCAGCTTAGTTCAGGATACGCACTTTGCGAGTTACCGGATGTTTCCATGTGAAACGGTTCCGTTTAATCAGCCTTGTACATGTGCACGTCCCGTTGAGGGAAAGGAATCGAAATGCCCTCGGCGTCGAAGGCCTTTTTCACCCGCTCCTGCATATCCCAGTAGAACGGCCACAGATCGGCGCCCTTGGTCCAGGCGCGCACCGTCAGGTCTACCGAGCTTTCGCCGAGGGCGCCAACAACGATCAGCGGCGCCGGGTCTTTCAGGGCGCGCTCATCCTCTTCGATCAGGCGTTTGCAGATGGCCTTGGCCTTGTCGATGTCATCGCCATAGCCAATGCCGAAGCTCATGTCGCAGCGGCGGGTTTCGTAGGCGCTCAGGTTGGTCAGGCTGGCGTTGGAAAGCTGGCCGTTGGGGATCACGATCCGGCGATTGTCGAAGGTGTCGACAATGGTGTAGAGGATGGTGATTTCCCGCACCGAGCCCAGAAAGCCCTGGGCATCAATAACATCGCCGACCTTGAAGGGTTTAAAGATAAGGATCAGCACGCCACCGGCAAAGTTGGCCAGGCTGCCCTGCAAGGCCAGGCCCACCGCCAGGCCGGCGGCACCGATGATGGCGACAAACGAAGTGGTAGCGATGCCCACCATGGAGGCGACGGAGATCAGCAGCAGAATCTTCAGAATGGCGCTGATCAGGCCACAGAGAAACTTGTTCAGGGTAGGATCTTTTTTGCCAAGGCGGTTGTCCAGCACCCTGACGAACCGGTTGATCAGCCAGAGGCCGATAATCAGCGTAACAATCGCCAGCAGAACCTTTGGGGCATAAGCCATGATCAGGGCAATGGCCTGATCCGCCCATTCAGAGGCCTGCCCGTTAGCACCGAATAACTCTTCCATAGGGAAAAACTCCTTGATCGTTAATATTTTCTGAGTGAGTTCTTATCGACAAATGACGTGGTTCAGCGGGATTTGTCTGAACCAACTATATAGCAGAGAAAGCTGTACACGGCATTACTGCCAACGCCCAGGATTACGTGCTGGTGCGGGATCTGGCCCACTCGGTGATGACTTCGGGGCCGCCCCGTACCAGTATTTCGCCCTGTTTCTGGGTAAGCTGGTAGTCGTACATGGGGTCGTAGTAGTCGGTCAGCAGGGCCTCAATCCAGCCATGATGCCCTTCCAGGGAGCCATTGGCTTCCTGTTGATCCAGAGCCTGCAGCATCAGGTTACGGAGTTTCTGGTAACGCTCGCCGCCCAGGCGTTTGCGAATGCGGTCGATGGCGCTCAACAGGTAGTCCCGGAAATTCAGCCAGCCGGCGTCTTCACCGTCCCTGGCCCGGTAACTGGCCAGCATGCCTTCAACGTAGTCGGCCCGGATGATGGCAATACGCTCTTCCATGGCCTGTTCCAGAATCAGCAGGGGTGATTCAGACATCCGGGCCCGAAGGGTTTCCGGCAGGGCGCAGCGGCCAATCAGGCGGCTTTCGTCTTCAAGGTAGATTGGCCCTCCCGCTTGGTGCCTGGCCTTGAGCATGGCCACCGCCAGCCGGTTCTCGAAGTCGATCTGGGAGGGTTGGGGAGTTACCTGCCGGCCAAAGCTGGAGCCCCGGTGATTCGCCAGGCCCTCCAGATCGACCGGATTGGGCAGTTGCATCAGTACCCGGGTCTTGCCAGTACCGGTGCGGCCGCTGAGAATCCGGAACTGACCTGATTCGATCTGTGCTTCCAGGCTGTCAATGAGGAAGCGACGCAGGGCCTTGTAGCCGCCTTTCACCAGCGGGTAGTCGATGCCGGAGTCCCTGATCCACTGCTGGGTCAGGCGCGAGCGCAATCCGCCCCGGAAACAGAACAGATACCCCTCCGGGTGTTGTGCCACAAAGCGCTTCCAGGCTTCAATTCGCTGGGCCTTGATGTCGCCGGAGACCAACTGGTGCCCCAGTTCAATGGCCTTGTCCTGGCCCTTTTCCTTATAACAGATGCCCACCCGGTGCCGTTCTTCGTCGTTCATCAGCGGGGCGTTTTCTGCAGACGGGAAGCTACCTTTGGCAAATTCCACCGGCGCCCGGACGTCCATCAGCGGCACATCGTTCAGGAACAGGTTGAGGTAGTCGTCGGTATCGGGTCTGCTGGCCATATCAACGGATCACTGTGATTCAGGGTGAGGCGGCAGTATACCGAACCGGCGATATCCCGGCATCCCGGACAAGGGTACAATCCCACGTCCTTTCAGCACTGGCGAGGGAAAATTATGAGCCCGGATGTTCTCAATCGGCATCTTCAGAAAACACTGAGTCGAGGTCGGGTGGCGGTTTCGGCGCCTGCGGGCTGCCCGGATATCCAGCTGTATCTGTTTGACCCGGGGGTGCTGGATGGACCGTTGAGCCATGATGAAGCCCAGGCTGTGGTGGCCGAACCGGCGTACTGGTCGTTCTGCTGGGCCAGCGGGCAGGTGCTGGCCCGGTGGATTCTGCAGCATCCGTACGTGGTGGCTGGCAAGACCGTGCTGGATTTTGGCTCCGGTTCAGGGGTAGTGGCTGTCGCCTCCGCACTGGCCGGTGCTGCCCGGTCCATAGCCTGCGACATCGACGCGGCAGCGCTGGATGCCGCGGCCGCCAATGCCCGCCTGAACAATGTGGAGATTGATCTGTGTGACGACTGGGCAAACCGGCCCGGGAGCGTCGATCTGATTACCGCTGCGGATGTTCTGTACGACCCTGAAAATCGCCCGTTACTGGCGGCCTTCGAAGCAGCCTCGACCCAAGTGCTGCTGGCGGATTCGCGAGTGAAGGATCTTGGTCATTCCGGTTATGTGCAGCAGGCTGTGATCGAAGCCAGAACCTGGCCGGATCTGAATGAGTTTGAGGAATTCAACAAGGTGAGGATCTATCTGGCCGGCGGTGACTGAATTTTTCTGACCAGAAAAAACAAAGGGCAGCCATCAAGCTGCCCTTGAACAGGTACTGAACCGCCGTCCGGGGCAGTTCAGATTCGGAACAGGTTGGCGCCTCCGTGCGCGATGGGCAACCGCCGTGTTGCCATTCCTTGCTGCCGTTCCCTGGTGCCAGCATCCGAGCCGGCGATCCGATTCGTTATCCCTTAAGCGAAGCGTCCCTGTGTCCCTGCTTCTCCCCGCAGTCCGTGCCGGGGTGCATCCAGTGCGTCGTCCTTTCCCTGTCATCCTTGACGGTGTTCATATTACCAATGCCAGCTTTACAAACGTGTGAACTATGCACGCAGAACGCGTTGCCGAACTCGTCAAGCATGGGAAAGTTGTTACAAATCATTCATTTAGATTTTGGTTTGTAACTGAAGTTACAGACTGCGTACGAGATGTCACAGGGAGTTCCTACAGGCATGTAGGAAATGTCTCACAAGGATTCGGGCGATTTTCGCAAATCCGTTTCTTGAGCCAGTCGAAGTCCCGGCCAAGGCAGCAGGCCAAGCCCGATGCCAACGGCATCCGCTGTCAGATCTGCGAGGGAGAAATCCCGGTACGGCAGGTTGGCTTGCACCACCTCCAGTATCAGGCCGAAAACCAGCAAGGCGGGGGCATACCAAAGCACAGAAAGCCGTGGCCATGCCAGGCGGGTCACCAGGGTGAGCTCCAGAAAGGCAATCAGATGATTGATCTTGTCATTGGGCGCCGCAGGGATGGGGTAACTGTTACTGGTGGTTGCCAGGTAAAGGATGGCTGCAATGGAAACAAACAGCGCTGCCTGCCATAGCCGTCGCATGGCCAGAATGGAGACGATAATGGAACGGATGCGGGGCATAGTGGAATCCGAGAGTCCTCGCGGGCTGTGGGAATGGTTCCGACATGATATGCTTTGCGCCCCGTTATTGTCATGGCAGCGGAGGAACACCAGTAATGCTCAAGGGTAACTTTTTTCGTGGACTGGGCTATCTGGGGGAAGGCTTCGGGCTGATTCGCCAGCCGGGCCTCCGGTTGTTTGTTGTCATCCCGCTGATCATCAACATCCTGCTTTTCGGTCTGCTGTTCTATTTTCTGGCCGAACTGTTCACCGCCATGATCGCTGCGGCCATGGCCTGGTTGCCGGACTGGGCCTGGTTGCAGGCACTCGATTGGCTTTTCTGGCTGCTGTACGGCGTGGTGATTCTGCTGATGCTGGCCTATGGCTTCGTGATCGTGGCCAACCTGATCGGCTCTCCCTTCTATGGTTACCTGGCGGAACTCACCGAGAAACAGCTGACCGGCCAGGAGGTATCTACTGACGATAGCTGGTCCGCCATTATCAAGGACATTCCCCGTGCGCTCTGGCGGGAGGTTCAGAAGATTGCCTATTACCTGCCCAGGGCTTTGGGCTTGTTCATTATTGGCCTGATTCCCGTGGTCAACCTGGTGGCCGCTGTGCTCTGGTTTCTGTTCAACAGCTGGATGATGGCGCTGCAATATGTGGATTATCCGGCCGACAACCACAAGGTCAGTTTTCCGGCTCTGCGCAAGCTGTTGGGAGATACCCGGCTGTCGGCTCTCGGGTTCGGCCTGCCGGTCGCCCTGGCGGCGATGGTGCCGGTGCTCAACCTGTTTGTGGTGCCAGCGGCGGTGTGTGGTGCAACGGCCTATTGGGTTCGGGAAAACGGTTCAAACACTCAGTAATCAGTCATCGGAGGTTTCTTGGAAACATCGGAATTTGTCATCGGCCAGCGTTGGGTCAGCCACAGCGATACTGCCCTGGGTCTGGGTATCGTAACGGACATCTCGGGGCGCAGAGTCACCCTGGGGTTCCCCGCTGCCGATGAGGAGCGCACCTATGCCATCGATAATGCGCCCTTGTCACGGATCGCGTATCAACAGGGCGAGGAAATAGAGACCTTTGACGGTGAGCGCTATACCGTGCGCGCAGTGGAAGATCTCGATGGCGTTCTGGTGTATCACGCCGATGACGGTGAGAATATTCAGCCGATTTCCGAGGTTAAGCTGGCGGGCTCTGTGAATTTTTCCGCGCCTCATCAGCGCCTCTTTGCCGGCCAGTTTGATCGCAACGGTGCCTTCCGGCTTCGAGTCGCCACCCTTCAGCACATGGACCGTCTGCGGGCGTCGCCGGCCCAGGGGCTGATTGGGGCACGCACCCAGCACCTGCCGCACCAGCTTTATATTGCCCACGAAGTGGCACGCCGGCATGCTCCCAGGGTTCTGCTGGCCGATGAGGTCGGTCTGGGTAAAACCATTGAGGCAGGTCTGATTCTTCATTATCAGCTGCAGACCGGTCGAGCCCGCCGGGCGCTGATTGTGGTGCCCGATTCACTGATCCACCAGTGGCTGGTGGAAATGCTGCGGCGTTTCAATCTGCGCTTTTCCATTATTGATCAGGCCCGGTACGACGACCTCAAGGCCGAAGAAGATGATGTCGACGCTCTGGTTAACCATATTTTTGGTGATGACGATGCGGTTAACCCGTTTGAATCTGACCAGCTAGTGCTGTGTAGCCTCGACTTCCTGGTGCGCAGCGAGAAGGCCCGCAAAGACGCAGTGGCGGCGGGCTGGGATCTGATGGTGGTGGACGAAGCTCATCACCTGGCCTGGTCGCCGGAACAGTCCAGCCCGGAATACGATGTGGTTGAGCAGTTGTCCGGTGCCAGCCAGGGCCTGCTGCTGCTGACCGCAACACCGGAACAGATCGGCGTGGCCAGCCACTTTGCCCGCCTGCGCTTGCTCGACCCGGCCCGGTTCCACAATCTGGAGACCTTCCGGGAAGAAGAACAGCACTATGAAGTGATCAATCAGGTGGTCCGGCGCCTGCAGCAGGCGCCGGATACTATCTCAAAAGACGATCGGCAGGCCCTGGCCGGTTGGCTGGGAGATGAGCTGGACGAATTGCTGGCCCGGAATGATGCCCACCAGGCGGTGATTGATGCGTTGCTGGATCGTCACGGCACCGGGCGAGTGTTGTTCCGGAATACCCGGGCCGCCATTCAGGGCTTCCCGGAGCGACAGCCGTTACCGGAACCCCTGCCGTGCCCGGACCTGTATGAACACCATCAATACGGTGTCACCGGGCTGGCGCCCGAGCAGTCAGTGGATGAAGAAGACTGGCTGGCTCAGGATCCCCGGGTGAGCTGGCTGGAGAAGAAACTGGCCAGCCTGCGCCCGGCCAAGGTGGTGGTGATCTGTGCCAAAGCCAGCACGGCCATGGCACTTGAGCATTATCTGCAGTTACGGGCCGGTATTCGCAGTGCAGCCTTCCACGAACACCTTAGTCTGATTGAGCGCGACCGGGCCGCGGCCTATTTTGCCGATACGGAGCAGGGGGCACAGGCGCTGATCTGTTCGGAAATCGGCAGCGAGGGGCGCAACTTCCAGTTTGCCCACCATCTGGTGCTGTTTGATCTGCCGGCTAATCCGGATCTGCTGGAACAGCGCATTGGTCGCCTGGATCGGATCGGCCAGACCGAAGCGATCCGTATTCACATCCCCTATCTTCAGGGCACCAGTCAGGAGGTACAGTACCGCTGGTTCCAGGAAGGGCTGAATGCGTTTGCCGAGAGCTGCGCCGTGGGTGTTGCTGTTCAGGAACATGTTCAGGGCCAGTGGCAGCAGGCCCTGGACGGAGACGAAAGCCAGTTGGAGCCACTGGTGGCGGCCAGTGCGTCTGAGACGGCGCGTCTGAAAGACATATTGCACAACGGCCGGGATGCGCTGATTGAACTGAACTCCTGTCGTGTTGATGAGGCTGAGGCTTTGATCGCCGGGATCGAGGAAGAGGAGAACGCCGCTGAAGTTCGGGACTACATGATTCAGGCTTTCGATATCCTCGGCGTCGACCTGGAAGACCACAGTGAGCATGCGGATATCCTGAAGCCGGGCGAGCAGTTCCAGGCCGGCCTGGTGGCGGAGCTTCCGGAAGACGGGCTGACCGTTACCTGGGATCGTCAGCAGGCGTTGCAGCGCGAAGATATGGCGTTCATGAGCTGGGAGCACCCGATGGTTACCGGGGTGATGGATTCGGTGAATAGTTCCGGTCTGGGCAAGGCTGCCCTGGCCAATCTCTCGGTCAAGGCTCTGCCCCCGGGGACGCTCCTGCTGGAAGCCGTATTCGCGGTGCATTGTCCGGCGCCCGAATCGCTGCAGTTGACTCGGTATCTGCCCGTTTCGCCCCTGCGCCTGGTGGTGGATGTGAATGGCCGGGATCTGTCCAAGGCTCTGCCCCATGAAAGGCTGAATGAGCTTTGTTCCAATATCCGTCGACGCACGGCCCAGGCCATCGTGCCGAAAATCCGGGCCGAGGTGGAAACCATGGTCGACCACGTCGAGACACTGGCGGAGCCGCATCTGTCACCGCTTCGCGAACAGGCGCTGGCGAGGGTAGAAGACAGCTTTATGCCGGAGATTCGGCGTCTGGAAGCACTGCAGAAAGTGAACCCGGCCATCCGCAACGAAGAAATCGACTTCCTGCGCACCCAGCTGGATGCCGCCCGCAGTGCTGTAGAGCATGCGTCCCTGGCCCTGGAAGGTATCCGTGTGATTGTCACATCGTAATGGTGCTAACCGACTGAACACTGGTCATTATCTGGCGAACAGACATCTGTTAGGGTAAGTTGAACGTAACGAAGTGTAGTCAAAGGGCTCCGGCACTGGCCGGAGACTCCAATCCATGGAAGACAGAGAGATCCTGAGATGACTTTGATTCTTTTTCTGGTGGCTCTGGCCGGCCTGCTGTACGTGATGCGCCGGGAATCCGGTGCCAAACCCGCCATTGGCGTGATGGCTGTGGTGGGTGTGCTGTCCCTGTTTCTGGCCTCTGGCTGGCTTGCTTTTGTCCTTCTGGCGGGCGCGGCCGTTACCGCTGTTGCGGGTTTGCCCCAGTTCCGGCAGAGCTGGCTCACCCCCCGGGTGTTTGCCATGTTCAAGAAGGTGGCGCCCAAGGTGTCAGACACTGAGAAAGTGGCTCTGGAAGCGGGTACCGTTGGTTGGGATGGCGAACTGTTCACCGGTCGCCCGGATTGGCACAACCTGCTGATTAACCGCCACACCGGTCTGAGTGAGGAAGAGCAGGCCTTCGTCGACGACCAGTGCACCCAGGCCATTTCCATGTGTAACGCCTGGGATCTGGCGGTTGAGCGTGCCGATCTACCCAAGGAGCTCTGGGATTTCCTGAAGAAAGAGAAGTTCTTCGGCATGATCATTCCGAAGGAATACGGTGGCCTCGGGTTTTCCGCCAAGGCTCAGACTGCAGTGCTGCAGAAGCTGGCCGCCAACGAAATGCTGATGGTCACAGTCGGCGTGCCCAACTCCCTCGGCCCGGGCGAGCTGCTGGTGAAGTACGGTACCGAAGAGCAGAAAGACTATTATCTGCCGAGACTGGCCGATGGCCGGGAAGTCCCCTGTTTTGGCCTGACCGGGCCTCGCGCAGGCTCTGATGCCACTTCGCTGCCAGACACCGGCATTGTCTGCAAGCAGGAAGTGGATGGTAAAGAAGTGGTGGGTATCCGCCTGAACTTTGAAAAGCGCTGGATTACGCTGGCGCCAGTCGCCACGGTGGTCGGGCTGGCGTTCCGGATGTTTGACCCGGACGGGCTGCTGGGGGACACCAAAGATTACGGCATTACCTGTGCGCTGATCCCCCGGGATACCGAGGGCATGGAAATCGGCCGGCGCCATTGCCCCATCGGGTCCCCGTTCATGAACGGCCCGATCAAGGGCAAGGATGTGTTCATTCCGCTGGACTATATTATTGGTGGCCAGGAAATGGCGGGCCAGGGCTGGCGCATGCTGGTTGAGTGTCTCTCGGTGGGTCGCTGTATCACCCTGCCGTCCGGTGCTGCCGGCGCCGCTGCCTATGCTGTGGGCACGGCCGGTGGCTTTACCCGAATTCGCCGCCAGTTCAATACGCCGGTGGCGGAGATGGAAGGGGTACAAGCCCCGCTGGCCCGCATTGCGGCTAAAACCTACATTGCTCAGGCGGCGGTTAATCACACCGCTAACATGATCGATCGGGGCGAGAAGCCGGCGGTACCGTCCGCTATCCTCAAGTATCACCTGACCGAATTTCAGCGTGAAATCCTCACCGATGCCATGGATGTGCACGGTGGTAAAACCGTAACCCTTGGACCCCGCAACTACCTGGGCATTGGTTACAGTGGTGCGGCGGTGTCGATCACCGTTGAAGGCGCCAATATCATGACCCGCAGCCTGATGATCTTCGGTCAGGGTGCCATCCGTTGTCATCCTTATGTGCTGAAAGAGCTTGCCGCGAAGGACAATGACGATATCAAGGCGTTTGATGAGGCGTTCTTTGGTCATGCCGGGCTAATCTTTGGCAATGCCGCCCGCGCCTTTACGCAGGCGCTGGGCCTGGGCAAGGCTGATGTGCCATTCGACAGTGCCTCCCGCAAGTATGCCCAGGCCCTGGCGCGGTTCAGCTCTGCCTTCGGCCTGTGTGCCGATGCGGCCATGACAACCCTGGGCGGCGAGCTGAAAATGCGCGAGCTGATTTCGGCACGCCTGGGTGACATGCTGGCGAATCTGTACCTGGCTTCCATGGTGCTGAAGAACTGGCACGAAACCCAGCCGGTGGATGGCGAGAAAGAACTGATGCAGTACAGCCTGGCCTATCTGCTGCATCGTACCGAGCTGGCACTGGACGAGTTCCTCCAGAACCTGCCGAACCGACCGGTGGCACTGGCTCTGCGAGCTATTACCCTGCCGCTGGGATGCCGTTGGGATGCGCCCCATGATGATCTGGCGCGCAAGCTGGCCCGTTCCATCACCACCGATACTCCGGTTCGCAACAAGCTGATGGCTGGTGCCTGGACTACAGACGGGGAAGGCACGGTGGAAAATCCCGTCGCCCGCTATAACGGTCTGTTGAAAGACTACGACAAGGCCGAGCAGCTGTATCGGAAGGCCACCAAGGCTTACGCCAAGGGCGAACTGCCGATGACCGCACTGCATCCCGAGGAGCGTTTTGAGGCCGCCCTGGAGGCCGGTGTATTCAGCAAGGAAGAAGCCGACTTCATGCGCCAGTATGAAGAGGTGGTGCTGGAAATGCTCACCGTGGATGATTTCCCGTTTGACGAGTTTGCCCGAAACCGGGAAACCCTGATCGACCACAACCCGGCCTGAGGCGGCCGGGTAGCATGTGGTGGTCGGTTCTTGCAGTCAGCGTTGGTGCCGTTATAGGCGCCAACCTGCGCTGGGGGCTTGGGCTCTGGCTTAACGCCAGTTATCACGCCGTTCCCTGGGGCACACTGGTTGCCAACCTCAGTGGTGGCTGGCTGATTGGCGTGTTGATGGCTTTTTTCAGCCAGAGCAGTGTGCTTTCGCCGGAATGGCGTCTGTTTGCGGTGACAGGTTTGTGTGGCGCCCTGACGACTTTCTCGACCTTCTCGCTGGAGATGTTCGCCGCCCTTCAGGAAGGCAAGTGGGGTATGGCCCTGGTCGGAATTCTGGCCCATGTTGTTGGCTCTATCCTGATGACAGCACTCGGATTTCTGACTTTTTCCCTGGTGCGTGGGTAAGCCTGCGGGCCAGTCAGAATCTGTGGGTATCACTACCTACACAAATTATTGAAATTACGCTTGGCAAGCCCGAAATTCCAGAGTAGAGTGGGTTCGTAGGAAAGAATCAGTAAAGCAGTTCATGAATAAGACGTACCTCCGCAGTTAGTAGTGACCGTCCTGTTTTTGATCCCGCGAGTTCTGTTTTTCCGTAACACGCTGACCAGCACCCTATGAGTGTGTGGCAGCAGATAATATGATTGATTTCAGGAAGTTTAAGTATGTCTACTACTACCGGTACTGTTAAGTTCTTCAACGAAGCAAAAGGCTTTGGCTTTATCACTCGTGAAGGCGGCCCGGACGTATTCGTTCACTACAGCGCCATTCAGGGCTCTGGTTTCAAGACCCTGGCCGAAGGCCAGCAGGTCGAGTTCACCGTAACTCAGGGCCAGAAAGGTCCTCAGGCGGAGAACGTTGTTGCTCTGTAATCCCCTGAGGATTCAGCAATAACCCAAAAAAGGCAGCCGAGGCTGCCTTTTTTGTTGCCTGTTTATTCCCCGAAAATTTCCTCGTAAAAACGCATGGTGCCCTGCCATGAGCGCCGCGCAGCTGCTTCATCATAGGCGATTGGCATGCCGAACTGTTCGGCCACCTTATCGGCATTGGGATTGGTGAAGGAATGTTTCACGCCGGGAAAGCTGACCAGCGTCAGATCCACTTCGGCATTCTGCATTTCCCGAACCAGCCCGGCCACCTGTTCCGAGGGAACCATGTCATCTGCGCCGCCTGTGTAAACCTGCACTTTTGCTTTCACAGCGCCAGCTTCGGCCTGCAGCGGGCTGCCCAAGGCACCGTGGTAGCTGACTACGCCATCCAGATCCACGCCCATACGAGCCATGTTCAGGACCACGGCACCACCGAAGCAATAGCCCTGGGCAGCAATACGGTCTAGGTCAACGCTGTCATGGTTCTGCAGAAGTTCCTTGGCTTTCAGGAAGCGGGCTTTAACCTGCTCCATGTTGCTTGTGGCTTCTTGCATGAACTTCTGGGCGGTATCCGGATGGTCGGCCTGTTTGCCGGAGCCATACATATCCAGTGCGAAGGCGGTATAGCCGGAGGCTGCCAACTTTTCCGCCTGCTCCCGGGCAAAGTCATTGTGGCCCCACCATTCGTGTACCACCAGCACGCCGGGGCGTTTCTGGTTGAACTCGTCGTCCCAGGCCAGGTAGCCGGTGAAGGTTTGGCCGTCTACGGTGTATTCAATGGTTTCGGTCTGCATTTCTGCAAGCGCCTGTGTGCTGGTCATAAAAAGGGAGAGGATTGCTGTGGGTACTGCGGTTCTGATACGGATCATCGCGTTTTTTACTCCTTGCCAGGATTGGTGACACTTCCATGATTACGTTGGCAGCCAGAAAATCGATCCAGACTCACTGGCGTGTCCTTTTCTCAGAACAAAACGGTCTTATAGGCCAGATCTGATAAGTAAAGAGAATCAATGCCGGCTTTCCCGAATCTGATTCTTGACTATAGTTAAGAACAGGAACGGTTTTAAGTCCGAAATGGTTCGGGCACCGTATCCACCCATACCAACAACAGCAATAAAGGGGGTGGTTTATGCTTCTGTCCCATGCGTTTGGTCTCTTCACCCACCCGGATGATGAGTGGGTATCCATCAAGAAAGAACACGAACATCCAACTCGTCTTTATGTGGCGTACGTCGTCATTCTGGCGGCCATAGCGCCAATCTGCGCTTACATCTCGACGGCCCATTTTGGTTGGTCTATCGGTAGCGAACGGCTGATCAAGCTCACCGAAATCAGTGCGCTCCAGATGAGCGTTCTGACCTACCTCGCCATGCTGGTGGGGGTCTTCGCCCTCGGGTACGCCATTAACTGGATGGCGAAAACCTATGGCGCCAAGGAAGAGCACGTGCCGTCTAACGGTATTGCCCTGGCAGCCTATTCCTGTACGCCACTGTTCCTGGCCGGTTTTGCGCTGCTGTACCCGGTGCCCTGGTTCAATGCTGTGGTGTTTCTGGCAGCGGCCTGTTACGGCGCCTGGCTGATGTACGACGGCTTACCGATCGTCATGGGCATCGAAAAGGAGCGGGCGGTCATGTACGGAGGGGCTCTACTCACGGTGGCACTGGTGATCCTGGTATCCACCCGAGTCGGTTCGGTCATTCTCTGGAATCTGGGGCTCGGGCCGGTGTTCGTCAGCGGCTAGCCAGACACGTTATTCACTCGGTCAAAACGGGAGCTTCGGCTCCCGTTTTTTGTGACTGCCGTCTGCTTGCGATGCACCTGTCGGAATTTGCCACAGCCTTGTCGCAATCCGGCAACGCGTTCTTCATATCTCTGGTCTAGCTTTTCAGGCCAACCGGTTTTGGTTTCCGGGCACGATAAAAAGCATATGACGAACATGACAGGGGTGGACAATGGCTAGACTGACGAGACGGGATTTTCTGAAAGCATCGGCACTGGGTATGGGGGCGGTGGCGATTTCCACCGGCCTGGCGGGGTGTGTGCTGGATAGCGACGACAAACGGCGGGTTGATTTTACCCATGGTGTGGCCAGTGGTGATCCGCTACAGGACAGCGTTATCCTCTGGACCCGGGCCGTGCCCGAGCGTGGCAGCAAGGTGAAAGTCGGTTGGGAAATCGCCACCGATGCGGAGTTTGCCTCGGTGGTGCGCTCAGGAACCGCCGAAACCACCGAAGCCCATGATTTCACCATCAAGGTGGATGCCCAGGGGCTGATGCCGGGCCAGCGTTACTATTACCGTTTCCGCTCCTCGGGTGCCACTTCTCCCGTAGGTGCCGCGACTACCTTGCCGGAAGGATCGGTAGAGCAGGTGCGACTGGCTGTGGTTTCCTGCTCCAACTACCCGGCCGGTTACTTTCACGTATACCGGGAAGTGGCAAAACAGGCGGACCTGGATGCTGTGATTCATCTGGGCGACTATATCTATGAGTACAGCAGTGACCCGGACAGCTATGCCTCGGAAGATGCCCGGGCTTTGGGCCGGACCTTCCCGGAAAACAATAACCGGGAGTTGCTGACACTGGCCGATTATCGCCGCCGGTATGCTATTTACCGGCAGGATCCGGATCTGCAGCTGGCCCATCAGCGGTTGCCGTTCATTGTGGTGTGGGACGACCATGAAGTGGCTAACGATACCTGGCGTAACGGTGCTGAGAATCACGATGACTCTGAAGGCGACTTTAATCAGCGCAAGCTGTCGGCGCTGCAGGCCTTCTTCGAGTGGATGCCGATCCGACCGGTGATCGAAGGTAATGACGAGGCCATCTATCGCAGCTTCCGTTTTGGCGATCTGGTGGATCTGCATATGCTGGATACGCGCATTATCGGGCGCGATCAGCAGCTGGATTACCTGAATTATCTGAGTGAAAGCGGGCTGAATGCACAGCAATTCATGGCCGATGTGACTGATCCAAACCGGACACTGCTGGGTGCTGAACAGCGTTTATGGTTGCAGAACAAGCTGGCCACGTCGTCCGGGCGATGGCAGGTGCTGGGGCAGCAGGTGTTGATGGGGCGTATGGATTTGCCTGCGGAATTGTTGCTGGGTATTGCCACGGGGAACGTTTCGGAACTGCCGCAAGCCCTGGCGGAACTCGCGACTATCAAATTCCGAGCCCTGCAGGGCGACCCCACACTCACCGAGCAGGAACTGAGCCGAATCAGCACGGCCGCGCCCTACAATCTCGATGCCTGGGACGGCTATCAGGCAGAAAGAGAAGTTGTTCTTGGCATGGCGCGGCAATTGGACAAAAACCTGGTGGTGCTGGCCGGAGATACCCATAACGCCTGGGCCAATAATCTGAAGGATATGAATGGCAACCAGGTGGGTGTGGAATTTGCCACCGCCTCGGTGTCTTCTCCCGGACTGGAGGACTATCTGGGACTGCCTGATGCCCTAATTGCCGATGCGGAGCAGGGCATTGGCCTGCTGGTGGATGGCCTGGACTACCTGAACATCAATCAACGTGGTTATATGGTGGTTACTTTCACTCAGGACGAAGCCCTGGCTAACTGGTATTTCGTGGATACCGTCAAGAGCCGGGAATATACGGTTGATAACAGTCGGTCTGCGGCGCGGAAGACCTTGCCGGGTGCCGG
Source organism: Marinobacter sp. EVN1 (assembly GCF_000475375.1). Taxonomy (NCBI): domain Bacteria; kingdom Pseudomonadati; phylum Pseudomonadota; class Gammaproteobacteria; order Pseudomonadales; family Marinobacteraceae; genus Marinobacter; species Marinobacter sp. EVN1. The sequence continues at coordinate 123,635 of NZ_AXCB01000045.1, forward strand.
GAACCGAACGGTCGATCCGGTATAGCCAACCGGGCGCGGCTATACCAGCCTTCGGTTTGACCTGGCGCATTGGCGGTATCGGCAGAATCCTGTGTAGTTGACCCAGACCTTAGGCAGGGAGCAGGGATATGTCAGAAGTCAGCACGCCAGGTTCAAAGCGGACAGTGGCCGGGGGCGCACAGTCTCAGGCCTGGCATGCCCTGGCCGCAGAACAGTCGCGGGTTCTTCTGGAAGCGCCGGAGCCTTTGACCGACGAAAGTGCGCGGGCCAGGTATGAGAGGTTTGGTCCCAACCAGTTGCCAGAGGGTAGGACGTCCGGCCCCCTGGCCCGGCTCGGTCGCCAGTTACGTAATTTCCTGATTTATGTACTGCTGACCGCAGCGGCCATCACCGGTGCTCTCGGACACTGGGTCGACGCCGGGGTGATTCTGGCGGTGGTGATTGTCCAGACCCTGGTCGGCTTCATCCAGGAAGGTCGGGCCGAGCAGGCATTGTCCGCTATCCGTCATATGCTGGCTCCCCGCGCCCGCATTGTCAGGGCCGGCGGCCAGCATCAGGTGGATGCCGGCGAGCTGGTACCTGGTGATACCGTGCTGTTGGAGGCTGGTGACCGTGTGCCCGCCGATCTTCGCCTGGAAAAAACCAACAACCTCAAGATTGAGGAAGCTATCCTGACGGGCGAATCCGAGGCGGTGGACAAGTTCCCCGATCCGGTGGACGAGCAGTCGGCCCTCGGCGACCAGACTGGCATGGCGTTCTCCGGCACCATGGTGGCCACGGGCACCGCCCGGGGCGTTGTCGTACGTACCGGTATGCATACCGAAATCGGCCGCATTTCCGGCCTGCTGGCTGATACCACCAGTCTTAAAACTCCGCTGCTGGAACAGATGGACCGGTTTGCGCGGGGGCTTTCTCTGATTGTCATCGCGACCGGCATTCTCATCTTCTTTGGCGGTCTGGTGTTCAGTGGCCTGGAATTCCGGGAGTTGTTCATGGCGGTGGTGGGCCTGACGGTGGCAGCCATTCCTGAAGGCTTGCCTGCCATTCTCACCATTACCCTTGCCATTGGTGTGCGCCAGATGGCGCGTCGCAAGGCGGTGGTACGCCGGATGCCGGTGATCGAAACCCTGGGCGCGGTTTCAGTCATTTGCTCTGACAAAACCGGCACGCTCACCCGTAACGAAATGATGGTGACTACCGCTGTGACCTCCGGTGAGCGCTATGAGATTACCGGCGAAGGTTATGGTAGCGATGGTATGGTCTGCCGGGAGGGTCGGCCGGTCACCGGCGATGGGGTGCTGGCTGAGCTTGCCCGGGCGGCGGCACTGTGTAACGACGCCAGCATTATTGGCAAAGACGGGCAGCCTTCTATTCATGGGGACCCCATGGAAGCCGCGCTGAAAGTGTTTGCCGGCAAGGCGGAATTTGATCATGTGAACAGTGCCTCCGCCTGGCCGCGGGTTGATGAGGTTCCCTTCGATACCCGCATACGGTTCATGGCCACATTGCATCACGACCACCACGGTCACGGTATCGCCTATCTCAAAGGCGCTCCGGAACGGATTCTGGCCATGTGTGCGCACCAGGTATCCACCGACGGTGGAACGGAGCCGCTGAGCACCGAGCACTGGGAACGGATCATCACGGAAATGGCTTCCGAAGGCCTGAGGGTGCTGGCACTGGCGCGCAGGCCAATGGCGAAAGGCAGCCGGGAACTGGTGCTGGAAGAGCTGGAACAGGGCGCTGAATTGCTGGGGGTGGTGGGCTTGCTGGATCCGCCCCGGCAGGAGGCTATCCGCGCTATCAAAGAGTGCCACGATGCCGGTATTCGGGTGAAGATGATTACCGGCGACCACGCACTGACGGCCGGTGCCATTGCCCGAAAACTCGGGCTGCGTAATGCCGACCGGGTACTGACCGGCAAAGAGCTTGATGACCTGGATGAAGATCAGCTCCGGAGTCTGGCCGGAGAGGTGGATGTGTTTGCCCGCACCAGCCCCGAGCACAAACTCAGGTTAGTGAAAGCGCTGCAGGCACTGCATGGTGTGGTGGCCATGACCGGTGATGGCGTCAACGATGCCCCGGCACTGAAGCGGGCGGATGTTGGCATTGCCATGGGTGTAAAGGGCTCGGAAGCGGCCCGGCAGGCGTCATCGGTGGTGCTGCTGGATGATAACTTCGCCAGCATTGCTGCGGCTGTCAGGGAAGGGCGCACGGTTTACACGAACCTGCGTAAGGGCATTGCCTTCATGCTTCCGATTAACGGGGGGGAATCCGTCAGTCTGATCACCGCCTTGTTACTGGGGCTCACGTTGCCCATTTCCGCCTTGCAGATTCTCTGGGTGAATATGGTCAGCTCGGTGCTGCTGGCCATGACCCTGGCGTTTGAGCCGCCCGAGCCCGGAGTCATGCGGCAACCTCCCAGACCACGGGACGAGTCCTTGCTGCAGGGATTTGTGGTCTGGCGGGTGGCGTTTGTATCCCTGCTGTTTCTGGTGGGTATCTTCGCGGCCTGGTTCTGGGTCATGCATCGTCATCAGGACCCGGTGCTGGCCAGCACTCTGGCGGTCAACACCCTGGTGGCGATGGAGGTCTTCTACCTGTTTGCGGTGCGTTATCTCGACAGTGCCTCGATTACTCTGCGGGGGGTGCTCGGCACCCCCGTTGTGCTGGCAGCGATCGCAGCGGTCGTGGTATTGCAGCTGTTGTTCACCTACCTGCCGTGGTTCCAGCACACCTTTACCACTGCGGCCCTGAGCCTGGAGCAACTGGCGTTTTCCGTGGTGGCTGGTGTTGTGGTTCTGCTGGTGTTGGAACTGGAAACTGCGATACGTAACCGGGTCAAGGCAGTCCGCGGGTAATCACTCCCGGATCACCTCGGCCCTCCACTGCGGCCAGTTCGGCGCTGGAGAGCCATTCTCCGGGAGGTTTGTCCATCACCTCGGCGCAGGCCGCCAGGGCATGGCCCCATGAGCAACGGTTGGCGAACAGCATGCCCGCTTCATTCAGGGTACCACCCCGATTGATGTAGCCCAGTACCCGGGAATGGCCGGGCTGCGGGAACAGCGTGTGCAGGTGTCCGCGAAACACTTCCGGCCGCATATGAGTCAGGGCAACCCGTCGGTGCATGCGATGGGGGAACAGACGCTCCCGCTCAAACTCGGTCAGGCAGGAGGTGGCTTCCATCGGATCCCGGGGTTGACGGAAGCGCCCGGGTTCCTGCAGATAGACCAGCCGGAACGGTGTGCCGGTCTCGCGCAGACGCTCGCAAGCCCGTATGGCCTCGGAAAGCTGATAGGCGCCATTGGCAATCAGCAGCAGGGGTTCTTCGCCAGCCGAGGTATCCTCGTCCACCACCAGTGCGCCGTGTTTTGCCAGTGCTTCGGCTTCGCTGCCGTTGAAGACGCACGGGCGCTCCCGTTTCGGGATAACGAGGCAACTGATGCGGCCCCGCTCCCGGTAAACCGATGGCAGAATCGCCAGAGCGCTGTTGTAGTCAGCCGGGAAAATCACCCGGGAGACATCGCTCATTTCTCCCAGTAAAGCCTCACAGAAGCTGGTGTCCTGGTGGGATTGCTCGTTCTTGCCGTTTTCCCATGTGTGCGAGGTGGCAATCACTGGCAGTCCCAGCCATTGCGGTGGCCGGCCCACTTCTTTCTGATGTCGGGCGAAGATCAACTCCTGCCGGATAGCGCCGAGCATTTTCACGCAGAAGGCTTCGTAGCTGGCCACCAGATTCAATCCCGCTTTGTTGGCCAGGCAGGCAGAGACGACCGCCTCTTCATTCAGTGCCGTAATGATCTTGCCGTGTACTGACTCGGCCTCGTTCTCCGGGTCGTTCACGCGGTGCTTGAGGCTGTCGAGCACGCCTTTGAGTCGATTGCTGGCGAGTTCGTCCGGGTTGCCGACCCGGGGCCGGAGTTCCGGGTTGTCCGCGACCAGAGCCTTGAAGAATTCATCAACGGCAGTCATGGGTGAGCATTTGTTCTGAGCCCAGGGCAAAACCGGAATGGCAGGTTCCGAGGGGCGGCGAAGCGCCAGCGGGTGATCCCGCTCCAGTGGCCGGCCCTGTTGGCTGTGTTCATTCAGCTCGGATACCGCCAGGTTCAGCTCCTGCGGCTTTACCCATAGCGGTGTTGCGTACTCATTGAACAGCTCCCGGGATATGGCATCCATACGAGGATTGCCGGGCAGAGGCAGATTGTGAGCTGCGTTTTCTCCGGCGCCATAGAAACCATAGCCTTTCACGGTCTCTGCGATACCGTAGGGTATGCGAACCGGGTAGCTGATCTCACCTTGTTGCGCAGCAGTGCCATGGGCTGCTAGTGCCTGCTCCATGTCGTACATGGCACAGACGAAAGCCGCGGGATCACGGCCGTCAAATCGTACCGGGTCAAAGCCCCGGTGTTGCAGGTGCTGCTCAAACCGTTCCAGACCCTCTCGGGTACCAAGCTCGGTTCGTTGTTCAATGCGACGGCCATTGGCAATCATCACCGGCAAGACCAGTCCGCAGTCCTCGGCCCGCCACCACCGGGGTATCCAGTCACTGCCGCGCTGTTCTTCAGCGGCTCCGTCGGAAAGGAAGGCCACCAGGGATTCACCGGGCAGAGGCATATGAGCGTATTGCAGCTCGGCAAACCCAAGGTAGCCACCTTCGATAATGCCCCCGGCGGTATGGGGGTTCACGTGGCTACCGAGGGGCGCCGCCATCGTGCCATCCGGTTTCTGGCGATAGCTGTAGAAGTCGGAGGCCAGTCGAGATAGTCCCTCAGGCGCCAGGTAACGGGCGCGTTGCTCGGGATGCAGATTGCCGGTCAGAACGTTGAGTGCATCCACGGCGGCCACACAATGCCCTTGTCCCATCAGCCAGCTGCGGGTTTTTCCGGTCAGGTTGTTGAGGGCCAGGTAGGCCGCGTAGGCAGGCACCATGTTCAGGGCGCCTCCGGTATGGCCTTCCGGCGAAGCCTTGAAATCCTGGGCGACCAGGGGGGCGCCGGCAATGTCCACCCGGTTGCAATAGGTCATGTGCACCACCAGCCACAGGCCGGCGCTGGTGAGCCGGTCCAGGGCGATCAGCTTCCGGTACACCGTATCTTCATCCGGTTGGTGCCCGGCACTAACCAGTTTTCCAGCGAGTTCCCGGACTCTGGCGGAGGTCTGTTCGGAGTGCCGGATAACGCCATAGCCCTGCTGCCAGCAATGGAAGGCTGAGCCTGGTGTTGCCTCGTTGGGCGCCTGAACGGGTTCAGTGGGCGATGACATGACGGCCTCCATGGCTGATAAGTGTGAAGGAAGTGTAAAACGGACCGCCGTCAGCCCCCTTGATGCAGGTCAGTCGTATCTGCATCTTTTAGCATGCACTGAGCTGGTGCGGGACTTGGGTCCGTGCGGATTTCGGTATAGGATGGTGGCTCAGGACTCAATGATGAAAGGAATCAATCCATGAGTAAGGCGATAGTATTGCTGGGCGATCTCGGTATGGACCATCAGGGATTCCCGCCCACACCGGTGATTGCCGGCTCCCCCGATGTTCTCGTGGACGGTAAACCCGTTGCCCGGGTAGGCGATCCGCTGCAACCCCATTCAAAGCCCAAGCATCCGCCCCATCCCCGGGCCATTGCGGCCGGTTCCGGAACCGTGATGATCAATGGCAAACCGGCTGCGGTTACCGGCGGTGCTGTATCCTGCGGGGGCGTTACCGTTGGCAGTGGAACGGTGATTATCGGCAGCTAACGGGTTTTGTGTTCCAGGCTGAACGGGCGGCCCCAGTAATAACCCTGCCCCTGCAAGCCCGGAAACTGATGCAGCCAGAGTGCGATGGTTTCGTCTTCCACGCCTTCGACCACCACATCCAGGTCCAGGGCTGTGCCCAGCTCAAGAGCGGCACGAAGTATTTTCTGTCTTGAGGGGTAATCCAGTACCCCCTCCAGAAAACTGCGGTCGATTTTCAGCTCATCCAGCTCGAATTGTGCCAGGGCGCCAAGTGATGAGTGGCCGGATCCGAAGTCATCCAGTGCAATCCGGAAGCCCATCGCGCTCAGGGTCCGGATGGTGCTGCGGGCCGTTTCCGGATCGGTCATCATGGCGGTTTCGGTAATTTCCAGGCTGACGTTGGCCGGCTCCAGTTTGTGTCGTCGGACGATGGCGCCGGCTTCCTCGTGGAACAGACTGTGGGCCAGATCCTTGGCGGAAATGTTCACCGCGACCGTAATATCACGCCCATACTGTTCACGAAGCTGATGGCTGTCCCTGCAGGCTCGGTCCAGAACCCAGAGTGTGACCGTGTGAATGATCCCCACTTCTTCGGCCAGGGGAATCCACTGGCTGGGAGCAATCCTGCCGAATTCCGGGTGCTGCCAGCGAATCAGGGCTTCCAGTGAGCCAATCCGGCCATCGCGGATGTTGATCTTGGGCTGGTACTCCAGCCACATTTCGCCGGAACGCAGCGCTTGTTCCACATCCAGCATCAGCATTTGCTGGCGGTATTGCCACTCGGCAATGGCAGGATCATAAACCACCAGCGGCAGGCTTTCGTCCAGCGAGGCAAAGCCGGCACAGGCGAGTACGCCGGCCGGTTCTGCAGCATGTTCCGGGGCGTGGGCGACGCCAACCGAGGCGGCCCAGGAAAAGGAAAAACGGCCCTCACGGAAGTTCTCGGACAACCAGCGGCTGATGGCCTGCAGGCGTTGGCTCTCCAGCGCTTCGTCGGGATGGCGCAACAGGGCAAAGGCATGGTTGACGGTGTCCAGGGTCGCCACGCTGTAACCGTTGATCATCACCAGTTGATCGCCCACCGTTTGCTTGAGATACCGGTTGAGTTGCCGCAGGTACTGCTTCAGGAGTTCTTCGGCTGCTCGGTAGCCCAGGGCCTGTTCCAGTTCATTGAACCGGGCCAGGCGAATCATGCACAGGGTGTAGGGCGTTTTGTGGCAGTCAAGAGCGCCCAGGGTTTCCTCCAGCATGGGCCTGTTTGGCTTGCCGGTTACTCTGTGGGTTTTCAGCAAACGGTCATAATCACGCTCAATGCTGGCCCGGAGTTTCTGTTCCTCCTGCACACGTATGTCTGAGCTCAGACGTTTCTTGCGTTCTTCCAGCAGCAGTTTACCCACACCACTGGTCAGGATCAGGGAGCCGGTGGCTGCGCCCAGGAAAAAGGCGGAGTCGGTCACCGCATTCACGGGCAACCAGCCAACAGTGCGAAGTGATGACGTGACAGCCCCGATCACGATCGCCAGTACCGACAGGGCATAGTAACGGGCGTAAACGTGGCTGTTCAGCTGGCGCAGGCTCAGGGCAAAGATGAACAGCCCGCCGACGGCACTGCTCATCAGGAAGGCATGTTGACCCAGGAGTTGAAACCCAAGAGGCGCTGCCAGCAGGTGCGCTCCGGCAAGAAGGCTGAAGGCCCGGAGTATCCGGGCTTCAGTGCGGGTCAGTTGGAGGAAGTGTGGGGTGAATTCGCAAAGCGCGATCTGGCACAGCGGCAGACTGATGCTGAGCAGGGCATTGAGCTCTGGCAGTGCCGGCCAGATCAGCCACAGGCCCAGGCCGTCCATCACCAGCTGGCTGTAGATAACACTGATCATCAGCACGCTCAGCCAGGCCAGGCCCGGTCGGCGGAGCTTGGCCACTATGCTCAGGTTGAGTAAGAGTGCAAACACCAGCAGGCCGGTGACAAAGGATTTCCAGGCGGTGATGGCGGTGCCGGCACCGAGAGCCTCGGCGCTGTCTGACAGAATGACCGGCAACAGTACCGGGCCGTGATTCTGCACTTCCATCAGCAGGGTGGTGGTGCCCGGTTGCAGCGTGACCGGCCAGACCCACTGCGGTAGCGCCAGGAATCGTTGATCGAAGGGGTATCGGTCGCCCATGGCGGGTAGGTGTTCGATGCTTCCGTCCGGGTGAATCAGGGCAGGTTGCAGGTGGTCCAGGTAAGGTGCAGGTACTGTCACCTGGCTGTTCGCAGGTTCTGACGTCGGGTTTTCGAGTGTCAGCCGGAAAGTTGCGGGTTTGTAGGGATAGCCGATTCCGGAATAGCGGGTATCCGTCCGGCTCCAGACTTCGGATTGCCAGAGTCTGTCTTGCAGTACCTTGCCCAGGGGGTGGATCAGATATTCGATCTGGCCAGCGATGCGAGGGCCGTTTGTGGCGCTGTCGGTCTGCACCGAAGGATTGACCGAAAGAGTCGGCGGATCCTGCCAGAAGGTCGTCGCAAGTCCATAGGTAATGGCCAGGAGAAGGATAACAAACGGGAACGACTGGTGCAGCCACGCCGGTAATCTGTCCGAGCGGGTTTCCCTGGAGAGAGTCTGGCCGAGCGACGGAGAGTCCATCCTGAACGCATCCTGAAACTGGAAAGCGGCACCGTTACACTCTGGTTACAATGATTAACGAGATGTAACGAATTGATTTGATTAATATTTTACAGGAATTTAAGATTTTTTGCATTTGCTGTTTAAAACGCATGATTGAAAATGAGACCTGCGTTCGGCCCGTCTGCGCTGATATAGTTCGCGCTATTGACCCATTCCTTGTTAAGGCCTGAGAGGCAGGTAGTTCACCATGCGTTATTCCGTGTTTGTCACTGTTGTCGTCTTTTTCCTGGCGGTGTCCGGCCAGAGCCTCGCCAGTCCGGAGCGGGCGCCGAACCTGGCGTCGGTGCAGGCAGCGGCGGCCGAAGTTGGCAAAGAGGGCCTGCTGTTCGGTAAGCACGCCGATCGCCCGGTACCGGTGGCGTCGATCACCAAGCTGATGACGGCACTCGTGGTGGTGGAATCGGGACAGGATATGGACGAGTGGCTGACGTTCGAGGAGCGTCATGTCGAGGCTGCCGCGAACGCCTGGAGCCGCATTCGGGTGGGCTCTCAGCTTCGGCGCCGGGATGTGCTGCGGATTGCCCTGATGTCATCCGAGAACTTTGCTGCCTACACTCTGGCGCGTGTCTATCCGGGTGGCTTCGACGGTTTTGTTGCCGCGATGAATGCCAAGGCAAAAGCTCTGGGGATGCTCCAGACCCGATTTGTTGACCCGACCGGTCTCTCTACCGACAACGTGTCCACGGCCGCCGATCTGGTGATCCTGGCACGTGCTGCGCTCAAGCATCCTGAGATTCGTGAGGCCTCTACCACCGGATACTACCGGGCCGAATTCCGGAAACCCCGGTACAGCCTGTCGTTTGGCAATACCAATGCGTTGGTGCACCGGGACAGCTGGGGCGTGAGCCTGAGTAAAACCGGATACCTCACAGAGGCGGGGCGTTGTCTGGTGATGGTCTCTGAGATGAACGGAACACCGGTAATCACGGTTTTGCTGGACTCCCTGGGTACCCGTTCTCCGATGGGCGATGCCGGCCGAATCAAACGCTGGCTTGCCACCGGCCAGCCAGGCTCGGTGGCATCGGCCGCGAAGCGTTATGCACAGGAAAAGAATGCAGTTCTGATGGCGGCAGAGGCGAAGCAGTCTCGGGCCACCACAGCGTCCTCACAATAAAGGAACAGTTCAGGCCATGATTGAGATACTGACCACCGGTGGCACCATCGATAAGGTCTATTTTGATGCCAACAGCAAGTTTGAAATCGGTGACAGCCTGTTACCGGAACTGTTGACGGAATCCAACATCCACGACGGCTACGAGATTCGTCCCCTGATGCGGAAGGACAGCCTGGAACTGACCGATGAGGACCGTCAGGCCATTCTGGAAGCGGTCAAGGCTTCGGCCTGCCAGCGTATCCTGATTACCCATGGCACCGATACCATGGCGCAGACCGCCGAGGCACTGAAATCGGTAGCCGATCGCACGATTGTGTTGACCGGTGCCATGCAGCCCGCGCGTATGCGGCGCACCGACGCTATCTTCAACATCGGCTTTGCCTGGGCCGCGGTGTCGCTGTTACCGGCGGGGGTCTACATCGCCATGAACGGCGAGGTGTTTGAAGCAGGTTCAGTGCGGAAAAATCTGGCAGCCCAGCGGTTCGAGCGTGCCTAGGCCGAGGCCTTCACTCTGTTACTGAGCGGATTTCCTGAGAGGTCAGAGCCCGGAATTCTCCGGGCGCCAGCTTATCATCCAGTTCAATGCTGCCGATACGGAAACGGTGCAGGGCCTCAACACGATTGCCAACCGCCGCCAGCATCCGTTTGACCTGGTGGTAACGGCCCTCGCCGATGGTCAGGTCGATCAGCTGGTTGTTGTGTACACGAACTTCGGCGGGTCTGGTCTCTGTGGTTTCACCGTTCAGCATGACTCCCTTCTCAAGTGCCCGGCAGGCCTGTTCCGGGATAGCCTCAGCCAGCCAGACCCGATAGCTTTTGCGGCATTCCCGCCGGGGGGATGTGACCGCGTGGGACCATTGGCCATCACTGGTCAGCAACAGCAAGCCAGTGGTGTCCTTGTCCAGCCGCCCGGCGATATGAACCCGACTGGCCAGGCCGCGGGGCAGCAGGTCGAGTGCCGTTGGCTGGCTGCTGTCGGTGGTGGCACTGAGCACTCCGGCGGGTTTATGCATCATCAGGTAGATATCGCCGGGTGGGTTAACCGGTTTTCCATCAAGATGAACGGACTGTTCGGCCTCCACCTGGCGATTGGCCTGCCGGCAGGTTTCGCCATCCACCTTCACTCGTCCCGCTGACACGACCTTTTTCGCCTCTTTGCGGGAAAGCTCTGTACCGTTGCTCAGATATTGATCCAGCCTCATTAGCAGGAGTTCCCGTGGTTGGGAGCAGACAGCGTGGCCAGGCACAATACCGGTTCCTGGCCGGTCATTCGATTCCACAACAGGGGCAGGGCGGCCCGGTTCAGCGCAGGGCGGGGCAGGCGATCGCTGGCCAGTGGCTGCAGTCCGTCTCCGGCAGTTTCCGCCAGGATGAAGGTGAAAGGGTGAGCGCCCGGTATGCCCAGCCGGATATCTGTTGCGGTTATCTGAGTCCCGTTCTTCTGGTAGTCCAGAAAACCACCGGTAAACCATTCAAGTCGCCGGGCTTCCGGCAGCTCGGCGACAAGGCGGGCAAGCTCTGGTTGCCGCGGGAAGCGTTCCAGTACCAGCTCGTCGCTGGCATCGAGGAAACCGGTCACTACTTCGATTCTTTGCCCGGCACTGACCGCTGTGGCACGCCACAGAACGGTGTTGAATGGCATGGGTTGAACCATCAGGGCCGCCTGCTCCATACCGGCGTTCGCCAGCGCCGGTCGCACCCGATCGGTGATGATCTGTTGTGCAATCAGGGTCCAGCCGAGATAAAGGCTGGAAAGAAGCAGTCCGGCGGCAACGGTTCTTGACGCCGGTGGGCGATACAGAAAGGCCAGACAACCCGCCAGTAGTGGCAAGGTATAGAGCGGATCAATAATAAAGATACTGTTGATCGCCACAGGTGGGCCGATGGGCCAGAACAGCTGGGTGCCGTAGGTGGTAAAGGCATCCAGTAATGGGTGCGTTATCAGTATCAGGCCAACCAGTGCCAGCCATCGCTGATAGGAAATGAGCGGTTTCCAGCGCCACAGCACCCAGGCGATGAGCAGCGACAAGGGGGCCAGAATAAACAGGGAGTGGCTGAACCCCCGGTGCTGGGTAAAGTTGGCAACGGCTGTGCCATAGTCAATGACCACATCCAGGTCGGGTAATGTGCCGAGCAGTGCGCCGGTCAGAAGGACCGATCGTCCCAGGGTTTTGCCGGCAACAGCCCCCGCAATGGAAGCGCCAAGGGCGGCCTGTGTGATGGAATCCATAGTATCCCGATTCGTGGTGACTGGGTGATACCAGTATTATGCGCGGATTCGGGATTCAGATCACGGGAGAGCAGCAGAATCGCCGGCAGCACAAGGTACTGCCGGCGAAGCAGATATGGCTCAGAGCTTGCGGCGGCGCGCCAGGCCCAGACCAGCCAGACCGAGTCCCAGCAGCGCGAGAGTGCCGGGTTCCGGTACGGAGCGAACATTCAGCTTGGCCAGCAGATCCACAGAGGTTGCTTTGCCTTCCTGGGTTTCAATTTCATTCAGGCCGTTGGCAAAGCCAAGCAGAGACAGGGAGTAGATGTTGGAGCCGAACTGGAACTCGGAACTCTCGATCATGTTGTCGAGAATGACGACATCATTAACGTCCTGCTCGACGCTCCAGCAAAACACCCACCAGCATTCCTGACCCACATTCGGTGTCTCATCATGGATGAAATCAAAGGTGTAGGGGCCAGTTACCTTGCTGTTGCTAGCCGTTGTGGAGAACGTGGCGAATACATCGAGGCTCACGCCGGTAATGCTTTCACCGGTAATGCGGTTGTTGAAATGGGTAAAGGTTCCCAGCACAAACGGATCGTCTGATGTGATGGTCTGTGGCAGGCTGTTCGGGCCCTGAAAACCATAGCCACTCTGCGGGCCCTCGCTGCAGGTTTTCCACCACAAGTGCCCGGTGCAGCTAACCTCGCCGGTTCCCCAGCGCAGGGTATCAGTACCTACGCCCGTAACGTTGCTGCCATTGCTCGGAGCGTTCCAGGTTCCTGAAACCGATTCGAGGTCCACCGGGAAGGCCCAGGCAGTTGCGGCGAATCCAAATGTTACCGCCGCTACGATTCCTTTCATCATTTTAAGCATTGTCCACACCTTAACTACTCGCAGTTGTAGGATTGCCTGGAAATGGCCAGGCACTGCCAAGGTGTGTAGCTAAATGCGTGCCAGTATTTTTTATCTATGAAATACAATGCCTTATAGCGTAGCATTTCTCTAGATGTAAAAAAACTGGACGCTTTCAGGAGCCGCTGTAAACTCCGAGAGCCGCTAATACCTGTTCTGATGGAAAGCCGTCAGCCACCAGGCCCTCCGCCTTCTGGTACGCGCGAATGGCCTTGCGGGTATTGGAGCCCAGTATGCCGTCGGGTTCCCCGCTCGGGTAGCCTTTGTCATTCAGAGCCTGTTGGAGCTCCAGCACCTGATTTCTTGACAGCGCGGGCTGGTCTTCCGGGGGAGGGTTCTGAAGCTTTCCGGCGCCGGCAATCCGGTCGGCCAGGTGGCCAACGGCAATGGCGTAGAACTCGGATCGGTTCCAGCCCATGATCACCCGGAAATTACTGTATACCAGAAAGGCCGGGCCCTGATGGCCGCTGGGCACGATCAGGGCCGCTTCAATGGGTTCGTTGGCCAGACGGTTACCAAATGCATCGGTGATCCCCATCTTGCGCCAGTCAGCCAGGGGCAGGCGACGGCCATCGGCCAGACTGAAATCAAAGTTGTCGGGTAACAGCACCTCCCGCCCCCATCGATAGTCGCCATCCCAGCCCATGGACTCGAGAAACCGACCGGCAGACATCATGGCGTCAGGCAGGCTGTTCCAGAGATCCCGGCGCCCATCGCCATCGGCGTCGACCGCGTGTTTCAGGAATACCGTCGGCATGAACTGCACATGGCCCATGGCGCCGGCCCAGGAGCCTTCCATCTGATCAGCGGGAATAGCGCCTTCGTCAATAATCCGCAGGGCAGCGATCCATTGCTCTGTGAAGAAGCTGCTGCGCCGGGCATCGCAAGCCAGGGTGGCGAGGGCACTGGGCACCTGCATCTTGCCGAAGTAGCTGCCATAGTTGGTTTCCAGACCCCAGAATGCGGCCAGATAGGGGGCGGGAACACCGGTTTCCGCGGTCACGCGGTCCAGGAGTTTACGGTGTTCTGCCAATAATTCCCGGCCTTTGCCGACCCGGGCGTCGTTAACCCGTCGGTTCAGGTAGTCGGCAAAGGTGGTGGTAAATTCGGGCTGTCTTCGGTCCAGCTCAATCACTCTGTCGAGGTGCACCACGCCGGCCATCACCGACTTTACTGTGGATTCACGCACACCGGCGGCGACGGCTTTCTCTCCGAGCGCCTGTTTGCATTGCTCAAACGCCGGTGTGGCGGTTGTTTCGGTTTCTGCCCTGGCAACCAGCGCCAGCGTGCTCAGGGAAATCGCCACCAGTGTACGGCGAATGGCAGTCCGGGAGATCAGGTCAGGCACGGGAATCCTCGCAATAGAATCGTTTGGGCATCGGCTGCCATGTTAGCGCGTTTTCCGTGTCGGGAAATACCGCCATAGCCTACAGTGCCACGTGTTTTTTTCGGTTGGGAATGGTCCCGGTGAACGCCGGTTTTGTCGTCTTTTTGTAGCACTTAGGTCACGTCAAGACCGGGATGTTCTATAGTTGGAGCATGAGTGGAATCCGGAGCAGATGTCGCTATGGCAATACTGAAGGCGCTGGTGGTCGACGACGCCAGTTTTGTGAGAGATCTGGTGAAACGGACAGTGCGACAGCGCTTTCCCGTCATTGAAACCACGGATGCCCAGAATGGCCGGCGTGCCCAGTCCCTGATGTCCAGAACCAGTTTTGACCTGGTGCTGTGCGACTGGGAAATGCCGGAGATGTCCGGGCTGGAACTGCTGCAGTGGATGCGCCAGCAACCGCAGTACCAGAAGGTGCCGTTCATCATGATTACCAGTCGCGGCGACAAGGATCATGTTATTGAGGCGGTCAAGGAAGGGGTTTCTGAATACCTGGGCAAGCCTTTCAGTCCGGATGGGCTGAGTAAGAAAATCATCAAAGTGATGGGTCGCCGCCTGAAGGACGCCATGGATCGCAGCGGCAAATCACTGGAAGGACCGGCGGAGGCGTTCAAGGAGTCCGCCGCCTTGCTCACCCAGAAGCGGGAGGCGCCGGCATCCAGGCCCGAAGCCTCAAAGCCTGAGCCCGTTGCTGATAACCCGCTGCTGAATGCAGGTAGTGCAAAAGCGGCGACCGGCAAGCCTCAGACTCGTGGTGTCATGAGTATGGCATCTGTGAGGTTTTCCGACAGTACACTGAAATCGGTGGTCAAGGATATCAATCTGACGGAAGTGCGGGTGATCGCCAAGCGGGATCAGGAATTCCCGGGGATTCTCGATCAGGCGGTGGTGGATATCGACATGGGCGATGGCCAGATGGCGCGTCTGAACGGTTACGTGCATCAGTTGCAGGCTGTGGACAAGCGCCAGGATACCGACTTTGTCAGTGTCACTATCCGTTTTGTCGATGAAGACCCGAAGAAGCTGGAGGATCTGTCACGATTTGTGGCCAGGTTCCGGGCCTCAAACCGCTAACTGAGGGCGCCTCAGTCCTCCGGAACCTGTTCGGGAATCCTCTCGACCAGGCGCTCCCTTGGAAAATGGCAGATAAATTCGCTGCCTTCGCCGACTTTGCTGCGAATTTCCAGGTTGCCGTCGTGATTGATCAGCACATGCTTGACGATAGCCAGGCCCAGGCCGGTTCCGCCGGTGTCCTTGTGGCGACTGGGGTCGGCGCGATAGAACCGTTCGGTCAGCCTGGGGATGTGGATCGGGTCAATGCCGATGCCGGTATCCTTCACCGACAGGTGGGCGCCGTCGCGATTGGTGCTCCAGGCAACTGTGATGGCTCCGCCGGCCGGTGTGTATTTCACCGCATTAAACACCAGGTTGGAAAACGCACTGCGTAGCTGGCTTTCATCGCCCTGCAGCAGTCGGTGGTCACTGATCTGAACCGTGATCTGGTGGCCCTTGTCGCCGCTCAGGGCCCGGGCATCATGACAGATCTGGTTCAGCAGGGCGTCGACATCGGTCAGGGTGTCATCCACCGTATGCTCGCCGGTTTCGATACGGGACAAGAGAATCAGATCTGTGATCAGGGCCTCCATCCGTGAGGCCTGTGCCGCCATGGTATTGATAGCCCGGCGCCACTTGGCAGGCAGCTCATCACCATGATCCACCAGGGTTTCAAGGTAGCCACTGATCACGGTCAGCGGTGTGCGCATTTCATGGGAAACGTTGCCGACAAAGTCCCGCCGCATTTGTTCAAGCTGATACAGCCGGGTGACATCCTTGGCCACGATCAGTCGGTCATCGTCGCCGAACAGGCTGATCTGGATCTGCAGATGGATGTGGGGCTTGGCCGGCGAGTTGATTTCCAGGGGCTCGCGGTAATCCCGGGTATCGAAATAGGCCTTGAATGCCGGGTTGCGGATCAGGTTATGGATGTACTGACCCTGATCGGTGCTGCGGCGGAAACCCAGCAGGTATTCGGCCGAGCCGTTCCACCACTCCATGGCGCCACGGGCATCGGTCATGATAACGCCGTCGCGCATGGCGTTGGTGGATTCCTGAACCCGGTTGATACGGGCCCGCAGGCGATCCTGGGTCATCAGGTGGTTCTGGTTCAGCTTGTGCAGGCTGTCGAAGATATCACCCCACAAGCCGATGCTCTGGGGCGCTTCGTCGGAAGCGCTGGGGTTGCCCAGCCACTGGTAAAGGCGCCGGGCCTGGACCAGGGTCCACCAGAGATAGGCAACAAGTCCCACCAGCAGCCCGTAGAGCGGCTCGCCGAAATAGAACCCCACCAGTGTGGTGCCTGCGAGCGCGGTGATGATCAGTCTCAGGTAACGGGACCAGTTGTGTTGCATCCACTACTGCCTTGTCGTGTTGCCGGCGCTGATGCCGTGATCGCCGGACGATGAGGGGCGGTCCGGAGCTGTCGTCAGGTAGTAAATCAGGCCACTTTGGTGGAAAACCGGTAGCCCGTTCCCCGCACGGTCTGAATCAGATGATCGTACCTGTCTCCCAGCGCCTTGCGCAGGCGGCGGATGTGAACATCGACGGTGCGTTCCTCGACATACACGTTGCCGCCCCAGACCTGATCCAGCAGTTGAGACCGAGTATAGACCCGTTCCTGGTGAGTCATAAAGAATTGCAGCAGGCGGTACTCGGTCGGGCCCATATTAATGGCACCGTCGACCGTGGTCACACGATGGCCGATTGGGTCCAGGGTCAGACCGTCCACTTCGATGGGGCTGTCGACACCCGGCGGTGTGGCACGACGCAGAACCGCTTTCAGGCGGGCTACCAGCTCACGTGGGCTGAACGGCTTGGTGATGTAATCGTCGGCACCGACTTCCAGGCCCTGAATCTTGTTATCCTCTTCCACCTTGGCGGTCAGCATGATGATAGGGATATCGGCGGTGGCCTCTTCTTTCTTCAGCCGGCGCGCAAGTTCCACACCGCTGGTACCCGGCAGCATCCAGTCCAGCAGGATCAGGTCTGGTTGCTTGTCGATAATCAGGGCATGGGCTTCACGGGCATCCGCTGCCTCCAGGTAGTCGTAATCCGCCATTTCGAGCGCGACCGCAATCATTTCACGGATAGGCGCTTCGTCATCGACGATCAGGACAGTTTTTCCACTCATATGCATCAACCTGTGTCAGACCTCGGGAGTTCTCTGATCAGAGGTGCGAACACACTCCCTTGTAATGTTGCCGAGTCATTACAACGCGTCTTTGTTACAAGTATATGACATGGGCGGGTAGTCAGAACGCCAGATCCAACGCCAGACCCAGAAACACTGCAAAGCCGGCCCAGTTGTTATTGAGAAATGCCTTGAAGCATCCTTCCCGGTTCCGCTCCCTGGCCAGGTACTGGTGGTAGACGAAGAGCGTGGCCATGGCCACGACACCGAGATAATAGAAAGAGCCCAGTTCCGCCCGCTGGCCCACCATCACCAGAATCACCACCACCATGGTCTGCAGCAGAGCAATGATCGCCCGATCTGCATCACCAAACAGGATGGCTGTCGATTTTATGCCGACCTTCAGGTCGTCATCCCGGTCGACCATGGCATAGAGGGTGTCATAGGCGACCGTCCAGAGCACGTTGGCAGTAAACAGCAACCAGGTGAGCTGACTGAGCTGGTTGGCCTCAGCTGCCCAGGCCATGGGAATGGCCCAGGAAAAGGCTGCGCCCAGAAACAGCTGGGGCAAATGGGTGTAACGCTTCATAAACGGGTAGATAAAGGCCAGCAGTGCACCACCGAATGACAGATACAGGGTCAGGGTGTTGGTGAACAGCACCACCATCAGAAACGACACCAGGCATAGCCCGGCAAACAGGGCGACGGCTTCCCAGGCACGGACCCGGCCGGCGGTGAGCGGGCGGTCTTTGGTGCGTTTGACATGGCGATCCCAGTCCCGGTCGGCAAAATCGTTGATAGCACAGCCTGCCGCCCGCATGAAGAACACGCCCAGGGTAAAAATCACCAGATTGGCAAATGACGGTGCCCCCTTGGCCGCCAGCCAGAGTGCCCAATAGGTTGGCCACAGCAGCAACAAAGTGCCAATCGGGCGGTCGATGCGCAGCAGGCGTGCGTAATCAGCCAGGCGGGCATGAACGTGGGTGGGCAGGGTGATCTGCAACATAGGAGCTGGTATCCGCGTGTTGATGCGTGAGAGTGCATCCGATTATAGCCAGCGGTAGCGGTAGGGTTAACCCCGGTTGGGCGACTGGTATAACCGGGGCAGAAGATATTCCCCCACCAGAAGAGCGCAGGAACCCCGGTGGAACAGGGATCTGCGGGCAAGGCGAGGGTGACCGTTGCTACGGACTTTGCAGAGGCCTGTTTCCAGAGGCCCCCGCTGCCACTCCGGGCTGCTGAACAGATAGGCACCCAGGGGCTTGTTGCCAAGATTGCGGAGGCGGCGGCCATGGCCATGCAGACAGGTCTGTGGGATCACTGTCCGGGCCAGCACCCAAGGGCGGCCGTCACCGCAAAGGCGAACTTCCCGTACCCAGGCGAGCTGGCGTGGTGCCAGGTTCAGGCGCTTTGCCTCTTCAGGGGTTGGGGTCGAAAAACCCTCCCTGAGAATCTCAACGTGAAAGCGTTCCTGACATTTTTGCTGCAGGGCCCGGGTAAACGATCCCTCTACTGTTAGCCAGTAGCGGGCCGGGCCATGAACCTCAGGACAGTAAAGGCCGGCCGCCACCAGCGACCGGTACCAGAACGTGGGAGGTATGCTCAGCTCGGGGGGCTGGTCACAGTCCTTTAACGGCATAGATTCCCGGAGCGTTGCGCCAATAGCCTTTATAATCCATGCCATAGCCGAACAGGAATCGATCCTCAACGTAAAGGCCGGTAAAGTCTGCCTTCAGGCCGGGGCGTGCCTTGCGATCGTGCTCCTTGTCTACCAGCACCGCAGTCAGGACCTCGCTGGCACCATGAGCCAGGCAGTAATCTGCAATGGCGCACAGCGTCGTACCCTCGTCAAGGATGTCGTCGACGATCAGAACCGTGCGGCCTTTCATGTCGGCTTCCGGCTGCAGCTTCCATTCCAGAATGCCGCCGGTGGTCTCCTGGCGGTAGCGGGTGGCATGCAGATACTCCGCCTGAACCGGAAATTTCAGTCGTGGCAGGAGCTGACCGGTCAGGATCAGGCCGCCGTTCATGACGCAGAACAACAATGGGTTGCTGTCTTTGAGGCGATCGGTGATGGCGCTGGCCATGGTGTCGATGGCGGCATGCACCTGCTCTTCGGGAACCAGGCAGTCAGCGTCTGCCATGACCTGGTTCATTTCAGCGACGGTATCGGTCATAACGATCGGGTCCTGTCCAAAACGGCGGATTATACCGAAGTGGGGCGATCGAAGGGAGGGGCGCGGCGGTATTGCCGGGTCTGTAATTGTGGCTATTGGCAGAAAACCCCGATCCGGGCTGTCGGTGGTGGCATTGGTCAACGCCGGTGTCGCGGTTATGATGGCAGCCAATCGGGTGAGTGATGGTCGGCTGGAACTCGGTCGCATTTTGTGATCTTTGTGCTTGATTGCTTTATTGTTCGACAATAATATCCTCGCAGACAAATCGGTGGGAGTTAGTTATGAAGAAGTGGCAGTGTGTGGTGTGTGGTCTGATTTACGATGAAGCCGAGGGTTGGCCGGAGGACGGTATTGAGCCTGGCACCAAATGGGAAGATGTGCCCGAGGATTGGGTTTGCCCGGACTGCGGTGTGGGCAAGGAAGATTTTGAAATGATCGAAATCGGCTAAAGGCAGGACAGAGTCATGACCGAGCAGACACCTATTGTGATCGTTGGTACCGGTTTGTCGGGTTACTCACTGGTACGGGAATTTCGCAAACTGGATAAGGAAACCCCGGTCATCATGGTGACTGCCGACGACGGCGTCAGCTATTCCAAGCCTATGTTGTCGACCGGCTTTACCAAAGACAAGGACGCGGATGGTCTGGCCCAAGCCAACCCTGAGGCTATGGCCGAGCAACTGGGGGTGGAGATTCGTCCCTGGTCCACGGTTACGGGCATTGATACCGATGCCCATGAGCTCAAGCTGGGCGACCAGTCCATACGCTATGCCAAGCTGGTTCTGGCCTGGGGCGCCGACGTCATCCGCCTGAGTCTGGATGGTAACGCGCAGGACCGGGTTCATTCCATCAACGACCTGATGGATTACCGTGCCTTCCGTAAGGCCCTCGCCGAGGGCAAGCGGGTCGCGATTATGGGGGCGGGCCTGATCGGGTGTGAGTTTGCCAATGATCTGCGCAATGGTGGCTACGAAGTGGACGTTATCGCCCCGGACTCATCGCTGATGCCCAGCCTGCTGCCGGAGACAGCCGCTGGTGCCGTGCAGGCTGAGCTGGAGAGGCTTGGGGTTCGGTTCCATTTGGGGACGGTGGTTGAGCGGGCAGAGAAGCAGGGCAGTGGCGTCGAACTGACGCTCGGTAATGGTGAGCAGCTCCAGGCCGACCTTGTTGTGTCTGCGGTGGGGCTGCGCCCCCGCACCGAACTGGCCCGCGACGCCGGGATCCGTTCCGGTCGGGGCATTCAGGTGAACCGGGCTCTGGAAACGTCCGCACCGGATGTCTTTGCCCTGGGCGACTGTGCCGAAGTGGATGGGCGCGTTCTGCTCTATGTGCTGCCGTTGATGGCCTGTGCCCGGGCGCTGGCGAAAACTCTGGCCGGTACGCGCACGGAAGTCAGCTATGGCACCATGCCGGTGATGGTAAAAACACCCTGTTGCCCGACCGCAGTCTGCCCACCACCGATGGATGCCGAGGGCGAATGGCAGGTGGAGCGGGACGGGGCTGATGTCAAAGCCCTGTTCCGGAGCCCGGACGGCGACACGCTTGGCTTCGCAGTGACCGGCCGGTTTGCTCTGGAAAAGCAGACACTGGCGAAGGAAGTCCCTCCTATTCACCGGGACTGAAGCCTGCGGCTACCAGTGAGGTTGGCTGGTAGCCGTTTGTCGTCTTTGGCAGTTTCAGCCGTTGCGAAATTTTCCTGTCTGGGGTAGAAAACCCGTTCGTGAGCTAACAAAAGACAGGAGCGCGCATGCTGGATGTAACCCGAAAACTGGTGGAGTTGCTGGATCTTTCCCCGATCGGAGACGATCATTTTCAGGGCGACAGTGAGGATCTGGGCTTTCCGCATGTATTCGGGGGGCAGGTTCTGGGGCAGGCCCTGATGGCGGCCAGCCGGACCGTCGAAAATCGCCTGTGCCATTCCCTGCACGCCTATTTTCTGCGCCCTGGCAATCACAGCATGCCGATCGATTATGAAGTCCAGCGGGTTCGGGATGGCGGCACGTTCTCGGTGCGCCGGGTGATTGCCCGTCAGGACGGCAAGGAAATCCTGACCGGTTCCATGTCGTTCCAGGTCGCAGAAGACGGATTGGATCATCAGGTTGCCATGCCGGCAGCGCCGGACCCCGATACGCTCAAGTCGGAGCAGGACTGGGGCAAGCTGATCGCAGATAAAGTGCCGGAGAAAATGCGGGACATGCTGACCCGTGACCGGCCCATAGAGATCCGTCCGGTAGACCCGATGAATCCATTCAAGCCGGAAAAGCGCCCGCCCCATCGCCAGAACTGGTTTCGGGCCCTCGGACCTTTACCGGATGACCCGGTACTGCATCGGTGTCTGCTGACTTATGCCTCTGACTTCTCCTTTCTGGGAACGTCCCTGACTCCTCACGGGCGCACCTTCATGAGCAAGAACATGCAGGTTGCCAGCCTGGACCATGCCATCTGGTTCCATCGGGATTTCCGTATGGATGACTGGCTGCTTTATGACAAGGACAGTCCGAGTGCCTCGGCGGGCAGGGGCTTCAATCGGGGTAATTTCTTTACCCGGGATGGTGTTTTGGTGGCCTCCACCACTCAGGAAGCACTGATCCGGGAACGTAAGGCCTGAGGATTGTAGTTGCCGAGCCAGTCAACCATTTCGTTAAAGGGTAGCGGTCGGGTTAGGAAGTAGCCCTGTATCAGATCGCACCCCATGTCGTGCAGCAGTGACAGGGTTTCCTCATCCTCCACCCCCTCGGCCACCACGGTGTAGCCGAGGCTGTGGCACATATCGATGGTGGTGCGCACGATCACTCTGTCTTGCTCCCGTTCCGCGATATCGGTAATCAGCGAACGGTCGATCTTGATTTCTCCAGCTGGCAATTGCTTGATGTAGGACAGGGATGAATAGCCGGAACCGAAGTCGTCAATGGAGAGCGGAATGCCCGCGGCATCAAGCGCATTCAGCGCCCGCAGGGAATTGGTAGGGTCCTGCATCATGGAGGTCTCCGTGACCTCGAAGGTGATGGCCCCGGAGTGGATCTGGTAGCTTTGCATCAACCGTTGCACGAACACGGCAAAATCCGGTTCCCGTAGATTGTTGGGCGAGATGTTGACGGCGATTCCGGCATCCCAGCCGATCTCCAGCAGCCGCCCGCGCATTTCCAGGGCCTCTTTCAGTACCCAGCGCGTCAGCGGTTTGATTAGGCCGGTCTGTTCGGCCACTGCGATGATTTCATCGGGCCGAACCGGCTGTTCCCGTCCTGGCCAGCGAATCAGTGCCTCAAATCCGGTAATAGCGCGGGTACGCAGGCACAGCTTGGGCTGCAGGAACAGAGTCAGCTCGTTGTGATCGATGGCGTGGCGCAGGTCGGAGACCAGAGTCAGTCGGTCGGCGCTGTAGGAGTCCCGGGAGGATTTGTAGTAGGCAATTCCGCGGTCTCGGGCGCGGTCAGAACCTTCGGCGATCACCGCCCGGCGAATCAGGGTGTTGGCATCGTTTCCGTGAGTCGGGTAGAAAGCCACGCCGAGCTGTGGGTTCAGGGGAACCTGCATGCCAAGGAAATCTACCGGGTAGCGGATCTCTTCAATGCTGCGCAGCACGATTCTGGGTACCGACAGCGCCTGGTCAGCATCCACCACAAAGGCAAAGGTTTGCGGGTCGAGGCTGGCCAGGAAGAAGGTTCGGTTGTCGGTCTGCTCCAGAGAGATGGCCCCAGGTACATCCTTGATCACCGCGTTGTAGTGTTTGGAGGCCAGCTCCAGTATGCGGTCGGTGTTGCGGTGGCCCAGGGTCTTGGTGACCGCATACAGGTTGTCCAGATGGATAATGACCACGCCGAAGCGTTTGCCGCGCTGGCTCCGGATCAATTCGTTCAGGCGCATTTCATAGCTGCTGCGGTTAGGCAGGCCGGTGAGCGGATGATGCAGGGCCTGGTCCATCAGCCGGAGTTCGGCCGCGCGTCGGGCTTCAAGCGCCTTCAGTTCAGCCTCCTGGGCCAGCACTTTCTCCTGGCGTTCGTGATATATCCGGATGGCAAGGGCGAGGCTGAGGAGTATGGCCTGGAAGGCCGAGCCCAGCTGCATGCCATACACAGAGAAGAAGCTGGTGGCAATCAGACCGTACTTATTGGCGGCGGTAATGGCACTGCCCAGAGTGACGGCCCCCCAGGCCAGAGTGTAGTAAACCGCCTGTGGATTGCCTCTGGCCCACTGTATCGGTCCGACAACCGTTAACAGCAGGCAACTCGGCATGGCCAGAGCGACAGCCAGTCGGATACCCGTGCCATAGTCAATCACAGTTGTGGCAAGAGCAAGAGCCAGGGCGCCGTTTAGTAGGATAGTGCCGAGTATGAGTCGATCGAGTTGGGGGCTGCATTGCTCCAGTTTCAGAAAGGATCTGGCGAACATGAGTGTGAAAAGCAAGGCCAGTGGTATGGACAGGACCATGGCGTTGCTTTGCAGGCCAGGAAGCGCGGGCCAGATAAACTGGTAGGTAATACCGTTCAGGGTGCCGATCAGGATCAGGTAGCCCAGAGTCGAGAGTACGTAATAGAGGTAGATCGACTCCCTGAGCGCCAGGAATACAAACAGGTTGAAGCAGATGGCGGTAATCAGTATGCCGTAGTACAGGGCGTGAACCTGGCTTTCTACGGAGGTCTTCTCGAAAAAGCTGCGATTGTTCCACAGCCGTAGCGGCACCTGCATGGCACCGTCGGTGTCGATTTTCAGCAAGATGCGGTAGTCGTGACCGGCTTCAAGCTGGAACGGAAAAAGGAAATGCGGATGCTCCACCGGGCGCTCCGAGAACAGCATGCGGTCACCGGTCTGGTAGTTCAGCTGGATTTTGCCGTCCCGTAACAGATAGAAATCGATCCGGTCCAGGTGCGGGTAGGTGATCTCCAGGAGATTGGTGGTTTGGGGCCGGGTGATGGGGAACTTCAGCCAGACCTGGTCCCGGGTGTAACCAAAATTAGGCGTTTGTTCGTTCAGGATTTGCCAGTCGCCGGATTCCAGAGCCTGTTGCGGGCTGCGTTGGTCGTCCGGCGCCAGTCTCAGGTACTCAATGGCTGGAATATAGCCATCACTGGCAGCCATAGCGGGAAGCGAAAGCGCCAGAAGAATCAGCAGGGCTGCCAGGAGTCGGGCCAGTTGCATCAGAATCACAGGTTACCGTTCTTGTCGTTATGGCCTGAGTATGGCCTGTCGTCTGAGGCGGCTCAAGCCGTAACCGGCAGACTTTTGGTAACTTGTGTAATTATTGGTCAAATGCCGTTAATCCAGTTCCGTACCCAGGGCAGGGCCTCGGCCTCCGGCTCCAGAGTTTCCAACGCATCAATCCGCAGAGTGTCACCGACCTTGCGGGCGCCGGTTTCATAAAGCGCCTCTTCCATCAGATCTCCGGCACCGCAAAAGGTATCGCCGTAGGAGCTGTCGCCCAGCACGATCACGCCAAAGGGGCGGCCGGGTTGTTGGGGAAGTTGTTCGCGCAAATCCAGATAAAACGGTAACAGGTTGGCAGGGACTTCTCCCTGGCCGGTGGTGGAGGTGCATACCAGCAAGGCATCGTGGTTGTCGCTGATATCGGCCAGAGTTGGATTCTCCAGAACCGTGACGGTATGCCCTTCGGGTTCCAGTTCCTGCTTGATACGGCGCGCTGTCAGCAGGGCGCCCCCGTAAACGCTGCCGGTTAGAATGCGGATTGCTGCCATGACCACTGCCTGTGTTGGTGGGGTGGGAATATTCGGGAGCAGATAGTAATGGCGTGGCGGGTTCGGCTCAAGCCGGCGTCTGAGGGCTGGACCCGGTGTCCTGGCTCCTTACCCGGGGTGAAATTCGATTCCGACCGCTCTCCTTGGCGTTGTAGAGCTGCACATCTGCTTGCTTGAGTAATTCGTTGATCGATCCGGATTTGGAAATCGAGCATACCCCGGCACTGATGGTGACCGGCAGGGTCTGTTCCCGGTGGTGAAAACGGGTGGCCGCCACTTCGGCGCGCAGGCGCTCAGCCAGTGTGAGGGCCTGCAGCAAGGTGGTGTCGGGCAGTAGCAGCAGAAACTCTTCGCCGCCCCAGCGGGCAGCCACATCCGACTGGCGGACCATTTGCCGGACCAGATCGGCGAACTGGCGCAAGACCTCGTCGCCGGCATCATGGCCGAAATCATCGTTAATGCGTTTGAACAGATCCAGATCGATCAGCACAACGGAAAAATGGTGGCCGGAGCGCTCGAACCGCGAGAATTCGGTGTTTAGCCGGCCCTGCATGTCCCGCCGGTTGGCCAGCCCGGTCAGTTCGTCGGTGCGGGCAGCGTGTTCGTGGGCCTGAGCCAGTGCCACCAGTTTGTTGCGGGCTCGTAAACGTCCGGCCTCCAGCACGAAACAGAAGATCGACTCAAAGGTAAGTGTGGCGAAGAAACGGATCTTGAAGTCAGTGCTGTATTCGGCACTGACGCCGGGCATATCGGGAAACTGAAAAACCAGGACGGCCAGCAGGTAGCAGAACAGCAGGATGGCGGTGCCACCCTTGAGGCTGGTCAGGTAGAACAGCAACGGTGGGAACACATAGAACCAGAGTGGGCCCGTGTTGCCCTCGCCGCCGGAGGCAATCAGGTAGGTAAACAGCAGGCCGACAATGACCAGCAGGCCCCTTTTCTGTACCGTTCGATCCCGGCGCCAGGCGTACCAGCCTATATTGGCGACAATTGGAACAACAAATGCCCAGAGCACCCATGCGTGCAGATGATGCTCGGCATACCACGCCTTGGCCCCGATCCCGGCCAGGAACAGGACCGCCATGGCTGACAGGCCATTGAGCAGCCGGGAGATCTGAAGCTCTTCATGCTCGCTGGACTGGATTTGGCTGGTATTCGTCATTAACTGTTGTTCTTTTTGACATATTTTCCAGGATTATGCGTCAAAAACCATCTGAATTGCAGCATTAACTATCAGGATTGTGAAGGGGGCCATCAACCGGGATTTGTTTCAATTTGATGGCAAAAAATTTATAGTTTGCCCCCGGCGAATACTGCCGAAACCCCTTCTGTCCACAAGACAAGAGAATCAATTGGTATGGCCCGTTCCAGCAGCTTTCTGGATAACCTTCTCACCAGCCCCTCCACGGAACGGTACAGGGTCGGACTTAGCGTACTTTTCCTTCTTTGTGTCTGGCTTGTGGTTGGCTCCTTCAGCCAGGGCCTGCCTAACGCCATGTTATTGATGGCCGCCGCCGTTATCGGGGGCTACATGGCGATCAATATCGGGGCCAACGATGTGGCCAACAACGTCGGTCCGGCGGTGGGCTCCGGCGCCTTGTCACTGGGGGCAGCCGTTCTTCTTGCCGCGGTATTCGAGGCGGCCGGCGCGCTGATCGCCGGTGGCGATGTAGTGTCGACCATCAAGGGTGGAATAATTGATCCGACTAGCCTGGAAGATCCGCGCGCCTTTGTCTGGTTAATGACGGCGGCCCTGCTGGCTGGCGCCCTGTGGCTGAACCTGGCCACCTGGATGGGTGCGCCGGTTTCAACCACCCACTCAATCGTTGGCGGTGTCCTGGGGGCCGGTATTGCGGCCGGGGGCTGGGCCATTGCCGATTGGGCGGTGATGGGCAAAATTGCTGCAAGCTGGGTGATCTCGCCGGTGCTGGGCGGTGCCCTGGCGGCGTTGTTCCTGTTCGCAATCAAGAAAACCGTACTTTACCGCCAGAATCTGGTGTCTTCTGCCCGTACCTTTGTGCCCTGGCTGGTGGCGATTATGGCCTGGGCCTTTGCCACCTATCTGATGATCAAGGGCGTCAAGAAGATCGTCAAAGTGGATATGGTGGAAGCCTCGGTGATCGGCCTGATTGTGGCGGGGGTAGTGTTTTTCGTGATGCGGACCCTGGTGGGCCGCAAAGCCTCGACCATGGAAAACAGTGCGCAGGGGGTGAATACCCTGTTCACCTGGCCGTTGATCTTCGCCGCGGCCCTGCTGAGCTTTGCCCACGGCGCCAACGACGTGGCCAATGCCATTGGCCCTTTGGCGGCCATCAATGATGCCATTCAGGCCGGTGGTGGTGTGGTTACCTCAGCGAAGATCCCGCTTTGGGTGATGCTGGTCGGTGCCCTGGGGCTGGCGGTCGGGCTGATGCTGTTCGGCCCGCGCCTGATTAAAACCGTGGGTTCCGAGATTACTGAGCTTGATAAGACCCGGGCTTTCTGTATTGCACTGTCTGCGGCACTGACGGTGATTCTGGCTTCCCAGCTTGGCCTGCCGGTCAGTTCCACCCACATTGCCATTGGCGGCGTTTTCGGTGTCGGCTTCCTGCGTGAGTACCTGAAATCCAACTACGCGACCCAGTTGCACAAAATCATCGAACAGCATGACCCGACCGATCAGGAGCGCCTCAAGCCGTTCCTGGATGATTTCCGTAATGCCTCTGTGGAGGAAATGGAGAAGCTGCTGAAGCAGGCGAAGAAGAAAAAGCAGCAGGTGCCTTTGTCCAAGTCGGAGCGCAAGCGCCTGAAGAAGATTTACCGCGAGGAGATGGTCAAGCGCTCCCATCTGGTAAAGATTGCCGCGGCCTGGATCATTACCGTGCCGGCGTCAGCGATTATGGCGGCGTTCCTGTTCTTCACTCTGCGTGGCCTGATGGTCTGACCGTTGTGCGGGGCTGGTGATGGCCCCGCGCTTTGTCCATACTATAGGTAATGCATCCGGCAGGCGTGGCCTGTCGCTATCCATATTCGGGGAGTACAACATGAGTTCATCTGTCGAGAGCCGTCAGGCGCGGATGATTGAAGAGTTGCGGGTGTTCATCAAGAAAGTGATGAGCGATCCGACGATTGCCGTGAAGTCCATGGAGATTGCCCGCAAGTACAAGGGCGAGGCCAATGCCGATGAGCTGATGGCTCGTGAGATCAGTGCCAATACCACGATCCGGATTCCGGAGAGCTGGAGTGAGGCCGACAAGATGTTTCTGGAAATCCTGCACGAGGTGCTGGATGACGAAGAGGCGCTTTACTGATTCTGGCTTTGGAGTAGGTTGGGGCTTGTGGGAGCCCTTTCCAAAACACGCTGTGGATACTTCCCTGTACGCTCTGCTCCGCCATCCATGGCTCCGCAAGGTTTTGGAAAGGGCTCCCACAAGCCCCGCCCCACGCCGCGGAGCTGTATTCCGGAAGCACTAGGCCTGCCTGGCCTCTTTCTGGTTCTGCTTCAAAACCGCCGCAGCCATCTGGTGCAGGATGGCCATTTCATCGGCAATCCCATCTTCCTTCGACAGTTCCCTCTGCTCCCTGAGAATATCTTCCAGAATATCCGGCGTTGTTAACGGGTTGGCCAGAACCACCCGGAACACAATGCACGGGAAGTGATAGTAACGGGCCGGCTCCAGCCGGGTTCGGGAGACGAAGGCTTTGCCGCGTTCCCGCTGGGTTTTCTGGATGAATTTGGTGATGCGGTTCAGGCAGGTATTCATCTTTTCTGCCTGCAGCTCATCGGCCATGGCCAGTGCCTGGCGTACATCTTCCGGGCAATAGCGGTAGGTCAGGATGTTCAGTTCCGGGCGGGTGACCAGTTCGAAATCCGGTTGTTCGTCGATCATCTCGGCGAAGGTGCGGGCTTTTTCGATGCCCTGATCGATCAGGATTTCGTAGCCTTCCCGGGCGAGTATTTTCAGGCCGGAGTGGATCAGCATGGACATGCCCGGCCGTGAGCCCTCCAGGGTGGTGCTGCCGAGGTCCCGGGAACCCTTCCGGATGATGTACTGGGCGTGGTGTTCTACCGCGCTGGCGAGGCTGGGGTCTTTGAAGACCACCAGGCCGGCGCCCATGGGTACGTAAAGCTGTTTGTGGGCGTCGAAGGTGACCGAGTCGGCTTTCTCGATGCCGCGCAGCAGGTGTTTGTGGGTGCGGGAGAACAGGGTTGGCCCGCCCCAGGCGGCGTCGACGTGGAAGTGGGCGCCGAATTCCCGGGCGATATCGGCCATGGCATCCAGCGGGTCGACGTTGCCGGTTTCGGTGGTGCCGGCCACGCCGCAGATGGCCATGATCTTGATCTTCTGCTTCTGCAGCTCCAGACATTTGTCGCGCAGGGCGTCGGTCTGGATGCGGTTGAATTCGTCGGTTTCCACCGGCACCAGGGCATCCCGGCCAAGGCCGAGGACATCGGCGGCTTTGCGCAGGGAATAGTGGCCGCGTTTGGAGACGACGATGGCGGCGCCTTCATGGCCGTAGTATTTCAGGGCGCGGAACAGGCCTTCTTCGTGCAGACCGCGGAAGCTGCCTTCAGCGGGGAAGGCTCGGTTGCGAGCCACCCACAGGGCGGTGAGGTTGGCGACCGTGCCGCCGGAACACATGGCGCCCAGGGCGTGCCGGGGATCGTGCATCCATTTACGATAGAAAGAACCGTCTTCCTGGTACACCAGCCGGTGTATCTGGCCCAGTACCTGGCGTTCCATGGGCGTGAACGCCTTGGAGGTTTCGGTTTTCACCAGGTTCTGGTTCAGGGCGATCATGATCTTCGACAGCGGTAGCATGAAGTAGGGCAGTGCCGAGGTCATGTGGCCGATGAACGCGGGTGACGCGGTATGAACGGAGTTGGCCACCAGTTTGTCGAGCAGGAACTGGGTCTGCTCGGAGACAAAAACAGGTTTCTCCGGGATGACGTAGTCGGAGAAGTCTTTCTCGACTTCGGACAGGTCCCGTTCGATGGCGACGATGTGCTCCTGGAGGAATCCGGCCAGGTTACGGGAGATGTCCTGGTCGATCCGGCTCAGGGTCGACTCCGGCGCTTCGGGCACCGTGAACACGCGATACATTGCCTCTAATGAGGCCTGGGCGGATTTTTTCTTTCCGGTCATAGCACCACACACATTCAGTGGTATCCGATGGGTTGGTTCCGGAAACCCGTCGGATGGAGCCGGGCGTGGCCCGGTTGCGAAAAATGTCTGCCAGCCGCCAAGCGGGGCATTGGTTCCCTGAGGCTGCGTAGTATAAGACCTGTCAGGCAATGACGCCATGCCTGGCGGGCCACTGGTCCGGGTTAGAGGATTTCCCGGTGTACATCCAGGATGGCGGCGTCGATGCGGTCCTGGATGTCTTTTTCCACCTGGTCAAGGCGCTGGGTGATCTGCTGGGCGCTGGCGCCCAGGGCGGCGATGGTCCAGGTGGCACAGTCGAGGGCTTCCTGGTCGGCGGTTTCGGCGACGGCGAGGTCGGGTTCTCTGCCCCAGATGGCCTTCATGGCGGTGAAGGCTTTGCGTTTGGCTTTCAGGTCTTCGCAGCCGTAGAGCTGGAAGTGCAGGGTGAGGACGCCTACGTGGGGGGTAATATCCTGGTGCTGTTGTGGGGTTTTGCCTTCTTTCAGCAGTTTTCTAAGGGCTTCTGACATGGTCCGATACCGCGTGTTGGTGCAGGAACCGGCGGGGGATGGCTTTCCAAAAACCGCTCCTTCGGCACATCCTTGTGGCGCTTCTGCTCCGCCATCCCTGGCTCCGCAAATTTTTGGAAAGCCATCCCCCGCCGGTTCACAAACCTCGCAAGGGGAGTCTTGTCAGTCTGCTGGCATCTTACTGGTGCGCCTAGCGGACTGAGTTTCCTCTAGCCTACTACAGGCGTCCCCCGTTTGATAATCGCCGCCGGGTTGGTGCCGGAGGGCAGGTTGCCGTAGTTCATGCCACCGCCGCTTTGCAGGCGTGAGGCGCAGAATGCGTCGGCGACGTCTTTGTCGCCAAAGCGCAGCAGCAGGGAGCCCTGCATGGCCAGGGCCATGCGATCGACCAGGTTGCGGGCCCGGTACTGGAAATCGCTGATGTCGGCGAAGTCGTGTTGCAGTTGTGCCAGGTACTGGTCGAAGCGGCGGTCGGTGCCACGGGCTTCGGCCGTTTCTTTGAAGAAGGCGTCGAGGGTTTCGGGTTCTTTCTGAAGGGCGCGCAGGGTGTCCAGGCACTGGACGTTGCCGCTGCCTTCCCAGATGGCGTTGACCGGCGATTCCCGGAACAGGCGGGGCATGATGCAGTCTTCCATCACGCCGCTGCCGCCGATGCATTCCATGGCTTCGTAGGCGTGGTTGGGGGTGCGTTTGCAGATCCAGTATTTGCCGACGGGGGTGGCCAGGCGGGCCAGCAGGCGTTCGTGTTCGTTGTTCTGGTTGTCCATGGCCCGCGCGACGCGCATGGTGTAGGCGAGGGCGGCTTCGTTTTCGATAATCAGGTCGGCCAGGACGTTCTGCATCAGCGGCTGGTCGCTGAGGGTTGCGCCGAAGGCGCTGCGGTTGTGGCAGTGGTGCGTCGCCTGTGCCACGGCCTGGCGCATGCCGGCGGCGCTGCCAATCATGCAGTCGAAGCGGGTCATGGCGACCATTTCGATGATGGTTCTGACGCCGCGGCCTTCCTCGCCCACCATCCATGCCAGCGCACCGCGGATTTCCACTTCGCTGGAGGCGTTGGCAACGTTACCCATTTTGTTCTTGAGTTGCTGTACCTGCCAGGGGTTCTTGCTGCCATCTGGGCGCCATCTGGGCATCAGGAAGCAGGACAGGCCATTGGTGGTCTGGGCCAGTACCAGGAAGGCGTCGCACATGGGGGCGGAAACGAACCATTTGTGGCCGACCAGTTCGTAGGCCTGTCCGGGACCTTCCCGTCCTGTCGGGTAGGCCACGGTGGTGTTGGCGCGCACGTCGCTGCCACCCTGTTTTTCGGTCATGGCCATGCCGATGGTGACGGAGGTTTTGTCGCCGTCTGGCACGTTGCGACTGTCGTATTCGTTGGCCAGGATTTTCGGGGCCCAGAGTTTGGCCAGGTCTGGCTGGTTCTGGATGGATGGGATGGCCGCGAAGGTCATGGTGACCGGGCAACAGTGAGCGGCTTCCACCTGGGAGTGCAGGTAATACTTGGCGGCCCGGGCCACGTGGGCGCCTTTGCCCGGGTTGGTCCAGGGGGAGCTGTGCAGGCCGTTTTCCAAGGCCACGCGCATGAGTTCATGGTAGGCCGGGTGGAAGGTGACTTCGTCTACTCGGTGGCCGTAGCGGTCGTGGGTGCGAAAGCTGGGTTTGTTGGCGTTCGCCAGGTTGCCCAGCTCGATGGTGTCGGCCTTGCCGGCCCAGGCGCCGAAGCGGCTGAGGTCTTCGCTGGCGTGGCCGGCGCCTTCTCGCAATACGGCTTCCCGGAGCGCGCTGTCCTGTTCGTAGAGGTTATAGTTTTCCAGCGGTCGGGGCTGGTTGATGACCTCGTGAGTGGCTGACAGATAGTGGCTGTCGGCGTTGGACTCGGTCTTGCGCTGCGGGCTGTTCATGGTTAGCTCCTGGTGCCGGTTAACCCCCGTAGGCAGAAGCAAACGATGGTGTCGACCAGCTCATCTTCGTTGTTGTCGTGTCCCGGTGGTGTTTCTGTCTGGGTCGGTGACAGCGGCCCCACCAGGGATTCCGAGATGGCGCCAACCAGGCAGGTGCTGGTAAGGCGGGCATCCTGATCCGGTATGCAGCCCTCGGTTATGCCGCTCCGGATCGCTTGTTCAAACAGGTTGGCGTAGGCTTTGCGGTATACCAGTCGCTCTTCTTCGACTTTCGGGTCTACCGGCTCGGCAATCAGTGCCCAGGCTTTCATCGGGCCTTTCAGGGCCCGACGGGCGAACTGACGCAGAGCGTTGTCCAGGCGTTCAACCGCACTACCGCCTACCGCGAGTGCTTCGGCGACTTTGTCGACTTCACGTTGGGTGGCCAGGCGAAAGATTTCTGCAAACAGGTCCTCCCGTGACTCGAAGTGGCGGTAGATAGTGCCCGTGGCAACGCCGGCCAGCCCCGCGATGCGGGTAATGCGTGCGCTGCGGAAGCCGCCTTCGGATACGCACTCCCAGGTGCATTCAATAATCTTTTTCCGCGCTTCGGCTTTGCGCTGGCGCATTTTTTCAGTTTCGCGGTAGGCCATGCCGGCTCCTTGCAAGCATTGAATCAATATTCATTCTTTGTGTCAATTCTGTGTGCCATTAAAGGGCTGTTATCTGATCTTTTAAAACAATGGGTTATCTCCAGTTACAAAAAATTACAAAAAAGTGGTTGTCAGGAAATAGCGTCGGTCGTGAAAGCAGATTATAAAGACGCCAAGACGGGCCGTCAGATGGCCGGCAGTCGAGACGGGGTGCGTCTTCCAGAGCATCTGGCCACCCGTAAAGCTGTTTTCGTTGATGGAGATAAGCCATGAGTGAATTCGACGAAAGCAATCTGGAGCAGTCCAGCAACTGGACCAGCGACAGCGACGATAACCATTCCATTGCCGGCCGTGCCCGGGTTCGGGCCCAGTTGCAGGCAGATATTGAGGCCTTCCTGCAAGGCGGCGGAAAGATACAGGAGGTGGACACCACCTTCCGTTCTGATACCCCGCGCAAGGTGGAGATCGGGTTCAACAACCGTTCCCTCTGATGGCGTTTCCTCGCCGGGCAGCGGCTTCCGTTGCCCCGGCAACTCTGTTTTTCTGTCATCTCTTTGTCATCTGTCAACGGCACACTCGGCTCAGGCCTGCAACGGGCGGCTTCTGGGGTGTATGATGTCATCACTTTCCAAGGCCATCCATGTTCAGGAGGTTATCCGTGTCGAAGCCGCGTCTTGCGCACTCCAGTCGAGCCTATCCGTTCACCCGTTTGCGTCGCAATCGTGCCAGTGATTTTTCCCGTCGTCTGGTTCGGGAGAACCAGTTGTCACCCGATAACCTGATTTTCCCGGTGTTTGTGCTTGAAGGCGAGAATCAGCGTGAATCCGTACCCTCCATGCCGGGTGTCGAGCGCCTGAGCGTCGATCTGCTGGTGGAGCAGGCGGCGGAACTGGTAGAGCTGGGTATTCCCGCCTTGGCGCTGTTCCCGGTGGTACCAGCGGAGAAAAAGAATCTGTCCGGCTCCGGCGCGTGGGATTCTGATGGCCTGGCCCAGCGGGCGGTTCGTGCCCTGAAAAAGGCGCATCCGGAGCTGGGGGTGATTACCGATGTGGCGCTGGATCCGTTCACCACCCATGGGCAGGACGGCATTATCGACAACGATGGCTATGTGCTGAACGATGTCACGGTTGAAGCGCTGGTCAATCAGGCACTGTCCCACGCGGATGCCGGTGCCGATGTGGTGGCACCCTCTGACATGATGGATGGTCGGGTGGCGGCTATTCGAGAAGCCCTGGAAGGGGCAGGCTATGTGAATACCCGGATTCTGGCCTACTCTGCCAAGTATGCGTCCAGTTATTACGGTCCGTTCCGGGATGCGGTCGGCTCGGCTGCCAACCTTGGCAAGGGTAACAAAGCCACCTATCAGATGGATCCGGCCAACAGTGATGAGGCCATTCATGAGGTGGCCATGGATCTGGCTGAAGGCGCCGATATGGTGATGATCAAGCCGGGCATGCCCTATCTGGATATCGTGCGCCGGGTGAAAACCGAACTGCAGGTGCCAACGTTTGTGTACCAGGTCAGTGGCGAATACGCCATGCATATGGCCGCAGCTCATAACGGCTGGCTGGATGGCGACGCGGTCATGATGGAGAGCCTGATGGCCATGCGCCGTGCCGGTGCCGATGGCATTCTGACCTATTTCGCCGTGCGCGCCGCCAGACTGATGCGGGAACGACAGCGATCATAAGCGGGCAGCGGCTGGTGGCCGAAGCCCGCCTCAACGATGGATATAAAGAGCAATGACAAGCGAAACCGTGACAGAGACAGGCAGTGAACAGAGCGTCCCGGCGCCGGTGGATCTTCCTCCCGTTGGTGAGGAAGTGAATCTGGATGCCAGCGAGAACTACTTCAACCGCGAACTGAGCCAGCTGCAGTTCAATTACCGGGTGTTGAAGCAGGCGCTGGATACCACGCATCCTCTGATCAATCGTCTGATCTTCTGCTGCATTTTCAGCAGCAACATGGATGAGTTCTTTGAAATCCGGGTGGCGGGCCTGCGCCAGCAGATGAAGTATGGCCGCGAAACAGTGGGTGTCGACGGCATGTTGCCGGAACAGGTGCTGGCGGAGATCAGCCGCGTTGCCCACGACTATATCCACGAACAGTACGATATTCTCAATAATGTCCTGATTCCGGAGCTGGAGCAGGAGAACATCCACTTTGTCCGGCGCCGCGAGTGGACACCGGCCCAGGCCGAGTGGGTGCGCAATTACTTTGACGAGGAAATTCTGCCGGTGGTCAGCCCGATCGGGCTGGACCCATCACACCCGTTCCCCCGCCTGGTGAACAAGAGCCTGAACTTCATCGTTGAGCTGGACGGCAAGGATGCCTTTGGTCGTGAGACCGGGATGGCGATTGTGCCCGCGCCTCGCTCCCTGCCGCGCCTGGTGCGCTTGCCGGATGAGGTGTGCGAGGGTGGTGACAACCTGGTGTTCCTGTCGTCCATGATTCACGCCCATGCTGATGAGCTGTTCCCGGGGATGGAAGTGAAGGGCTGCTATCAGTTCCGGCTGACCCGGAACGCGGACCTTGAGCTTGAAGACGATCTGGAAGACCTGGCCTCGGCCCTGCGCGGCGAGCTGCTGAGCCGTCGGTTTGGCGATGGCGTTCGCCTTGAGGTGGCGGATAACTGCCCGGAAGAGCTGGTGCAGTTCCTGCTCCGGGAGTTCGGCCTGACCGAGCGGGATCTCTACCAGGTCCACGGCCCGGTAAACCTGACCCGCCTGATGGCGGTGGGTGGCCTGGTGGACCGCCCAGACCTGACCTATTCCAGCTTCTCGCCGTCGATTCCGCGCCAGATTCGCAGCAAGGAATCCATGTTCGATGCCATTCGCAAACGGCCCCTGCTGCTGTTACATCCCTATGAAAACTTCAGCCCGGTAGTGGACCTGCTGCGCCAGGCAGCCAAGGATCCACAGGTGCTGGCCATTCGCCAGACGCTTTATCGCACCGGTGCCGACTCGGAAATTGTCGAGGCCCTGGCCGATGCCGCGCGTCGAGGCAAGGAAGTGACGGCGGTTATCGAACTGAGAGCCCGTTTCAGCGAGGCCGAGAACCTGGAGTTGGCCAGTCGGCTGCAGGAAGCCGGCGTGATCGTGGTTTACGGTGTGGTCGGGTACAAAACCCACGCCAAGATGATCCTGATTGTCCGCCGGGAAGAAGGCCGCCTGCGGCGCTACGTGCATCTGGGCACCGGTAATTACCATGCCGGGAACGCACGCCTGTACACCGACTACAGTTTCATGACCTGTGACGAATCCATCGGCGACGACGTCAACAAGCTGTTCCAGCAGTTGACCGGCATGGGCAAGGCGTTGAAGATCAAAAAGCTGTTTCATGCGCCGTTTACCTTACACAACCGTCTGATCAGTCTGATCGAACGAGAGGCCAGCTATGGTGAGCAGGGGCGGATTATCTTCAAGTTCAATGCCCTGACCGAGCCGCAGATGATCAAGGCCCTGTATCGGGCCTCCCAGGCCGGGGTCAAGATTGATCTGGTCATCCGTGGCATCTGCTGCCTGCGTCCGGAAGTGCCGGGACTCTCGGACAATATCCGGGTGCGCTCGGTGATCGGCCGCTTCCTGGAGCACACGCGGGTGTACTATTTCGGTAATAGTGGCCGGCCCGAGGTGTATTGTTCCAGTGCTGATGGCATGGAGCGCAATCTGCTGCACCGGGTCGAAACCGCGTTCCCGGTTGAGGAGCCCGCGCTGATTGCACGCCTGCGGGAAGATCTGGATACCTATCTGGCGGACAATTGCCAGGCCTGGGTGTTGCAGCCCGATGGCAGTTACATTCAGAATCAGCCCGGGGAAGGCGAAGAGCGACTGGCATCACAGCTGGTCCTGCTGGAGCGCCTGACCGGCAAACCCAACTGAGGCCGGTGGGCCGGCACCGAAAAAAACACAGGACGGATACCTTGAAACTGAAAAAATGGACGCTGGCCGGTCTGGCCGTACTGCTGGTGGCTGGCGGTGCTCCCTGGGGTGTGGGCTATGTCACCGAGCAGCACTGGCGTGAAGCAACACTGGAAGTAAACCGGGCCCAGCCCTTTCTGAATCTTGAGACCGAGCAGTATCGTCGTGGTGTGCTTGGTTCCGAGGTATCCGCTACCGTGACCCTGAGAGATCCTGAGACCGGGGATTCTCACACCATAGCGATCGAAATCCAGGTGTCCCATGGCGTCACCGGCAGCCTGATGGATTTCCGCCCGCGCCAGGGGTGGCAGCCAGAGGGTGCTGACTGGTTTCCGGACGATGAGCCCAGTCTGACGCTGGAAACCCGGCTCTGGGGCAGCGCCACGCTTGAGCTGACAGCACCGGTGATGGACATTGATAACCCGGAGCGGGAGACCTCACTCAAGAGCAGTGGCGGTCTGGTGCGGATTGATGTTGGGCGTCTTGGTGAAGCGGCAGACTTGCTGGTGGTCTGGCCGGCTATCCGCCTCAGCGATCCGGAAATGGATGTGACGATCGATAACGTCCATATGGAACAGAGCATGGAATGGCTGGTGGGGGATATCTGGACCGGCGCTGGCGTGATGACCGTGGATAACCTGACCTTGCAGGGGGCTGAGGCTCCCACAATGACCTTGGCCGGGATGTCGCTTGAAAGCACCAGTGATGCCCGCCAGAACGGCGAGCGCCTGGACTCGCAGGTTACCCTGTCGCTGGAATCGGCTGCTCTGGCGGATCAGGCCTTTGGGCCGCATCGGCTGGAGGTGGCGCTGGAGAACCTGGATGTGGCCAGTTGGAATGACTTCAGTGGCGCCATGGCGGATATGCAGGCACTGGCTTTGACCGCCGGAGACGACCCGAGGGCCGCGTTTGAACAACAGATGGCGGTGATGCAGCGTTTTAACGAAGCCCTCCGCAGTCTTGCTGCCGAAGGATTTTCCATGGGGATCCGGGAGCTCAGTCTGGCAACGCCTGAAGGGGAAGTTACCGGCTCACTGGACATCAGCCATCCGGAGCTCTCCGATCAACAGCGTGACAACATGTTGATGGTCATGCAGGCGCTGACCGGGAGTGTGAATTTCAACATGCCGGTTGCCCTTGCGGAAGACTATCCCGCCGTGCGTATGCAGGTGGCGCCATTGATCAAACAGGGCCTGCTGGTTCAGAACGGTGAGCGCCTGGTCATGGATGGCCGGATGGAGGATCTGGTACTCACCGTCAACGACGTGGAAATCCCCCTGCCTCCGCTGCTCTGAATCTCAACGACCCGCCAGCTGCTGGTACTTCGCCATCAGCTGCGCTTCGTTGATCATCAACGCCCGTCGGATTTTCCTCAGGATTCGCTGAACTTCTGTTGCAGGGCTTCTGCCACAGCCGGGTCTACGAACTCGGAAATGTCCCCGCCCAGCGAGGCAATTTCGCGGATCAGGGTGGAGGAGATGTAGGACAGGTGGTTGGCGGGTGTCAGGAACACGCTCTCGACTTCCGGCGCCAGCCGGCGGTTCATGTCGGCAAGCTGGAATTCATATTCAAAGTCAGAAACCGCGCGCAGTCCCCGCAGGATAACGGAGGCGTTCTGTTCGCGCACGAAGTCGGCGAGCAGGTTGCTGAAGCCGGTGACGCTGACGTTGGGGAGGTGTGCGGTGGCCTTGCGGACCAGTTCGCAGCGTTCTTCAAGATTGAGAAGTGGCTGCTTTTTCGGGTTGTAGGCGACGGCGACGACAATTTCATCGAACATGCGGCCGGCCCGTTCGATGAGGTCGGTGTGGCCGTTGGTGATGGGGTCGAAGGTGCCGGGATATATGACTTTGGGCATGCACAGCTCCTTTTGTTGGTGAGCCGTAGGATAGCAGCATTGCCTTTGGGGCTGTAGTCCAGAGCGCCGACAATCTGTTTTATGACTCTGGTGCTGGCGCAGGTCGGGGGCGGGTTTCCGGGAGACGCTACAAGCACATCCATGTGCGCTTCTTTCGGGCCGTCCATGGCCCTCAAGACTCCCGGAAACCCGCCCCCGACCTGCGCGATCAACTGGAGTGCTGGCCGCCCCGGCCTCCTACTTCAGACTCCTTATTGCCTCTCTGGAAGGGGGCCTCTTAATCGCGGTTCAGGCAGAGTTGGCAAGCCTCTGCGCCAGTCTCGAGCTGTTCCTCGCTGCCAACGCATACACCGACAACTGCGGGTTTGCACCGATGCTGGTGGGAAAGATGGAGGCATCGTGGATGTTCAGGTTGGCGATGTGGTGATGCTCACCGAAGCCGTTCACCACCGAGGTTTTCGGGTCTGTACCCATGCTGCAGCCGCCCATCTGGTGCGCGGTGAACAGGCGGGCGCGGTGGGGTTTCATGGGCAGGTTGTTGATGGCGTCTCTGGCCTGGTTCCAGCTGGTGTACCAGTCAGAGTCCAGGTGCATGGCCTGGACGGCTTCGGCGCCGGCGGCGAACTGAATTTCGGCCATGGTGAGGTAGGCTTTGCGCAAGCCTTGCCAGAGGTAGTCGGTAATCGGATAGTCCAGTACCGGGCTGCCGTCGTCTCTGAGTGATACTGTGCCGCCGGGGCTGTCCGGGTGGAAGCCGTCGCGCAGCAGGGCGATGACTGATTGCATCCAGGGCAGTTGGCCCAGGTTGTCTCGCTGTGGCTGGCCGTGGCCGGGTACCACGCCGGCTGCCATGGCCGGGTGCAGGGGCGGTACTTCCAGTTTGTAGCCTGCCGGGCCGTCGGTGCCTGCCTTGAAGTTGAACTCGTCCGAGTAGATGGACTGGGGAGCGCCGTAGAACGGGTCGATTTTCGCCGGCATGCGGGCGACGGTGGCGTTGACCGGATGGATGAACGATCGCTTGCCCACGCGCTGGTAAGGGTCGGGCAACTGCGAGCGAAGCAGCAGGCCGGGGGAGCCAATGGCGCTGGCGGCGACCACGAATTGTCGGGCTTTCAGGGTGACCATAATGCCGGATGGGGTGACGCCATCCGGGCCCATGGCGGAGGCGAGCAGGTGGTCGATCCGGTCCTGACTCATCACCAGGCGTTCTGCCCGCAGACCGTGGAAGAGCTGTGCTTTGTGATCCAGTGCGCCCGGGATGGTGGTGAGTAGTGCCCCCTGTTTGGCGTTGGTAGGGCAGCCCACGCCGCAGTAACCGCTGTTCCAGCAGCCTTTGACGTTTCTTGGGATTACCTGCCAGGAGTAGCCGAGTTTTTCGCAGCCCTGGCGCAGGATGTCGTTGTTCAGGTTGGGTGGGGTTTCCCAGGGCGCCATGTTGTGGCGCTGCTCACGGCCCTCAAACCATGGGGCCATGGCGTCCGGTGCCAGTCCTTCGAGGCCGAGCTCCTGGCTCCAGTAGGTGAGCGTTTCGTCCGGGGTGCGGAAGCTGCTGGTCCAGTTTACCGTGGTGGAGCCGCCGACACAGCGGCCCTGCAAAATCGCGATGGCGCCATCGGCGGTGACCCGGCTCATGCCTTCCTGGTACAGATTGGCGTAGGACGTCAGCTCGTCCATCTTGAAGTCTTTCTGATAATACAGTCGACCCTCTTCCACCAGAATAACCGACAGCCCCTGACGGGCCAGGATCTCCGCGGTTGTGCCGCCCCCGGCACCGGTGCCGATAACCACAACATCCGCCTCTACCGTGCGGTTTTCGCTCAGTTTGCTGGCGTCGGTCACATTCCAGCCGGCAGCCAGTCCCCGGGCAATGGGATCGTTCATGGACATACTTCGCTCCTTAATACGATGGGTATCCGGGGTTTTATCAAGCGGCAGGATTGAACTGTGGCAAGGCATCCACCATCCAGGCGGGAGGCCCCGGGTAACCAGACAGGTGCCAGTGGTCTTCATGCCCATAGAAGGCGACGTTGCTGATCTTGGTCAGGGCAATGTAGCCGTTATTCAAAAGTCCGATCCGACTGTCGCGCCAGCGCCGCAGAAACGCGTCGGCATCGGCGGTACTGACTGAAGGCCAGTCTGACCATACCCGCGCCAGGGCGATCCGGGTGGGGGCAAAGTTAAGCAGATCAAAGAGCTTGCGCAGCTCCTGCTGATTCGCCGGGCCGAACTTCACAATGCCCTGGTCGATCCGTTCAATCGTTCCGGCAATGGCAAAGCGACGCTGGTTGGGTTCCTCCGGCAGAGCTCCGGCAAACATGGCGGGCAACAGGGCCTCGAACAGGGCGATGTCATCCCGGCTCAGAAACTGGAACTGGTAGCGGGTGTCCATGCGGCTGTCGACCGCACTGACCCGGCCTGCGGGGGCCGTAGCGCAGCCGGTTAGCCCGGCAGAGAGGCTGACGGTGCTCAGGAACACCGCGCCGCCTAAACCGGTTTTGAGGAAACTGCGACGGCTAACATCCGGCTGACAGGAATTCTTCGTATTGTGTTGGCTTGTCATTGTAGAAGCTTCTTTGTCTTTTATTATTCTGTTCAGGCTTGCTCGAACGTCAGGTGGCCAGGGTGCAGGGTGTCGCTCCAGGACTGTGCAAAACAGGGATGTTTTGCTCAAGCCTACATGGATGTATTAACGGCGTGTCCTGGAGCGACACCCTGCACCTTGGCCTTGCTCCCAGCCAAGCGGGCAGGCGTGTTTTGTCAGCGAATAAACAGCTTATACACCAACCGATGCGCCGCCGTACCATGGGGCGCATACACGTATTTGCCGCTGTTGAACTTCTGCTTGGTGAAAATCGCCCGGTGATGGGAGAAGGTCAGGAAGCCTTCCTTACCGTGATAGTGCCCCATACCGGAATCACCAATCCCGCCGAACGGCAGGTCGTCCTGGGCCACGTGCATCAGGGCATCATTGATGCACATGCCGCCGGAATGGGTGTTGTCCACCACATGCTGCTGGTGCGACTTGTCGTAGCCAAAGAAATACAGTGCCAGCGGCCGTGGCCGGTCATTGATGTAATGGATCGCCTCGTCCAGACTGCCGTAACTGATGATCGGCAGGATCGGGCCGAAAATCTCGTCCTGCATCACCTTCATGTCCGGCGTGGTCTTCAGCACCAGTGTCAGCGGAATCTTCCGGGTACCGTCCTTCATGTTCTCGTTGGCGGGATTGATCTCCACCAGTTCCGCGCCTTTGGCCCGGGCATCCTCAAGATAGCCCTGCAAGCGATGGTGTTGGCGCTCATTGATGATGGCCGTGTAGTCGTCGTTATCCCGCAGGCTGGGGTACATCTCGGCGAACCGTGCCCGGAATTCATCTACGAACGCCTGCACCCGGTCGGCGGGGCAGAGCACATAGTCCGGTGCCACACAGGTCTGGCCGGCATTGAAGGCTTTGCCGAAGGCGATACGCTGGGCCGCATCTTCCATCGGCACATCCGGCGAAACAATGGCCGGGGATTTGCCGCCGAGCTCAAGGGTTACCGGGGTCAGGTTTTCGGCTGCCGCGCGCATCACCAGCTTGCCCACCGAAGTAGAACCGGTAAACAGCAGGTGATCGAAAGGCCGTTGGGAGAAATCGGCCGCCACATCGGCCTCGCCAGTGATCACCGACACCAGGTCCTCCGGGAACATCGACTCGATGATCTCCTTGAACAGGGCCGACGTGTGCGGAGTGAATTCCGACATCTTGATCATGGTGCGGTTGCCAGCCGCCAGGGAAGCGACCAGTGGACCGACCGCCAGATACAGAGGGTAATTCCAGGGCACGATGACGCCTACAACCCCTTTTGGCTGGTAGTAAACCTTGTTGCTGGCGGGCTGGAACAGAACCGAAACATGGCGTTTGGAGGGCTTCATCCAGTCGCCAAGATTCTTCAGCGTGTAATTGATGCCCTGAATAGACGGCATGACTTCGGCGATCAGGGATTCGTCTTTGGAGCGACAGCTGAAATCCCGATCGATGGCCTCGACCAGGCGATCCTGATGGGCCAGTAGCGCCCGTTTCAGACGCTTGAGGTTCTCTTTGCGCTCGGTCAGGGACGGCATCGGGTTGTTGCGGAAGGCCTTCTTCTGGTCCTCAAAGACGCGATGCGTGTGCTGGATCTGCTTCTTGCTCTCTGTGAGCTGGACGACGGTGGCACCCATGGTTTTCTCCCCCTGACTGCCTGGAGCGACAGGCGCTGGCAGTCGGTTATTGTCGTTGGCCAAAATCTGTGCGATTTGCGCTTGAGGCTATTATTAGAGTATATACTCTAGGCAGTCAAGAAAGCCGGATGGCTCTTTAGGCCATCCGTGACACTGATAACAACAAACACCGGCATGACGATGAAAACCAGAGACAAGATA
This sequence comes from Marinobacter sp. EVN1, assembly GCF_000475375.1. Classification (NCBI taxonomy): domain Bacteria; kingdom Pseudomonadati; phylum Pseudomonadota; class Gammaproteobacteria; order Pseudomonadales; family Marinobacteraceae; genus Marinobacter; species Marinobacter sp. EVN1. Next base: position 167,063 of record NZ_AXCB01000045.1, read on the forward strand.
CTGTTATCCAGCCTGGAGCTGTTTAATGACAAGGGTGAGCGCAACATCACCACCAATCACATTGCCGCGCACCTGGCGATATCGCCGGGTAATCTGTATTACCACTTCCGCAACAAGTCCGACATCATCTACGAGATTTTCCAGGAATATGAAAAGCTGGTGGACTACTACCTGGATATTCCGGAAGACCGACCGATCACCCTGGAGGATATGACCTTCTATCTGGAGTCGGTGTTTGACGGCCTCTGGAGCTATCGCTTCTTCCACCGGGATCTGGAATACTTGCTCGACAGTGACCCGCGGCTGCGCCGGGACTACCGGGAGTTTACCAATCGCTGTCTGGCGGCCATCAACCGGATTTTCGCAAAGCTGGCGGATGCCGGCATTATCCAGCCTCAGCCGGAGGATCTGCGTTCGGCCATGTCACTGAATGTCTGGCTGGTGATTACCAACTGGATGGCGTTTCTGAAGACGGCTCATGCGGCCGAGGAGCCTGCCAGTCTGTCCCTGACCGAGTTAAAACAGGGGATCTATCAGGTGCTGACACTGGAAGTGCCCTATCTCACGCCGGAGTATCGTGAGCGGGTGCTGGCATTGCGAGAAAAATACCGTCCTACCTTGCCTGAAGCCCAGGGTGTTTCTGGCGTTGAGGCATGAGCCTGGCTGGCCTGGTCAAAGTTTGATCTGAAATTGAACTTTTTGAATGCGGCGCAGTCACAGCTAATGACGTTGGGAACCGGACACTCCCTGCGTCTCCTGAGTGAGTTCTCAGGTTTTCGGCCTCTGTTGTTGCAGAGGCACATAGCACGTCGCAAACCCTGACGTTTTCACCGGCCTGTCTTCTTCAGGCCGGCTTTTTATGCCTCAACCGGCGCCTGTTCCGAGGCTTCCAGCCAGTGGGTCAGCGCTTCCCGGCACTCGTCGACTCCGCGCTTGGAGGTGGCGGAGAACATGATGAGGTGCTCCACACATTGATATTCCTTCAGCGTTTTCGCGATACCCAGCATGGCGGTTTTTGCCTGACCAAACTTCAGTTTGTCGGCCTTCGTGGCCAGAATCATGAGCGGAAGGTGGTTATGTTCACACCATTCCACCAACATCTGGTCGAAATCGGTGAGCGGGTGCCGGATGTCCATCACCAGAACCAGACCACGCAGGCAGCGGCGATCATTCAGGTAATGGCCGAGATGCTGTTGCCAGTCGTCTTTCATGTCCCGGGACACTTTCGCATAGCCGTAACCGGGCAGGTCGACCAGACGGGCATGTTCCCGATTCAGGCTGAAAAAGTTGATCAGCCGGGTCCGGCCGGGGGTTTTACTGGTGCGAGCCAGTTTGCCATTGGCGGTGATGGCGTTCAGGGCGCTGGATTTGCCCGCATTGGAGCGGCCGGCAAAGGCAACTTCGGCGCCATGGTCGGGGGGGCATTCGTCCAGTTTGGAGGCGCTGATGAGAAAACGGGCGCTGTTGAACGAGAGGCTTTTTTGAGTCAGATCAGGGTCCACGACGGTTGGTGTTCCTTTGGATTTCAGTTATCGGCGATTAATGTATAATGCTACACCAATTTCCGGCGGGACGCCTCGCGTTGCCGCTGTATGCCCCGGTTTTGCACCTGACGACCCAGTGCCTGCCGGCTGCACAACGAAGAATACTTTCAAGATGCAAAGATGAGAGAAGCGGAGCGAGCATGAAAAGACTGATCGCAGGAGTTGTTCTCGGAGTTGGCCTTACAGCGATGGCTCACGGGGCAGGAGATCCGGCAGCGGGTGAACAGAACGCAGCAGTGTGTGCGGGCTGTCATGGTCAGGGCGGAGCCAAGCCGGTAATGGCTGTGTATCCAAAACTGTCCGGTCTGGGCGAGAAATATCTGTACAACCAGCTGGTTGACATCAAATCCGGGGATCGTGCCATTCCTGAAATGACGGGCCTGCTCAACGCCATGTCCGATCAGGATTTGCAGGATCTGGCTGCCTACTTCAACAGCCAGGAAATGGTTGTTGGTCAGGCCAATCCGGATCTGGTTGAGCAGGGTCAGGCACTGTACCGCGGCGGCAATATGGCCTCCGGTGTACCGGCCTGTTCCGGTTGCCATAACCCCTCCGGCATTGGCAACGAGCCGGCGGGTTACCCTGCCTTGGGCGGACAAACTGCAGAATATGTTATCAAGCAGTTGAAAGCTTACCGGGCGGGTGAGCGCGCCGGAGGCGCGAATGCCGGCATCATGATGGATGTTGCCTCCAAGCTGACAGACGCTGAAATTGAGGCGGTCGCCAGCTACGTATCCGGCCTGAACTGATCGACAGCCGTCAGTTACGACTGAAAACCCCGCCTCGGCGGGGTTTTTGGTATCCGGTATTCATAATACCTAACCGTTCGGTAACGCATTCCTTTGGCCCTCCGGTGGAACTTTTTCGCATCCCTGGGTCATAATCCCCGTTAAAATTCATTGATGGCTCGGAGATTCCCGATGATCAGAACCCTGACGTCTTCCGCCGTTCTGGCGCTTTCACTGTTGTCTGCTGCTTCCCTGGTCAATGCCCAGCCCTGGGTGGCCGGAGAACACTACCGGGTACTGGATAATCCGGTAAGAACGGCATCGGATAACGGTGTCGAAGTGGCGGAAGTCTTCTGGTACGGCTGTCCGCACTGCTACAACTTCAAGCCGCTGGCTGAAGCCTGGGAAGCGGAGGCTCCGGACTACATCAACTATGTGAAGCTGCCGGCGGCACTGGGTCGCAGCTGGGAGCCGCATGCCTACGCATTCTATGCCCTTGAGGCCATGGGCGAGCTGGACAAGGTGCATGACGCGCTGTTCGATGCCCTGGCCGGAGAGCGCCGCCCCCTCAATACCCCGGAAGCTCTGGCTGATTTTGTTGCCGGGTATGGCGTGAACGCCGAGAAGTTTCTGGAAAACTACAACAGTTTCGGGGTGCGTGCCAGAGTGCAGCAGGCCCAGGCCAAGATTCGTGGCGCGCGCATTACCGGTACACCGACTATGCTGGTTGATGGCAAGTACGTGGTAAGTGCCTCCATGGCGGGTAGTCACGAAAACACCCTGAAGGTGGTCGAGTATCTGGCGGAAAAAGAGCGCAGCGGGTCTGAGTAAGGCGCCATGCGGTTCGCCGGACGCTGGATGGGCTGACCGGAGAAGCGGCTGATAATGTACAAGCGAATCCGTAACCAGCTGAACGGTATACTCAGAAACCAGGAAAGCTCCCGGGGCACTTGTTCCGGGAGCGAGCATGTGCCGGAGTTTGAAGCTCACCGGCACATCCGGCTACTGACTTTCAATATTCAGGTTGGTATCAACACTTCGTCCTATCACCATTATCTGACCCGCAGCTGGCAGCATTTTCTGCCCAATCGCCGGCGCTACGAAAACCTGGATCGGATTGCCACCCTGCTCAGCCAGTATGATGTGGTTGCCCTGCAGGAGTGTGATGGCGGAAGTCTCCGCAGTGGTTACATCAATCAGGTGCAATACCTGGCCGAGGCGGCCGGGATTCCTTACTGGTATCAGCAATTAAATCGCAACCTCGGCCAGATTGCCCAGCACAGTAATGGCCTGTTGAGCCGTTTCCGCCCGCTGGATGTCACTGAACACAAATTGCCGGGACTGATTCCCGGGCGTGGCGCCATCATTGCGCGCTACGGGGATGAGGAAGACCCGCTGGTACTGGTGCTGATGCATCTCTCTCTCAGCAAGTCGGCCCAGCAGAAGCAGCTTGGATTTATCCGCGAGCAGATTGCGAGCTATCGGCATGTGGTGCTGATGGGGGACATGAATGCCCATGCAGAGCAGTTGCTGACACGAACACCGCTGAAAGAAACCGATCTGATTCCGCTGCCCGACACCGCGCACAGCTTCCCGAGCTGGCGCCCGGAAAAGGCGCTTGACCATATTCTTGTCAGTCCCTCTCTGGAAATCCGGCGCTCTGAAGTGGTGAGCTATCCGGTTTCCGACCACCTTCCCATTGCCATGGATGTGGCGCTGCCCAAAGGCTATCTGGAAACATTCTGAGTCTTGTCTGATGCGTCCAGGCAATAAAAAACCCGGCAGATGCCGGGTTTTTTGTGGAGGCAGGATCAATTACTTGATCTTGGCTTCCTTGTACGCAACGTGCTTACGGACAACCGGATCGTACTTTTTGATCTCGATTTTTTCCGGGGTGTTACGCTTGTTCTTTTTGGTCGTGTAGAAGTGACCAGTGCCTGCTGAAGATACCAGCTTGATTTTCTCGCGCATGATGCGGCTCCTTAAACTTTCTCGCCGCGGGCACGAAGATCGGCCAGCACAGCGTCAATGCCTTTTTTGTCGATGATGCGCATGCCCTTGGTGGAAACGCGCAGCTTCACGAAACGCTTCTCGGACTCAACCCAGAAACGGTGGTTCTGCAGATTCGGCAGAAAACGACGACGAGTGTGGTTCATCGCGTGGGAAACGTTGTTACCGGTAACCGGACGCTTACCGGTAACCTGACAAACTCTGGACATACTTGCCTCCGACCTGAGCAATGGTCTCTATCAATACGAATTCGTTTTTAATGCGTCTCTGGTTGCTCCGGAGCCATACCTGCTGCCGGTTTGCGCTTCTGAAACAGAACGCTGCTCGCCAGACGCCGCCAGAAAGGGACGCTTTTATACCAGAACTGGCCGACCAACGCAAAAAATTGTTGGGAATTTGGCCAGTTTCGGGGCGGTATCCTTCACGGGGCTACATCAATCCTCGTTCAGCAAGGGATATTACCTCACCGTGGCCGATAACCATATGGTCAAGAACCCTGATATCGACCAGTCCCAGGGCCTCTTTCAGCCGGCGGGTCAGGGAAATGTCAGCCTGGCTTGGCTCGGCCACGCCTGACGGATGGTTGTGGGCAAAGATGACCGCGGCGGCATTGTCCTCCAGAGCCTGGCGCACCACCTCCCGGGGGTAAACCGCTGCGCCGTCTATCGTACCCCGGAACAGTTCCCGGTACTGGATGACCCGGTGACGGTTATCCAGGAACAGGCCGGCGAACACTTCATGGGGATAAGTGCCCAGGCGGCTGGTGAGAAAGCGCCGGGTATCTTCCGGTGAGCGCAGCGGATCGCCCTGGCGCAGCGGCTCGTCCATCACTCGCCTCGCCATTTCCATGGCAGCCTGCACCTGGGCATATTTGGCGGTGCCCAGGCCTTTGACCTCGCAGAATTGTCGGCGGGAAGCGGTCATCAGGCCGCGCAGTCCGGAAAATTCGGTGATCAGGTGTCGGGCCAGGGCCATCACCGGCATGCCGGTGGTACCGGTACGCAGGAAAATGGCCAGGAGTTCGGCATCTGACAATGATTCAGGGCCGTGAGTGAGCAATCGCTCACGGGGCCGCTCATCGGCGGGCCAATGGCTGGGTGGCATGTTTGCTTCCTTGCTGGTTTCGGGGAGTGCGTCCTGCACCGGGTTCTCGAAATTACAAAGGTTACTCCAAAAGGTAACATTTGGTAAACGAACAGGGGCGCTGGCAGGCTGCCCGTCTGCGCTCGGCATGCTATCTTATAACTCTTTCATTTTACGGGATTACGGAGCCCGCATGACCGCCAAGCGAATATTGTTGGGAATTACCGGTGGTATTGCCGCCTATAAAAGTGCGGAGCTGGTTCGGCTACTGAAAAAAGCGGGGCACGAAGTCCGGGTTGTGATGACCCGTGGCGCGGAGGCATTTGTTGCGCCGTTGACCTATCAGGCTCTGAGTGGCGAACCGGTGCGCACCTCCCTGCTCGACCCAGAAGCCGAGGCTGGCATGGGGCACATCGAGCTGGCCAAGTGGGCTGATCAGGTTGTGGTGGCACCGGCGTCTGCGGATTTTATGGCCCGGCTGGCCCATGGGTTGGCTGATGACCTGTTGACGACGGTCTGTTGCGCCACCGAAGCGCCGATAGCGCTGGCCCCCGCGATGAACCAGGCCATGTGGAAGAACTTTCGTACCCAGCGGAACCTGGCGCTGTTGATGGAAGACCCGCAGATTACCGTCTGGGGGCCGGGTCAGGGCGAGCAGGCCTGCGGCGATACCGGTCCTGGGCGCATGCTGGAGCCGGAACGTCTGGCGCGTCTGGTAAACGGAGAAGGCTTGGCTGAAACTACCGGGCCGCTGTCCGGCAAGCGGTTGGTGATCACGGCCGGGCCAACCCGGGAGCCGATCGATCCGGTGCGCTACATTACCAATCACAGCTCGGGCAAGATGGGCTACGCCCTGGCCGGTGCGGCCGCCGCCGCCGGGGCCGAGGTGGTGCTTATCAGTGGGCCTGTCAGTCTGTCGGCGCCGGCGGGGGTTGATGTCCGGCCGGTCAGCACTGCTCAGGAAATGCTCGAAGCTGCCAGCAAAGCGGTCGATGAAGGCTGCGATATCTTTATCGCCACGGCCGCGGTGGCAGATTACCGGCCCGAGGTGTTCGCCAGCGAGAAAATCAAGAAAACCAACGACAACATGAGCCTGGCGCTGGTCCGTAACCCCGATACCCTGGCGACCATCGCAGCCAGGGCTGATGCGCCGTTCACGGTCGGCTTTGCGGCCGAGACTACGGATGTGGCGCGCTATGCGACCGACAAGATGCAACGCAAGAAACTCAATATGATTGTCGCCAACGATGTGTCCGTGCCCGGGCTCGGCTTCAGCAGCGATCGCAATGCGGTTACGGTGTTCTGGCCTGAGGGTTCGGAATCCATCGGGCCGGACAGCAAACAGGCGATCGCTGCCCGTCTGGTGGCGTTGATTGCAGACCACAGCAACAGGATTGAACAGGCATGAGTAAAAGAAAGTTTCAGGTACGGGTTCTGGATGACCGCATTGGTACCGCGATTCCGTTTCCCGAATACGCCACCGAAGGCTCTGCAGGCCTTGATCTGCGGGCGGCATTGAAAGAAACCAAGACCGTTATGCCGGGCGAGACCCACCTTATTCCTACCGGCCTGTCTGTGCATATTGCCGACCCGGGGTTGGCCGCCATGATCTTGCCCCGCAGTGGGCTCGGGCACAAGCATGGGATCGTGCTCGGAAATCTGGTGGGGTTGATCGATTCCGACTATCAGGGCGAGTTGATGGTGTCCTGCTGGAACCGTGGCCAGACGCCATTCACCATCGAGGTGGGCGAACGTATTGCCCAGATGGTGCTGGTGCCTGTGGTACAGGCGGATTTCGAGATTGTGACCGAATTTGATGCCAGTGACCGGGGCGAAGGTGGCTTTGGCTCCACCGGGAGCCACTGAGTCGGGCATATTTACCTGGCAGCGAGTTAACTGGCCGGCGTCTATACTCAGCGGATACAGAACTATCCGGGAAAGAAAATAACTGCGGGATGCATTATGAAATTCGCCAAGAAAAAAACCAACGCGTCTTCCGGTGATGAGCAGCCGGAGAAGAAACCCGGAAAAAAACAGAAACCTTCCAAAGCGTCCAAAGAAGCGGCTGGCTCCGGGTTAAAGAAACTCGGATCGGTCGGGCTGAATCAATCGCTGGTGGTGCTGATGGCCGGCGTGGTAGCGGTGGTGTTGGCCCATTTTCTGGTGGTGGTGCCCGCCGGGGAAGCCCGTTATGAAGCGGCCAGTGCCATGGAGGTGGACAGTGCCCAGCGGCGCCTGAATCAGTCGCTGACTGCGCTGCTGGAACAGGTTCGGGCGGTGGCCAACCAGCGCTACGCCGCCCTGGCTTTGGCGGAGCGCTCCGATCTGGCGAATCTGGCTGAGCAACTGCAAGCAGCGCTGCCCGGCTCCGCCCAGGTGTTTGTCTTCCCGTATCGGGAAGTTCCCCGGACCGGTAACGGCGATACCCTGCTGGGATTTGCGGGCCTGGAACTGGCCCGGCGGGCAGAAAATGGACAGAACCTGTTGCCGGACGCCTTCCCCCGGGACAATCAGTGGTATCTGCAATTTGCCGCGGCGGTACGCCACCCCACCAGCAATGCCGTGGTTGGTAGCGTACTGGCGGTCTTTGAAGCGTCCCATATCCAGCCACTGCTTTCCGTGAGCAACTCGCAACTTGGGGGGCAGCTTTCATTGGTGCAATCCGTGTCCGGTGCTTCACGAACCGTGGCCAGCGCCGGTAACGGTAACGGCCCGGAGCTGTCCCGCACCCTGCTCAACCCGGACTGGTCCGTCCGTTACCAACCGGCCTCGGCACCGGTGGCGCCGGTAAGCACCATTCTCCTGGCGATTCTGGTGGGGGTGCCTGCGCTGGTGGCGGCGGTTCTGGTCTGGATGCTCCTTGGCAACGCTCAGCGTGGTATACGTCAGGATGTGACCGCGCTCATTCAGTGGGCCCACAAGGTGTTCGGGGGCGAGCGGATGAAACTGCCGGCTCTGCGCTGGGATATGGTAGCGTCCACCGGAGAAGTGCTGTTCCGTCTGTCCCAGATGGTGGAGAAACGGGTGGCCAAGGCTGCGGAGTCGGCTGCACCCAAAGCAGCTCCTGCCCGCCGCAAGGCAGCGACGGCGGAGGATGAGCCGTTGTTTCAGGACAAGGACATGCCGGACATTGATATGCTCGATGGCGATGAGGATGTGCTTGGCTTTGGTGGCTCCGAGGATTCCCTGTTCGACGAGGATATCCCGGAAGTGGCAGAAGCCGAGGTGCCTGTGGTTCAGGTCAACCCGGAAATCTTCCGTGCCTATGACATCCGGGGCATCGTTGGTCAGACCCTCTCGGCCGAGGTAGTTGAAGTCATTGGTCGCGCGATCGGCTCGGAGGCGACAGAGCGTGGCGTCACGAATATCTGCATTGGTTTTGATGGCCGTCATTCCAGCCCGGAACTGGCCGATGCCCTGGGGCGCGGCATCATGGCGACCGGGTGCAACATCATTCACCTGGGTGCCATCCCTACGCCGGTGCTGTATTTTGCAACCCATCACCTGCAGACCGGTTCTGGCGTTATGGTGACCGGCAGTCACAACCCGGCCAACTATAACGGCCTGAAGATCATGCTGGGCGGAGAGACTCTCTCTGGTGAGGCTATCCAGAAGCTTTACCAGCGCATCCAGACTGCCGATCTTGCCAGGGGGCAGGGGGCGCAATCCCGGGATGACGTGCGCCGCGCCTATCTGGATCGTATTGTCGGCGATATTGCTGTGGCCGCGCCGCTGAAAGTGGTGGTGGATGCCGGTAATGGCATTGCCGGAGAGCTGGGCCCCATGCTGGTTGAAGAGCTGGGCTGTGAAGTCACGCCACTGTATTGTGAAGTGGACGGTGATTTCCCGAATCATCACCCGGACCCCGGTAAACCGGCGAACCTGCAGGATCTGATTGCCAAGGTTAAGGAGACCGGCGCCGATATCGGGCTGGCCTTTGATGGCGACGGCGATCGCCTGGGCGTGGTCACCAATACCGGCAAGATCATCTGGCCGGATCGCCTGCTGATGCTCTTTGCCCGTGATGTCGTGTCCCGCAATCCCGGCGCGGATGTGCTCTATGACGTGAAGTGCAGCCGCCGGCTGGCTGGCGTGATCTCGGAGGCCGGAGGGCGCCCGATCATGTGGAAAACCGGCCACTCCCTGATGAAAGCGAAAATGAAAGAGACCGGTGCCCTGCTGGCCGGGGAAATGAGCGGACACATTTTCTTTGGCGAACGCTGGTACGGCTTTGACGATGGCCTTTACTCGGCGGCCCGGCTGCTGGAAATTCTGGGCATTGAGGATCGCCACTCTGATGAGGTCTTTGAAGACTTCCCCGAGGATATCAGCACCCCTGAGCTGAATGTCGAGGTGACCGAGAAAGACAAGTTCGCCATCATTGAACGGCTAGGTCAGCAGGCGGATTTTGGTGACGGCAACATCAGCACCATCGATGGCATTCGGGTAGATTATGCCGATGGCTGGGGGCTATGCCGTGCGTCCAATACCACGCCGGTTCTGGTTCTGCGCTTCGAGGCTGAAACCGAACAGGCACTGGAACGGATCAAATCCGTGTTCCGGGAACAACTGCAGAAAGCGGCACCAGACCTGGTGGCGGAATTCTGAAACCCATTACTGTCGTAAGGATTAACACAACATCATGGCGCTGGATCGTGAAACAGCAATGCAGGTGGCCTCGGTACTGAGCCGGGGCCTGCCCTATATCCAACGGTTTACCGGCAAGACGGTCGTGATCAAATACGGCGGCAACGCCATGGAGAACGAAGACCTCAAGAGCAGTTTTGCCCGGGACGTGGTGCTGATGAAACTGGTGGGGATCAACCCCATCGTGGTTCACGGCGGCGGCCCCCAGATCGGGGAGCTGCTGGAACGCCTGAATATCCAGTCCCGCTTTGTTAACGGCATGCGGGTTACCGATGCGGAGACCATGGACGTGGTCGAAATGGTGCTCGGCGGCCAGGTGAACAAAGAAATCGTTTCCCTGATTAATGCCCATGGTGGCACCGCGGTGGGCCTGACCGGCAAGGATGCCAATCTGATCCGGGCCCGGAAGTTGGAAGTGGTCAATCGCTCGCCGGAGCTTGAGCGACCTGAAATCATCGATATTGGCCATGTTGGCGAGGTCGCAAGCGTCAACGTGGATGTTATCGACATGCTGACCCGCAGCAACGTGATCCCGGTCATCGCGCCCATCGGTGTCGGGCCGGATGGCGCTTCCTACAACATTAATGCGGACCTGGTAGCCGGCAAGGTGGCAGAAGCCATGAAGGCGGAGAAGCTGATCCTGCTGACCAATGTCTCCGGCCTCAAGAGCAAGGAGGACAAAGTGCTGACCGGTCTGACCGCCCAACAGGTCAACGACCTGATTGAAGACGGCACCATCCATGGCGGCATGTTGCCAAAAATCCGCTGTGCCCTGAGTGCGGTAGAAAATGGCGTGCGCACCTCCCACATTATCGACGGACGTGTGGCCCATGCCTGCCTGCTGGAAATCTTCACCGACGAGGGTGTCGGTACGCTGATTTCCCGTAACTGATACTTCTGGCCGGGAGTTACCGGATGAAACGCCTGCTGTCATTTCTCGTTATCACAGGAATAGTGGCCTTCGCCGGCTTTAAAGCCGGCGTCTGGTGGCTGACGGACCAGCGCCTGGCAGAGGCGCGCACGGCATTATCGGAATACGGTGTACTTGAGCGGGGTAGCATCAGCTCCTCCGTGGATGGTCGGGTCATACTCCGGCAAGCGCACTGGGAGGATTTCCGGCTCACTCAGCCATTGCAAATGGGTCTGATGGAGCTGGAAACCGGTTCTCCGGTCACCCTGGTGACCACACTGATGAGCCCTGAGCGTTTGCCGGCCAGTTGGCGGCTGTCCATTGAGCGCGCCAGCATCATGCTGGAACCCACCATGTTCCGGAACTGGGTGACGGCGGCACCGGATGAAACCAGTCAGGCCCCCCTCGGCAATCTGTCCTGTGCGCCGGATCCCCGGCAGCAGCTGGGCAGTGGTGATTTGATGCGTATGGGGATTCCTGATATCCGGGGCGACATGATGCTGGAGCAGACTCCCGATGCGCTGCGTTTTGAACTGAATACCCGTGAAACCGGAAGCCTGGAGCTGGTGTGGCCAGACGCCAGACTGACCATGGGCAATCTGGCCGAACCAGCCTCGATGGGTGCCGGACCACTGCAGCTGACCGTTCGCGACGCGGGCCTGATGCGCCGGCTCTCTGCCTACTGTGCTCGCGAGACCGGGCTGGAGGTCAGCGACTGGGCAGGGCGGGGCGTTGCGGCGCTGGAAGAAGGGTTGCAGGCTCGGGGCCTGGAAGCCAGCCCGCAGTTGCTGGCACTGTATCGGCAATGGCTGACCGAAGGGGGCGAGCTGACCATGATGCTTGCACCCGGCTCCGAAACCTTTGGGCTGCCCGTACGCACTGATTCGGAAAACGGCGCCAGCCTGAGTGTATCTTATAACGGTGCCACCGTTCCGGATGTTTATCTGACCAGAATGCGGCGGGTGGAACCGGCACTGCCCGCCCAGGCACTGGAACCTGTGGTACCACCGGAAGACCCGGATTCCGAGCAGTGGTACCCTGACAGTGTTGAGAACGCCAATATCTGGCTTGGCCGGCGCGTAAGGGTCACACTCTCGAATGAAAACCAGGTTGAGGGGCGACTGGTCAGTGTTGGTGATCGGGATATGGAAATTGCCCGTACCGTGGCGGGGGGCGAAGTGGCCTATCCCATTCTGATTCGTGCCATTACACAATTTGAAGTCTGGCGCCGGGGCCGCCCGGAATAACGCCGGGACGGGAGGCAATAAGTGACTGCAAGCGCAAGCACAGGGGTACCAGGTATCAGGGACATGCTGGCCCGGCTGATTTCATTGCCGTCCATCAGCAGTGCCTCACCGGAGTGGGATCACAGCAACGAAGGTGTGGTTCGCCTGCTGGCGGAATGGCTCGAACCCCTGGGGTTTACCGTCGAGATCATGGAAGTGCCGGGCATGCCCGGTAAGTTCAATCTGATCGCCACTCTGGGTAGCGGTCCGGGTGGGCTGGTACTCTCAGGCCATACCGACACCGTACCGTTTGACGACAAACGCTGGCAGAGCGATCCGTTCAGCCTCACGGAAAAGGACAACCGCTGGTACGGTCTGGGCACCTGCGATATGAAAGGCTTTTTCCCGCTCGCCATCGAAGCCGCCAAAGCCTTTGCCGGCGAGCCCCTGCAGCAGCCGCTGATTATCCTGGCCACTGCCGACGAAGAAAGCTCCATGAATGGCGCCCGGGCACTGGCGGAAGCCGGCAAACCGAAAGCCCGCTACGCGGTGATCGGCGAGCCTACCAATCTCAAACCAGTGCGCATGCACAAGGGCATCATGATGGAAAGGTTGCGCTTTGACGGGCAATCGGGCCATTCCTCCAACCCGGCCCTGGGCCGCAACGCGCTGGAAGGCATGCACGAGGCGCTCGGCGAACTTCTGGCCCTGCGCAGCGAATGGCAGGAAAAGTACCGCAACCCCAACTTCGAGGTACAGGTGCCCACCCTGAACCTGGGCTGTATCCACGGTGGTGACAATCCCAATCGCATCTGCGCCCAATGCGAATTGCACTTCGACCTGCGTCCGCTGCCGGGCATGAACATGGAGACCCTGCGCCAGGCGATTCTTGACCGGATGCAGCCTCTGGCCGAGCGGCGGGAACTCAAACTCACGTTTGCCCCCCTGTTTGACGGCGTACCGCCGTTTGAAACCCCGGCCGACGCCGCTCTGGTCAAAGCCTGTGAGAAACTCACGGGCCACACGGCACACGCCGTTGCTTTTGCCACGGAGGCACCCTGGCTGCAGCAGCTGGGGTTGGAGACCCTGGTGATGGGGCCAGGTTCGATCGACCAGGCGCACCAGCCGGACGAGTTTCTTGAACTGTCCCAGTTACAGCCGACGGTGGATATCCTCAAGGGATTGATCAAAAGGTTCTGTCTTTGAGTAGACTAACGGTAAGGCGGGCGGAAAACCGTCCCGGCATTCTCCATTCTTGGCAAGCATTATCAGGGTATAAGGAATAAAGGTTTGAAATCAAACGACTGGCTGCACGGATTCCGCCATTCCTCTCCGTACATCAACGCCCATCGCGGCCGAACCGTCGTCCTGACCATGCCCGGGGATGCCATCGAGCACCGCAATTTTATCAACATCATCCACGACATCGCTTTGCTCGGCAGCCTTGGCGTCAAGTTGGTGGTGGCGTTCGGTGGCCGCCCCCAGATTCAGTCGCGACTGGATGATGCCGGCCTGGAATCCTCCTTCGCACGGGGCTTGCGCATCACCCCTGATAACCATCTGCCGATGGTTATGGAAGCCATTGGCGGGCTCAGGGCCTACCTGGAAAGCCAGCTCTCCATGGGGTTGGTGAACTCACCCATGCATAACGCCCGGATTCGGGTCAGCAGCGGCAACTACGTCACCGCCAAACCCGTTGGCGTGCTGGATGGCATTGATTTTGGCTATACCGGCCGCGTCCGCCGTGTTGATACCCGAGGCATCGAGCAATTGCTGGAGCTGGGGCATATTGTTTTGCTGCCGCCAATGGGCTATTCGCCCACCGGTGATGCCTTCAACCTTTCCTATGAGGATGTTGGCAGCCAGGTGGCCGCGGCGCTGCAGGCGGAGAAGCTGATTGTCTTCATCGACGACGAAGGCCTGCTCGAAGAAGATGGCAGCCTGATACGTGAGTTGTCCGCCCGTCAGGCCTCCGAACGCCTGAACGACAATGCCGTCACCGGCCACGACGCGGCCTTGCTCAAGGCCGCCTGCGATGCCTGTGTCAAAGGCGTTCGGCGTGCCCACATCATCAGTTATGTCGAAGACGGCGCCCTGCTGGAGGAGCTGTTTACCCGCGATGGTTCCGGCACCCTGGTCAGCGGTGATAACTACGAACAGATTCGCCAGGCGCGGGTAGAAGATATCGGGGGCATTCTGGAGCTGATTCAGCCGCTGGAAGAGCAGGGCGTGCTGGTTCGCCGCTCCCGGGAAATGCTGGAAACCGAAATTGACCGGTTTGTGGTGGCGGAGCGGGACGGCACCATTGTCGGCTGCGCCGCGCTATACCATTATCCTGAGGAGGGCTCCGGAGAGTTGTCCTGTTTTGCGGTAGACCCCTCCTACCGACGCGCCGGCCGTGGTGACGAGATTCTCGCCATGGTTGAAAAGCTGGCCCGGGGCCAGGGTGTCCACAAACTGTTTGTGCTGACTACCCAAACCGAGCACTGGTTCCGGGAACGCGGTTTCCTGCCTACCGCCGTGCAGGATCTGCCGGGGCCAAAGCTGGCCTCATACAACACCCAGCGTAATTCAAAGGTGTTCTACAAACCGCTCTGAAAGCAATTCCAGCTGCGCAGCGCGACTGTCCGCCGGCTGCCGGGAAAGCTCCTCGACGGCCCGGTAAAATTTGCTGAAGCGGTAGTCCAGCTCTTTCAGCATCTGTCGGAAGGCGGGAACATGCTGATTGTACTGCCGGAACAATGCCAGCTGTGCATTATTCAGCTGCACCGGCGGCGGGCCGAATGGCCCCGGCTCTTCATAATGATCGGCCAGGTTGGCGTAGTCCCGGGCCAGCTCGTCGAGCAGTTGGGCCTTGCGCGCTCGGAGCATGGATCTGTCCATATGGTTCTGGCTGGCATAAAGCTGCTGCAGTTTCTCGCTGGTATCCTCGACCAGCGCCAGAGCCTGTCTTCGGTGCTGTAGTCGCGCCAGAGCACCGTCAAAACCTTCCAATGCCCCTTGCTGCTGCAGCCAGAGCCGAAGCCCCTCCAGTTCCACGGCGGTGGCAAAACTTTCGTTAAAGGCGGTATCACCGTTGATATAGAGAACTCGGTGGGCCAGCTCATGGAACATCAGGGCAACCATACGGTCATCCGTCAGAGAGGTGAACCCGGTATGCAACGGATCATCGAACCAGCCCAGGGTGGAGTAGGCGGTAACAGTGCCGATAAAGGTATCGTAATCGCGCTCCTGGAAGACCTTCTGTTCCTGCCGGGCATCGGCCAGGCGGAAGTACCCGCGATAGGACTGGCAGCCCACAAACGGATAACACCACTGGTGGGGGGTAAGCGAAAACTCCGGCACGGCGACCAGATTCACCACCACCCATGGTCGGCCCAGTGCCACGTATTCACTGTAGGCATCGTCCACGGGTAAAGCCAGTTCCTTCGCCGCGAATTCGCGCGCCCGCACAGCCAGCTCAAGCCGTCGGCGAAGTTCCGGGTCGGTTTCCGGTGCCGTGATCACCTGGTTGATGGGCCTGGCCTTCATCATCAGGGACACATGGCCGCCGATGGCCTGGCCATAGTAGCCAATGGTCGTACAGCCACTCAGGGGTGTTACCAGTAGCAAAAGAAGATAGATCTGACTAAGCTGTCTCATGAATCATCATATTATGATGTTGTGGGTATGAGGCTGTACAATTCCTTATTCGCCGACGGCTGTCACAGATTTTTAACTGACCGCCACAGGCCTTATCATAACAGCTCGAACCTACACCCACTCAGGGACGTTGGCCGGATTTCCGCATCCGGCAACATGCCGGCTTTGCAACTGGTCAGGTAGTTCATGGATCCGAGAGAGCGTCGCAGCAGCCCCCGACAGCCGATAAAACTTGCCGCTCAGATAGATGCCGGCAATGGTGAGGCGTGGCCCTGCCAGATTGCTGATTTCTGTGCCGAAGGCATGTTCATTCGTTATTCGGGTGAAACCTCCGGCAAAATCGAGCGGGCCTTTGCCGGCGGCAGCGTTACCGAGCTGGTGGTTCGGTTCCGCGGTCTTGAGGGCAATCGTCGATACGAGCTTCATGTCAGCCCGGTGCGGCGTATTGACGGTGCCATGGGCGTGCATTTTACCCGCCCCGATTCCGATGCCTTCAACGCCATGCTCCAGTTGTGTGGCAGCTCCGGTGATCAGTCCCGGTCATCCCTTCGCGCCCCCAGTGAGCGGGTTCAGTTTGTTCTTCATCAGTGTGCCAAAACGGTTACGCGGTTTATTGAACCACTGATGGATGCCTGTTTTGTGCAGACGGTGGATGCCCTGCGTGTTACAGCCCAGAAAGCCCCCAATGATCAGCTTGCCAATGAGTTGATGGATGCCTCCGGCCAGATTCAGGGGCGCCAGCGGGTGCTCTGGCATTACATGAGCCGCAGTCTGGAATCGCCCTTAAAACCGGAGCCCAAAGGCGCGCCCGGTTCAGTGTTGTCGGTGGTAGACAAAAACGAGTTTGAGGACTGGCTGGCAATTCGGGTGATGGTTACCCGTGCTGATACCCAGTACCGTGGCGACCTGCTGCAGCTCAAGCTGAGGCTGGACAAGTTAGGTATCGCCAATCGCACCGGCCATCATAATCCCCTCGGTCCCGCTCTTGTGTGCGAAGCCTTCCATAACGCGCTTGCCCAACTGAAAGTCAGCCGGGAGGTTGAAAAGGTCTGCCTGAAGACGTTTGAGCAGACGGTGATCAAACAGCTGGAGCCGCTGTATCGGGAGTTGAACAATATCCTGATCCGGCATGGTGTGTTGCCGGATCTGGACCTGTCCCGTTATCTGAGCGAACAGGCGCCGGCCAGGAAGGAACCGCCGACCGAGGTGCTGAAGCCGGAGCCCGAAACACCTCTGGAAAAGCCGCAGCCTGAGGCGTCGGAAAGCAAACCCGGGCAAACGGCCCGCGGGCTGAAAAACCGGGTAGCTGGAGAGTTCCGGGGGTATGCCCGCGCAGCCCAGACTGCTTTTGCCACGGTGAGGAATCTGCTGACAACACTGCAGGCCAGTCGTGTGGAGAATGGAGAGGCGACGCCAGAGCCGTTTGCGGCCAATGCCCGTCCGCTGTCTCAGGGAGAACTGCACCGGGAATTGCAGGAGCTGCAGCTACGCGCTGCGGCTCCGGAAGAGCCGGCCGTGCCCTTGCGGGACCGGGTGGTTGAAAAGATACGTGAAACCGGTGACACCCGGCTCAATGCTGAGCAGCAGGACACTCTGGACGTTGTCGATCGGTTTTTCCGGAGCGTGGTCGATAGCCCCAAGCTCAGTGACTACGCCCAGAGCCGAATGCGTCAGTTGGAAGTGCCGGTGCTGAAAGTTGTGATGCGTGATCCCGAATTCTTTGAGGACCAGGACAGCCCGGTTCGTGGTGTGATGAACCGCCTGGCACAACTGGGCGTTAAGGGTGGCCGGCTGAACCCGGTGGTGCAGCGCCGGGTGGATGAGCTGATTCACCGCATTGCTACCGAGTTCGAACAGGATACTGGTGTGTTTGAGCAAACCGTAGGTGAGCTGGACACGCTGATTGACCGGCAGAACCTCGTGTATCGCCGCAACGTTGAGCGGGTGACTGCTGCCGCAGAGGGTGCCCAGAAGGTTGCCGAATCCAAAACCGCCGTGGCCAGCGCGCTGGAAAGCAAACTGGCTGGCCGCAAGGTTCCCAGGGCCCTGGTCAGCCTGCTTGACGGCGGCTGGAGGGATTTATTGTCGCTGACCTGGATTCGCCAGGGACCAGACAGTCAGTTATGGCAGGACTACCTGGCGGTGATCGATTCGCTGATGGCTTTTGCCGAGGACCCGGACAGCAGCATTAACCTGCCCGAACTGTTACGGCTGATTCAGGATGGTCTGGCGTCGATCTCCAGCAACCATATGCCGTCCTCCCAGATCCGGGATGAGTTGAAGCAGTTCCTGGTGCGTCGGCCTGACAAGGCGCCGGAAATGGTTGAAATGCCTGCGGTCAGTGGTGTCCGCCCGGACAAACAGGTGCTCAGCGAGCGGGAACAGCGCAGCCTGCAACGCTGGATCAACCGGGCCCAGCAATTGCGCACAGGCGACTGGCTGCGGGATCAAACCAAGGCGGAAGATCCCCAGTATATCCGCCTGGTGTGGATTGCCCGTGGTTTCAGCCGGTTTGTATTCGTTAATCACCAGGGTATGCGGGTGGTTGAGCTGGAGCTGGAAGCTCTGGCCAGGCAAATGCGCAAAGGCATCATCGTACCGGATAATCAGTATGATCGACCGCTGGTAGATGAGAGCATCGACCGCATGGTTCGCAACGTCTATGACCAGCTGTCCTGGGCATCCACCCATGATGAACTGACCCGGCTGCTTAACCGCCGGGAATTCGAACGTATGCTGGAACAGCAACTTGCCCGCCGGGAAGACAGCCGGACTTTATTGCAACTGGATCTGCGCGGGTTCCGATTGCTGAATGACACAGCGGGCTACCAGGCTGGAGATGAAACCCTGAAACGGGTGGCGGAGGTCATCTGTCGGCATGTGGGCGATGGCATGCCGGTGGCTCGTCCCGGGGGCAATGAATTTGCCATGCTGGTGCCTGAAGAACAGGGGCCGGAAATTGCCAAGGCGCTCCTGGAAGCCATTGCAGATGAGCCCTTCGAGTATGGCGGTCGGTGTTACACGTTAAATGCCAATGTTGGTCTGGCGCCGGAACTGCCCGCGTTGATCAGCGCCGAGAAATGGCTGAAAGCCGCCGAACAGGCGCTCAATTCTGCCCGTGACAAGGGCCCTGGCCGTTTCTCTATATACACGCTCGACGCAGACGACCAGGCCCGGCAAGAGCAGATTGCAGCCCGTGTGGCTGGCCTGAGCAACCCGGACGAAGAACGCATGCTGCTGCGTTGCCAGAAGATCATCCCTCTGCACGCCAGCACCCGCATGGCGGCGCAGTATGAAATTCTGATCAGTATGTACGACGACAGCGGGCAGCTGATTACTGGCCAGGATTTCGTCCGCATGGCCGAGCGCTATGACCGTATGCAGGCGGTGGATCGCTGGGTCGTGGGGCACATGCTGGATTGGCTGAGGGATCAGTCACCGGATCCGCGCCATGTAGGCGGTGTGTGCATAAATCTCTCCGGCTATTCGTTGAACGACCAGTCACTGCTGGAATTCATTTACGAAAAGCTCAGTGAGAAGGATGCGCCTATTGAGCGTCTCTGGTTCGAGCTGACGGAAGCCTCTGCCATTCATGACCTGCAATCGGTGGCGGATTTCATGCTGGAAATGAAAGAGCTCGGCTGCCGGTTCTGCCTGGGTAACTTTGGTAGTGGCCCCAGTTCCTTCCAGTTCATGCGATCGTTGCCGGTAGATCTGATCAAGATCGACAGCGCCTTTACCGGCCAGTTGGCAGTCAACCAGACGGACCAGGCCATGGTCAGGTCCATGGTTGATATGGCTCACTACATGGAGCGGGAAGTGATTGCCTCTCAGGTTGAATCCCGTGAGGTTCTGGATATGCTGAGACAGCTGGGCGTGGATTACGCTCAAGGGTTTGTGGTCGAGAAGCCCCGACTGCTGACCAGCCTTGTCTGACGCACATCCGGGAACCTGAGCTTTTTATGTCCAGACGCCATCCGATTATCGCCGTTACCGGGTCTTCCGGGGCGGGCACCACCACAACCGGGCAGATCTTCAGCCGCATGTTTGCCAGTGAGGGCATTGCTGCCGCTATGGTCAGTGGCGACAGCTTTCATCGGTATACCCGGGAGCAAATGGCACGACTCGCCGCTAAAGGGCAGTTTGGTGAACGCAACCATTTTGCCCTGGCAGCCAATCATATTGATAGGCTGGAAGCTCTGTTCTATGACTACAGCCATACCGGCAATGGCCGTTACCGGCAGTACGTTCATGACGAAGACCGCGACCTGGTGGCCGAAGGCCACAAACCTGGCACCTTCACCCCCTGGGGCCCGTTACCTGCGGATACCGATGCCCTGTTCTACGAGGGGCTCCATGGCGGGGTGGTGAGCGACAACTACAACATTGCCCAGTACGTTGACTTGCTGATTGGTGTGGTACCCATTGTCAATCTGGAGTGGATCCAGAAAATCCATCGGGATACTCATCAGCGCGGCTACAGCCAGGATGCCGTGGTTCAGACGATCATCAATCGGATGGACGATTACGTGCACGACATCGTGCCGCAGTTCTCTCATACCCACATCAACTTCCAGCGAATTCCGCTGGTGGACACGTCCAATCCGTTCGTTGCCCGGGATGTGCCCAGTGAGGACGAAAGCATGGTGGTCATTCATTTCAGGGAAACGGCGGAAGTGGATTTTCCCTGGTTACTGCAGGCCATCCCCCAAAGCAGCCTGTCCCGCCACGACACTCTGGTGATCCCTGGGCCGAAAATGGCCCTGGCCATGGATCTGATTATCCGGCCCATGGTCCAGAGCCTGATGGCTGGTAGAACTTTTGCCTGATCAGGCTGTCAGGGTGCCATCGCGGTAGTCGGCCAGCGCCTGCTCAATCTCGGCAGTTGTGTTCATTACAAAAGGACCATACTGGACAACTGGCTCGCCGATGGGTCGGCCGGCAATCAGCAGCAGTTTTGCGCCGGCCTTTCCGCCTTCAATCAGAACTTCATCCCCATGGTCCAGAATGTTTGCCGAGGATGGTGTCAGAGTCTGGTTCCGGTCTTCGCTCACCAGACTTGCGACGCCTTCGTACAGGTAGACCAGAGCATTGAGAGCCTGAGGTACCGGTAAGGAGACTCTCGCTCCGGGCTCCAGATGGACGTCGGCATACACGGGCTCCGTGCTGCCGCCGGTGACTGCGCCGGTGACGGCACCGCCACCGATTTCCAGTTCACCGGCAATTACCCGGACGGAAACACCCGGCTGACGTGCTATCGGGATCTCTTCAGGCTGAATGTCTCGGTAGCCGGCGGGCTTCATTTTTTCAGCGGCCGGCAGGTTGAGCCAGAGTTGGAATCCCCGCATGACCCCGGATTCCTGTTGCGGCATCTCCGAGTGCACGATGCCCCGGCCTGCGGTCATCCATTGCACCCCACCGTTGCGGAGGTTGCCGCGATTCCCCAGGTGGTCCTCATGCAGCATGTGGCCTTCAATCATATAGGTGATGGTTTCAAAGCCCCGGTGCGGATGGGCCGGAAAGCCGGCAATATAGTCCTGGGGCTGGTCAGAACCGAATTCATCCAGCATCAGGAATGGATCCATGCGCACGGATTGGCGCTGACCCAATGAGCGTTTGATGCGAACCCCGGCGCCATCGGATGTGGCCAGTGCGGGAATGGTTTGTTTCAGGGAGCGAAGCATGATCCCGTCCTCCTCTCGGTTAGTCATGGGGCTATTTAACCGGGATGGTGGAAGGGATGAAAACGCAGAATTCTGGCGGGGGAAGTCAAAAAAACTGACGAAGGCATCAAAAGGTGACGACGGGAACCCCGTCGTCACCTCCGGAGCGATTATTCCACGTTGCGGGAGTAGAAGATTTCCAGCATTTCCCGGCGCAGGCGATCCTCGATGGACTGGGCTTCTGCCGGGTCCAGATCGCCGGCGTTCACTCCGAACACATAGTTGTCCAGATTGAACTCCTTGAGCATCATCTTGGTGTGGAACAGGTTTTCCTGATACACGTTGACGTCGATCATCTGATACGCGTTCTGGGTATCCTCGGTCAGGTAGTTCTGGATCGAGTTGATGTCGTGATCGATGTAATGCTTGGTACCGTCCACGTCACGGGTGAAACCGCGTACACGGTAGTCAACGGTAACCACATCCGAGTCGAAGCTGTGAATCAGGTAGTTCAGTACCTTCAGCGGTGAAATCAGACCGCAGGTGGACACGTCGATATCGGCCCGGAAGGTACTCACGCCGTCATGGGGATGGCTTTCCGGATAGGTGTGCACCGTCACGTGGCTCTTGTCCAGATGCGCCACAATGGTATCCGGCAGCGGACCAGGGGACTCTTCGTTATTGGCTTCGCTGTCGGACAGTTCGTGCTCGGCGATCAGCATCGTGACGGACGCACCATGAGGCTCGTAATCCTGGCGGGCAATGTTGAGAACATTGGCACCGATGATCTTGACCACGTCGGTCAGAATCTGGGTCAGACGCTCGGCGTTGTACATCTCGTCGATGTAATCAATATAGGCTTCGCGTTGTTCTTCGGTCTGCGCGTAACAGATGTCGTAGATGTTGAAGCTCAGGGATTTGGTCAGGTTGTTGAAACCGTGCAGCTGGAGTTTGGTTTCCATGCTCAGCCCCTCCGGGAAATGGAGATGAATGATCACAGGGAGAGGAACTCTCCCTGCCGAGGCCGCCACCGACTACTGACCGGGTGAATGGAACTGTTCACCTTTTGCGCAGACCGGCGGAGAAAGTTGCGTATTATGCATACCGCAGGTGTCATTGAATAGTATTTGCAATGACATTTTTTATAACGGAAAGCCGCGGTTGCAGGGCGCTGGCCGGAATCTGCCCTGCCGTTCTAGCTGGCGGCCTGGATTTCGAAGCTGTGCGTGATCTCGACACCGGCTTTGCCCAGCATGATCGAGGCTGAACAGTACTTGTCGGCAGACAGGCTGACTGCGCGCTCCACCTGCTTTTCCTTCAGGTTGTTTCCGCTAACCACAAAATGAAGATGAATGCGGGTGAACACAGCCGGCACCTCATCAGCGCGCTCCGCATCAAGCTCACAGTGACAGGCGGTCACGTCCTGGCGGCTTTTCTTCAGGATGCTCATCACATCGAAGGAGGAGCAGCCGCCCACGCCCATCAGCAGCAACTCCATCGGGCGCGGACCCAGATTCTCGCCACCGTGATCCGGGGGGCCGTCCAGTTGAACACTGTGGCCACTGCCACTGGTTGCTTTGAAGCTGGCATTGCCGGTCCAGTCGACGGTTGCTTTCATCGGAGTTACCCCTGGTGCCTGAATGAATGGGCAGGATGCTAGCACAGTTCACTCCCTGCGGCATGATGTGGTTGCGACCAAAGCGGTATTGCCTTCAGATACATCCTGTATCCGCTTTTGAGTTGCCCAGAAGTTACCTTCTTGTTATAAGTTGCGTGGCATATCAGTAAAACCCCTAACCCGCACGGACAGGCGGGGATATAAAAACGATCAGGAATCGCCAGACTCTGAGGAGGCATGTCTCGCATTATGGCTACCATTGTCAAGCCGGTTGAGCAGAAGACCAAACACCTGGATTACTTCCTTTCCCAATGCCATCGCCGGCGTTACCCAGCCAAAAGCACCATCATCTATGCGGGTGATAAAAGCGATTCCCTGTTCTACATCGTCAAGGGCTCGGTCACTGTCATTATTGAAGACGACGATGGTCGTGAAATGATCATGGCGTACCTTAATGCCGGTGATTTCTTCGGCGAGATGGGGCTGTTCGACAACATGGATTCCCGGAGTGCCTGGGTCAAGGCCAAGACTGAGTGCGAAGTGGCAGAAATCAGCTACACCAAGTTCCGGGAAATCGCTCAGCAGGATCCGCGGGTGTTGTACTTTATTGGTGAGCAGATGGCCTCGCGCCTGCGCCAGACCACCCGCAAGGTAGGGGACCTGGCGTTCCTTGATGTCACTGGCCGGGTTGCCAGAACACTGCTGGATCTGTGCAAAGAGCCGGATGCCATGACTCACCCGGACGGCATGCAGATCAAGATTACCCGTCAGGAAATTGGACGCATTGTTGGTTGCTCCCGGGAGATGGTCGGTCGGGTTCTGAAAACTCTTGAAGATCAAGGTCTGGTGCGGGTCAAGGGTAAGACCATGGTGGTTTACGGTACCCGTTGATTGTTCTCTCCCTCCTTGTAATCGCTGCATAAAACGGTGCTCTGCTTTTGACGGGCACCGGTCTTTCTCGGTATCTCCGTCGGTATATTCGCCATTTCCCGCTCCGTTACCTTCTCAGCTTTGATGGTGTCGAAGCACTTTACAGTTGTGTTCAGACACATTAACTGAGTGTTTTATAACAAACTGAAAATTAAAGATCTTTTCAATTCTGGCAGGAATCGCGCAGGGAAGGTTGAGTCACACATTGACTCACAAAAAGGAGTTTAACCATGAAAAGAAAATGGATTGCCGGCACTGCTGGCCTGGCCGCAGCCGCCCTGATGAGTTCCGCTTCTGTTGCCGCGCCGATTACGGCAGATGTTGTGTTTCTGGTCGATGAATCCGGCTCCATGGGTGGAGAGCACGCCTGGCTCAGCAATATGATTGCAAGCCTTGAGAGTGGTCTGGTCGGTGAGGGCGTTGGCTCTTCGGTAAGCAACCGGTATTCGCTGGTTGGTTTCGGTGGTTCGTCATTCAGCAACCATCTGGATCCCCATGCCCATGATATGGATGCCGTTACTGCGGGCACTCAGGAGTGGGGTAGTTCCACCGATTTTGCTGCTGCAACGTCGACGCTGGTTACCAACGGTGGCACGGAAGACGGCTGGAGTGCGCTGGACTGGGCACTGAATAATCTGAGCTATCGCGCGGATGCCGCGGTTAACTTTGTGCTGGTTACCGACGAGGATCGTGACAACACGAATGCTGCCCTGAACAAGGAGAGCCTGTTGTCAGGATTGTTCGGGAAGAACGCGCTGCTGAACGTGGTAGTAAACAACAGCTTTGGTTGTGATGCGTCCTCTACCAATGCCATTGGTATCGACAGCGATGATAACGGTTTCCAGGCCGATGGTTCCGGTGGTTTCACCAAGTGTGAAGGCGCTGGCAACATCGGTAGTGGTTACGGAACCACTGGCAGCGACTACGTCGATCTGGCCCTGAATTCCGGCGGTGCCGCCTGGAACCTGAACATTCTCCGTTCCGGTGGTACTAACGCAGATTCGTTCACCGCATCGTTTGTTGACACCAAGGTACAGGAAATTACCGAGCAGCCTCCGGTTTCTGTGCCGGAGCCCGGTACCCTGGCCCTGCTGGGTCTGGGTCTGACTGGCCTGGCATTCCGCCGCAAGAAAGCCTGATCGTTCGATCGAGGCTTGCAGTAACAAGGGCGCCTTCGGGGCGCCCTTGTTGTTTTTGTGACCGTTATCATCAGGGGCTTTGAGGTCCGCTAAGCGTTATTTCCAACAAAGGTTGATACAGACTGACAGATGGCGTCGGGCTCGGTCAGTGGCGCCCAGTGCGGGGCATCCAGTTCCTGCAGCGTGAGTTTACCGGTCCATTGCACCAGGCATTCGGTGAGTTGACGGCCAACGTAGGCATCCCGGGTAGGAATGATCACCTGAACGGGGCAGCGGGTGTGCCGTGGCCTGGGGCGTAGCAGTCTGGGCAGAAAGTTTGCCCGGTAGAGTTTTACGCCATATTGCCCGTCTGCCTTCTGCAAGGGGCTGAAGCGGGCATCAGCGACCTGTTCCTGTTTCTTGAGGTAGCCGGGCCAGGCTTTGTCCAGCCCGGCTTTCCAGATTATTTCCGGAAGTAGCGGCAGCTGGAAAAGAAATACGTACCAGGAACTCGCCAGCTGCCGCAGTACCTTGGTAGTACCGCCGTTTGCTGGTGAGCCGATCTGATTGCGAATCCAGAAGCCGACATGATCCAGGCAGGGGCCGGAAATGGACGTGTAGGACCGAATACGCTGCTGGAGGTCGGGGTCGGTGACCGATTCCCAGCTCTGAATGGAGCCCCAGTCGTGGGCAACCAGATGAAATGGCCGGTCGGGGATAATGGCGTTGACGACTGCTTGCAGATCTTTTGCCAGCAACGACAGGCGATAGTCCCAGGTCCGGGCTGGCTTGTCGGAGCGGCCAGCACCTCGGACATCGTAACGAATCACCAGATACTCCTGGCTGAGTGTGGCCGTGACCTTGTCCCAGACACTGTGGTTGTCGGGGTAGCCGTGTACCAGAACAATGGGCGTTGCTTCCGGGTTGCCCTCCGCAACGGCGTAGAGAAGAAGGTCTCCACTGGTCACCCAGTGTTCATGTTTGGTCGGCATCAGTCCGCTCCCGGCATAGTGTGTTTAAACGCCAGAGTAGCGATATCACTGGTCACACTCTGTGGCCAAAGGGGCCAGAAGTCCTTCAGTCCACCAGGGCAACCGATTTGATCTGGAGCCACACCGGCTGGCCAGGGGTGAGTGCCAACTGGGCCGCGGAGCGGCTGGTGAGCCGGGACAGAAACGGAGTATTGCCTGCCAGCAGGCGCACCAGGGTGGTGCCGGGGGTGACGTCAGTCTCGACGTGATCCACCCGCGCCGGCAGCAAATTCTGGATACTCTGGTCGCGATGCTCCGTCAACGCGATACTCACATCTCTTGCCAGTACCTGTATGCGGGCCTGGTCACCGTGCCGGAAGCGCGGATCCTGTCGTAGCCACAAGCTGCCACCATCAAAGCTGAAGCGGGCGAGATGCCATGGCTCATCCAGCGCATCCAGTGTTGCCTGAACCAGTACGCCTGCGTCTTCCTCCAGCCGAAACGGCTGGTCCACACGGGCCAGAGTCTCTTGCAGCGGTCCCTGTGCGATAACACGCCCGTTGTCCATCATTACAATGTGGTTGGCCAGGCGCGCCACTTCGCTGGTGGAGTGGGAAACGTAGATCATCGGAATGGCCAGATGGTCGCGCAGCCGCTCAAGGTAGGGCAGTATCTCCTGCTTTGAGCTCTGATCCAGTGCCGACAGAGGTTCATCCATCAGCAGCAGTCGCGGGCTGGTGAGAATGGCCCGGGCAATGGCAACCCGTTGTCGTTCGCCCCCGGACAGTCTGGCAGGCATACGCTCCAGAAGGTGGGCCAGCCCGAGCCAGGAGACGGCATCGTCAAACCGGATCTGGCGTTGCTCGGCTGGAACCCGGCGTTGCCCGAACGTCAGGTTCCGGCGCACCGACAGGTGAGGAAACAGATGCGTCTCCTGGAACACATAGGCCAGGGGCCTTTGATGAACCGGCCTGAACAGGGTGTCTGTCTGCCAGGGCGTGCCGAATACGGAAAGCTGTCCCTGGGCCTGCTGCAGCCCGGCGATGCAGCGGAGCAGCGTGGTTTTGCCGCATCCGGAGTGACCGAATAAAGCGGTAATCCCGTTGCCGGGTAGCTTCAGGTCGACATCCAGTTCAAATCCGGGAAAGCGGCAGATAAAACGTGCCTCGATGGCTGTGGGATTCATCGCAGGGCCCCCGCCCGGGCCCTGCCATTGAGGACGTACAGGGTCACCAGGACGATGAAGGAAAACGCCACCATGCCCGCAGCCAACCAGTGGGCCTGGGTGTACTCCAGGGATTCCACGTGATCGTAGATGGCCACCGACAGCACTTTGGTCTCGCCCGGGATATTGCCGCCAATCATCAGGATGACGCCGAACTCGCCGATTGTATGGGCGAAGGTCAACACGCTGGCGGTGATGAAGCCGTTGCGGGCCAGCGGAATCACCACAAAGAAAAACCGGTCCCAGGGCCCCGCCCGGAGGGTGGCGGCGGTCTCCAGAAAGCCTTCACGGATACTTTCGAAAGCATTCTGCAGGGGTTGCACGGTAAAGGGCAGGGAATAGATAACCGAGGCCACTACCAGGCCCTCAAAGGTGAACGGTAGTAAACCAAGGCCAAGACGTTCTGTCAGTTGGCCGACCCAGCCATTCGGGCCAAGCAGTAGCAGAAGATAGAATCCGAGCACCGTGGGCGGCAGGACCAATGGCAAGGCGACGACCGCAGCAATCGGCTGGCGCAGCCAGTGGCGGGACCGGGCCAGCCACCAGGCGATCGGGGTTCCTACCAGCAGCAGTACCAGGGTTGTCAGTGAAGCCAGCTTCAGCGTCAGCCAGACCGGCTGCCAATAGGTTTCCAGCATCAGTCCGCCGTGTCGTATCCGTAGTCCTGAATAATCGCAGCAGCCTCCGGAGATTGCAGGAAGGCGAGCCAGTCTCTGGCGGCGGCATTGTCGGCACCGCGCTTCAGAAGAATCGCCTGCTGGTCGATGGGGGCGTAATAGGCTTGCGGAATCCGCCAGAGTGTTCCGTCCTGATTCGGCCAGGCTTTGACTTGAGCCAGCGCCACCAGCCCGGCCTGGGCATTGCCGCTGGCAATGAACTGGAAAGTCTGGGCGATGGAGTCGCCACGGACCAGTTTGGGCTGTAGCGGTGACCAGAGTTCCAGGTGTTCCAGAACCTGCTGTGCGGCCAAGCCATAGGGGGCAGTTTTAGGATTCGCGATGGCCAGCCGCGAGAACGACTGTTCGCTCAGGTAGGCGATGGGAGAGATAAAGGCCGCGGTCTCAGGGCTCCAGAGCACCAGCTTGCCCCTGGCATAGGTAAAGCGAGAATCGGGAACGGCCATCCCGTCGGATTCCAGTAACCGGGGGCGTTGAGCATCGGCCGCCATGAACACATCAAATGGAGCACCGTTGCGAATCTGGGCGTAGAGTTTGCCCGTGGAGCCGAAGCTGGCGATGACCCGGTGACCGGTTGAGGCCTTGAATGTCTCCACCAGACTGGCGGTGGTGTCGGTGAAATTGGCAGCGACGGCGAGGGTCAGATTCCCCGCATAGGCGTTGCTCAGGGGCAGAAGCAGCCAGATTGCCAGCAAAGGGAAGAAACGCCAGCAGGTACGGCGGCTCATAGTGATTCCTTATGGTAGTGACTGGGCCAGTGGCAGGTCGCGGGCCTCCGAGCGGGCGACTGAATACGGCATAAGGTTAGCACGTATTGCCACACTTCCATGCGATTGGTTTCATTGAGCATCTCATGGCGCCCGCCGTCGAACAACCGCAGCGTTACCTGCTCGATGCCCGACTCCCGGATGGTCTGAAAATGCTGGCGGACGCCTTTCCCCATCTCGCCCACGGCATCCGCGGTGCCGGACAGCAAGTGTACCGGCAGATCCCGATGCCAGGTTGCCGGTCGGATGCTCAGCATGCCGGCAATGAAGTCCTGCCAGAGCCCCACGGAGCAATCAAAACCACAGCAAGGATCGGCTTCGTAGTGGTCTACCTGCTCGGCATCACGGCTCAGCCAGTCGCTGCCGGTACGGTTGGGGCGGAAAGCACGATTGAACTGGCCAAAGGTCATCTTGCCGATGAGCCGGCTGCGATGGCGCCGGCCACGGACGCCGGCAATCAGGTTGACCAGCAGCCGCGAGGCCAGCAGTTGGGGCCGGTGGATGCGGTTGGTGGCACTGAGTATCAGGGCGTTGATACGGTCGCCGTATTGCTGGGCATAGCTCTGAGCGATGAAGGATCCCATGCTGTGGCCGAGCAGATTTACCGGCAGGCCTGGATGCTGCTTGCGGGCAGTCTCTACCACTTGCGCCAGGTCGTCCACCACCCGTTGCCATCCGTTCTGGTCAGCATAATGCCCCTGGAGTTCGGCCGGGCAGTGGGGGCCATGGCCCCGGTGGTGATAGGTGATGACAAGAATGTTGTGAGCCCCGAGCCAGCGGGCCAGCTCCTGATAGCGATCACCGTGCTCCGCCATGCCATGGCTGATCACCAGAATGGCGACTGGCTGTGCCGGCAGATATTGCTGTCCGGCAATGGTGTGGCCATCAGGGGTATTCAGCGTCAGAGGGTGTTCGGTCATGGTTTCGGCCCGCATCCTTGTTGTTGTTCTGAGGTGCCGGGCGCTGCCACTCCGGCGGATTCCATAAATGCTGAAAACGGGACAATAAGCTGCCGGGGCGGGCCATGTCGCGGAACATGTCCACATATTCGTGGGTCCAGAGCACAATCAGGTTATTGGAATGAATCTGCCGGGTAATGCCGTATTCCGGTGGGTTGCTGTCGCTCTCCGGGACAAAGGTTCCGAACAGGCGATCCCAGATAATCAGTGTGCCACCGTAATTGCGGTCGATGTATTCCGGATTGCGGCCATGGTGTACCCGGTGATGGCTCGGGGTGTTGAAAAGGAATTCGACCCAGACCGGCAGGTGCCTCACCAGCGTGGTATGCACGAAAAACTGGTACACCAGGGAGAAAGCATAGGCGATGCCGATCCACACCGGGTTGAAACCGATCAGCGCCATGGGCAAATAGAAAATCCACATGCCGTTGAAAATGTTGGTGGCATTCTGGCGCATGGCGGTGGAGAAATTCATGCGTTCGGACGAATGATGGACTACATGGGCGGCCCAGAACCAGCGCATGCGGTGGCTGGCACGGTGCATCCAGTAGAAACAGAAATCCACGCCGAGAAAGGTCAGAAATCCGGTCGCCCAGTTCAGCTCCAGTTCCAGCAAGCGATAGTGATAGCAGAGCGCGTAGACGGGAAAGGCGATCAGGCCGGCAAAAAGTAGCTCCGTAACCTGGTAGCCGGCACCGAGGGCGAAGTTGCGAATAGCCTCCGGCACGTTCATCAACCGTGGGTCATGCCGTATCTTCAGGTATTCCCACAAGGTAACTGCAATGAACACGGGGGTGGCGATGACGAAAATCAGCTGTCGTTCGTCAAGAGCCAGCCAGGGGGCCAGGAACTGCCAGAGGCTGATCAGCCCGCTGTCTTCCAGCACTGTCCGCATCATGTCGATCAACACCATGGCTGCTCCCCAAATTATTTTTGTTGGGAGTCATCATCGCACAGCGTCGGCTAAAGGCGATGTCCTATTGCGCCAGGGTTGCTGGCCTATTCCGCCACCGCCTGGCCAGCGTCACCGGTTCTGACGATACACCGCGGCGATGGGATCGATGGCAGTCTGCCATTCGGATAGCCAGGCCTGCACAGGCTTCGGAACCCTGCCCGGCTTTGGCCATGGCACCGGGTACTCGGGCGGCTGGAACAACGGCGCCAGCAGCGAGCAGGCAGTGAGATCGGCGCGGGTAAACTGATCGCCTACCAGGAACGGACGTTGCTGATAGATCTCGGCCAGTTCTTTAACCAGAGCCTCGAGGGTTGCCTGTGAGGTATCGGCGGTTTTCTGGTTGATCTTCATCCACTTGCGCATGATCTCATCAACCCGGCTGAAGGCCAGGCTGAGCAGGATACGATTATAGAATGGTGTGCCCGCTGCCAGCATGGGTACCACTATTTTCGGGCGTTGCAGAAAATAGTGGTACACCCAGGTGCGCAGAGCGGGGCCGGCCTGTTCGTCCAGCTTCTGTTCCCATTCAAGAACCCTGGCCTGAAGGTCTGGATCCGCCGGCAATAAGGGCTTGTCTGGAAAGACCTTGTCGAGGTAATCCAGGATATGTCCGGAGCCCTGGATGATCTGGCCGTCGTGTTCGAGTACCGGTACAGACGACTCGGCCCCGGTCAGTTTGCGAATGGTGTTTACATGCTGGCCCGGGAGCAGGTTGACGGTCTGATAGTTGATGCCCTTGTAGTCCAGGGCCCAACGCGCCTTTTCGCAGTAGTGCGAAATGCAGAACTGATAGAGTTTGATCGCCATGGTGTTGCTCCGGATGTCTGGTAACTCAAGATTAACCTTTCTGTATGCGAATTCCCAAGACGGCAGGCGTAGAATGTAATGGTTATCTCACTATCTATCAGGGGGTTATATGAGTCTTGCAAAGAATGTCATGGCGATGTTGCTGATTACCGGGTCGCTCTGGGGCTGCTCCCTCAATGCCGAGAAAGAGGGTGGAAAGCCCGGGTCGCTGGCCGGTAGCCAGTGGTTGGTGGAAGAGATTGATGGTGAGCCGGTGCTTGAGGGTAGTGAGGTTACCATCGGGTTCACCGATGAAGGGCGGGTGTTTGGCTCATCGTCCTGCAACCGTTACAACGGAGGCTGGCACATTCAGGGTCAAGAACTGGTGTTTTCCCAGATGGCCGCGACGCGAATGGCCTGCCCCGAGACCCTGATGCAGCAGGAAAACCGGTTTCTGAAACTGCTGGGCGACGTTCACGGGTATCAGTTCGCCGCAGATGGCCGTCTGGTGCTTGAGACCGGGCAGGGCGTTACCATCCTGGCCTCGCCAGCCGCTGAACAGGAGTAGTTCCGGTCGCCTTGGCGATGACGTGACACAGATACGCTTCTGCCTCAGCGCTTTGCCTCGATCGTGGTGAATCCAGGATGGAATCTCTACAATGGCGACTTGTAGTCTGGAACAACAGAGGATGTGTTCATGTTTTTGCGACAAGGTGTATCGCTGTCTGTCGTGGTTCTTGCGGGTGCACTGATCAGTGCCTGTGTCTCCAGCCCGACGAAAACGGGCCTGTCGGAGTTTGGCCGTTACCAGTGTGGCCAGCTCGAAGTTACGGTCACCAGCTCCGGTGACGACGAACTGGTAGGGCTGGAATACCTGAATCGCCGGGTTCTGCTCAAGCCGGCCGAGAGCGCCTCCGGCGCCTTGTTTGTCGCGCCCGGCGACCCGGATACCCGGTTCTGGAGCAAGGGGGAGCGGGCAACGCTGAGCCTGCGTGGCGAGACGCTTCCCGAGTGCCTGGAGCCGGGCGCCATTGAATCCTCGTTTCGTGGGATAGGCACGGAACCGTTCTGGTCTGTTGTCATCGAGAATGGCCAGATGCGGCTGACCCGTCCTTACGACCAGCAAGTCACCGAAGATATCCGCCTGAACGAGATTCTTGCCAATCGTCATGGTCGCGCCTATGAAGCCACGCTGGGTGACGAGCGGATGGAAGTGCGGATCGCTCATCAGTTGTGTGAAGACCAGATGGCCGGTGCTCAGTATCCGGCTCAGGTGCGTCTGACACTCGGCGATGAGACGTTTGAGGGTTGTGGCGGGGATCGTCAGCGACTGTTCCGGGGTGCCGAATGGGTGGTGGAAGACCTTGCCGGTGCCGGCATTATTGACCGCTCCAGAATGACCCTGAGGTTTCTGGCGGACAACCGGGTAGCTGGCCGGGCTTCCTGTAATCGCTATATGGGAAGTTATAACCTGACGGGAGAAGGGCTGTCCTTCAGTCTCCAGGCCACCACCATGATGGCCTGTGCGCCGGCGTTGATGAATCAGGAAAGGCGTTTCCTGGAGCTGCTGGAAGAGGTAACGGATGGCCGGATCGGCCGGCATGGTGAATTGCTGCTGCAAACACCCGCTGGCGATACCATAAAGGCTTTTCAGTCTGAGGTGGAAAGCCCGTAGGACGCCTTGATCACGTCCAGACGGCCAGTTTTAGCCAGCCTGGTCAGACCTGCATCCAGTAGTCTGGCCAGTTCCTCCGATCTTGAGTTGCCAGCCGAGAAGGCGATGTAGACGGGGGCCTGGTGGGCGATCCCGGCCAGTCTTGGAGGTGGATATCCTGAATGCTCCCGCAAAAACCAGCTCATGACCGCCTGGTCTTCGGCGAAGGTATCGGTACGTTCCTGTGCCAGTAGTCTGAGGGCTCGCCCGAGGGGCGCTGCTCCGGAGAGGACCCACACTCGTTCGGGATCATCGGTATAGTCTGCAATATAACGATCCAGCTCCGGAGAGTAGGAGTAACCGTTGATCACCAGCAGGGTTTTTCCGTTAAGCGACTCCAGCCCCCGGTATTGCCATTGACTCTCCGGATGCGTGTACAAGCCGATACGGGCGGTGCCCATGGGGCGCTCCGGAAAGACAAAGTCCGGGGCGTCGCCTTTCAGGGCGCCGATAACGCCATCAATCCGGTTCTCCCGGGCCAGGCTCAGGGAACGGGCCCAGCCATAGTTTCTGTACTCAACGTCAAAGCCGGATGCGGCAAAAATCTCCCGCGCAATATCCACCATATAACCTTCCTCCGGCGCACCAGCCCGGCAGTTATGGGGGCACCAGGGGTCGGCGGCGAGAATGATCCGGTGTTGATCAGGGTGGGGGGCAGGTTGCTGGCGCGTGGCGCTTTCCGTGGCTTCATGTCGTCCTGGTTCTGTAGCCTCATCGGGTGAGCAGGCGGCCATCAACAGGGCCAGGATGAGCAACGGGAATCTGGGCATGAGCGAACCGGGTCACGGTAATCTGCGAAGGTGCATTTTCATAGTATACCCTTGCATACTATTTGCAATAACAGGTTCGGCACTGTCAACGGACTGAAGCATTCCTGGCGCACACTGTCAGCAGCCGTTGCCAGAGAGCCTGAAATGACCGAACTGAAAGCATTGACGCCCCACGCGGTGATACCAGCGGAGCAAGCCCGCCGGGACAAAGGCCAGAAACGAAGGCTTCGCACTTTCCTGCCGGAGCTGATCCAGCTCGAGCGGCTGCTGGCGGAGGCGCCGGAAGGTGTCTCCAGTTCCGTGCTGTCCCGGGTGAGCGTTCGCGATCTTGAACTGCCGGTCTATCGGGTCGACCTGGGCACCGACCGCAAGGATGCGCCCGTTGTTATGCTGATTGGCGGAGTTCATGGGCTTGAGCGTATCGGCACGCAGGTGGTGATGGCGTGGCTGTCTTCTTTTCTGGCCCGCCTGGCCTGGGATGACAGCGTACAGACGCTTCTGGAGCGGGTGCATATCACGCTTCTGCCCATGCTGAACCCGGGCGGCATGTACCTGAACCAGCGCAGCAATCCGAACGGGGTTGATCTGATGCGTAATGCGCCGATCACGGCCCAGGATCGCAGTGCCTTCCTGTTGGGAGGGCAGCGGCTTTCACCACGCTTGCCCTGGTATACCGGTGATCCCGAGCAGGGGATGGAAGCCGAGAACCTGGCCCTCGAGTCGGTGATCCGGGAACTGCTCCCGGGCCGTCCATTCAGCCTGGCGCTGGATTGTCACTCCGGGTTTGGCTGGCAGGATCAGATCTGGTTTCCCTACGCCTATCGCCGCCGGCCCATGCGCCGTATTGGCTCGGTCATGGCGCTCAAGCTGATCTGGGAACAGGCCTACCCCAATCACACGTACCGGTTTGAGCCGCAATCTGCCCACTATCTGACCCATGGTGATCTATGGGACTACTTTTACAAACAGGTTAACCGAACCAGCGACGGAGTTTTCCTGCCGCTCACCCTGGAAATGGGATCCTGGCGCTGGATTCGTAAACGCCCGCGTCAGCTGTTTCGGCTGGAAGGCTTCTTCAACCCACTGGTTCCGCACCGACACCAACGGGTGTTGCGCAGTCACATGCCGTGGATTGATTTCCTGTTGAACGCCGCTGCCAGTCATGAGAACTGGTTGCCGGGGGCGGATGAAGAGTCCATGCTGAGGGAAGCTGCCATTATGCACTGGTACAGGGATAGCCGATGACATGCACTGGATCCTTCTGAGAGGCCTTACCCGGGAGCAGGGCCATTGGGGCGATTTCCCGGCACAGCTTCGCTCGGCCTTTCCGGAACACCGGTTCCACACCATTGATCTGCCGGGCACCGGCACACTGTTCCGCGAGGATTCTCCCGGCACTATCCCTGAGATTCGCAGGCGCGTCTGTGAGCAGGTCAATCATATACCCAGGCCGTTCAGCCTGTTGGCGTTGTCCATGGGCGGTATGGTGGCCCTTGACTGGGCCCAGCATGCCGAACCCGGGGAGCTGCAGCACCTGGTTCTGGTCAACACCAGTTCCGGTTTCAGCCCGTTCTGGAAGCGCATGCGCCCGCTGGCCTGGCCGCGCGTGACTCAGCTACTGGCCCGTCGAGAGCTGTTTCACCGGGAGCGGGATATTCTGCGCCTGACGTCCAATCGAGAGATTCCACTGTCTTTGTGCAAAGCCTGGTACAGCATCCAGCGCCAGCGCCCGGTCAACTATCGTACGGCGTTCAATCAGTTGCGGGCGGCAGCCCGGTTTCAGCCCTTGCCGCAGCGGCCCATGGCAGACGCTCTGCTGCTGGCGAGCAAGGGTGACCGTATTGTGCACTGGCATTGCAGCGCCGAGCTGGAACGGCGTTGGTGCTGGACGCTTCGGCTGCATCCGGATGCCGGGCACGACCTGCCGCTGGATGAACCCGGGTGGATCATCCGGCAGATGGAACAGTGGTTGCCTGGTCAATAGCGGTTGCTTGACGCAACTGTTTTTTGCGGTCACGCTCATTGGCGTCAATTCAACGAGTGAACGGAGCCAATAACAAGATGAAACTCTTCGAAACCCGAACCGCCCCCAACCCACGCCGAGTGCGCATGTTCCTGGCCGAGAAAGGCTTGCTGGACCAGATTGAACTGGTGCAGGTGGATATTGAAAAAGGGGAGAACCTGAGCCCGGACTTTGTTGCCCGCAACCCGATGAAGAAAGTGCCGGTGCTGGAACTGGAGGACGGCACCTGCGTTGCCGAAACCATGGCCATCTGCCGCTATTTTGAGGAAAGCTATCCGGATACGCCCAGTCTGTTGGGTGAATCACCGCTGGAGAAAGCCCTGGTGGAGCAGTGGCTGCGCTGGATTGAATTCTATTTCATGATGCCCACCGGCATGTGCTTTCAGCACACCACCGGCTATTTCAAGGATCGGATGAACCCCATCAAGGAGTGGGGGGAGGAGTGCGGCCAGGGCGTCGAGAAATTCATGCATTTCCTGAACAAGCAGCTCGAGGGCAAGGAATACCTGTGCTGTGACCGGTTCACCGCCGCCGACATCAACGCCTTCACCACCGTGGCCTTTGCCCGGGTGGTCAATATCCGTATCAAGCCGGAACAGGAGCATCTGCAAGCCTGGTTCGACCGGATCAAGGCGCGGCCTTCGGCGCAGGTCTGAAGTTTGCCGGTGACCTGTAGTCCGGCTGGCTGATAGTATCGCTTGATGGAACGGCGCGCCTTGTTCACACGGGGGCGCCAGGAGCGAGCCGTGCGACTTGAAGGACTGAATGATGAGCAACAGTGCCAATCTGGAATGTGCGATTAATGCCATCGACCAGGCAAACCAGCAGGATCCCAACCGCGAGGAAGTAGATGGTGAATCCCTTCCCAGGGAATTCGCCTACAGTCTGCACATGACCCGCTGGCTGTTTGAGCTGGAGCCGGAACCTTCCGAGCGCATGCAGATTGCCTGTCGGGCCCAGCATGTCGAGCGCTGGACCATGCCCCGTAGTGACTATGGTGAGGGCCGCAAGAATTACTATCAATGGCGTCAGGCCTGCGGCCGCATGCATGGTCGCCGGGCAGCGGAGATCATGGCGGCTTGCGGCTACCCGAAAGCGGAGTGCGAACGGGTCGAAACTATTCTGACCAAGCGTAAACTGCGGGAAGACGAAGACACCCAGTTGCTGGAAGATGTGGCGTGTATGGTGTTTCTGGAGCGCTATTTTGCGCAATTCTTTGAAGACAACCCGGATTACGACAAGGAAAAATGGCTGCGCATTGTGCGCCGGACCTGGGGAAAAATGACACCTCGTGGCCACAGTGCCGCTCTGAAGCTGGCCGAGGGCATGCCCGCTCACCTGTTGGCGTTGCTGCAGGAGGCTCTTGCCGCACCCGCTGAGTGAATCCTGCACTTGAGCTACTGCCATTAGTTGCATATGATATGCATTATCATTTGGCAATGGATGGCAAACCATGGCGACACTGGCCGACCGAAATCCGAAAATCCTGATTGTCGAAGACGATCAGTCCCTCAGTGATCAGCTGTCCGGATTACTGGCGTCCCGGGGCTACCAGGTGGTGCAGAGCTACGAGGGCGATCAGGCACTGATCACCGCTATGGGGCAGCGGCTGGATCTGATTCTTCTGGATGTGCTGCTGCCGCGCATGAACGGCTTCGAATTCCTGGAGAAACTCCGTAAAACCCGCCAGACCCCGGTCATGATGCTGACCGCCTGTGGTGCCGAGCAAGAGCGCATTATGGGGTATCAGCAGGGGGCCGATGACTATGTGCCAAAACCTTTCAGTTTCACCGAATTGCTGTTGCGAATTGAGGCGTTGCTGCGACGCACCCTGGGCGAAACCGATCAGCGCGCAGACCCTGCCGCACTGGCTGCCGGTGAGTTGAAGCTTGATCGTCATGCCATGACCGTCAGCTTTCAGGGTAATCCGGTCTCGCTGACTCCCATCCAGTTTCGCCTGCTCTGGATTCTGGTGCTGCATCAGAGCGAAGCGTTGAGCAAACCCTATCTCTACCAGGTGGTGCTGGAGAAAGAGTTCAGTCGCTACGATCGAAGCCTGGACATGCACCTGAGCCGGGTGCGTCGCAAGTTGGTGGAAGCCGGCGTTGCCGGTGACCGATTGCAGACAGTGCATGGCAAGGGGTATTGCTTCCAGTGAATCGTCGTTTGTGGTGGAAGCTGTCAGGCACCCTGGCGCTGGGAACGCTGGTGTTGTTCTGGGTGATCTCCTTTCTGGGGGCCACTACTGAACAGCAGATGAGTTTTATTGCTCGCAAGCATCAGGAGACCCTGAAAGACTGGGGGCACACAGCAGAGCGTCTGTACCTGGCCGGCGACGAACAGGCCCTTGCCCGCTGGCTGGAGCAGCTGCAACGGGACGAAAACACCTGGGCGGCGGTGGTTCGGTCCGAGATACAGCCGCTGGCTGGCAGTGAACTGTCCTCACAGTTTCAGGAGGGTTTTCGGCTTGGACGCAACGTGGAATGGAAGATCCATCTGTATTTCACCGAAAACCCGATCATGGATCTTACCTTCGCCGATGGCCACACCCATTTCCTGATTACCCTGCCTCAGCGTATGCGGCCGGGCGCTTACCTGCCGGAGGCGCGGCTATTCCTGAAAGTTGCCCTGCCACTGACGGTGCTGCTGGCATTGTGTCTGGTGATTTACCGGCACCTGATGAATCCCGTTCGCCAGCTGGAACTGGCAACCCGTCAGTTCAGTGAGGGTAATCTGGGCGCCAGAGCCAGGGCTCTGCTAGGTAACAGAAATGACGAACTGACGGCGCTGGCAGAGACCTTTGACCAGATGGCTGAGCGGATCGGCGATCTGATCCAGTCCCAGCGCCGGTTGATCTCAGATCTCTCCCATGAGCTGCGAACGCCCCTGACCCGGATTGATATGGCCATCAGTTGCGTAGAGGAAGGGATCGATACCCAGCATTTCCTGCCCCGGATACGGCGGGAGTGCGATCTGATGCGCGCCCTGGTGGAGGACACCCTGACCCTGGCCTGGCTGGAGAACGAGCAGCCGGAGCTCAACCAGGAGGATCTGGATCTGACCGATCTGGTGGATACCATTGCGGAAGACGCCCGCTACGAGTACCCGGAGCATCATATCAGGACCGAGCTTCCGGAACAGGCGGAGATTCGGGGTACCAGTCATCGGGCGTTGGCACAGGCCATTGAAAATGTGGTCCGTAATGCCTGCAAGTATACGCCGGCCGGTGGCACGGTAATGATACGGCTGCAGGAGGAAGCCGGTGGGTACCGGCTGTCGGTGGAGGACGACGGGCCGGGGGTTCCGGCCGAGCAACTGGAGGCGATCTTCCGGCCGTTTTTCCGTGCCACACGGATCCGGGAAAGTGTGCCGTCTGGCCATGGCCTGGGGTTAGCGCTGGCAAGCCGGCATCTGGATGCCATAGGGGGGCGAATCCGGGCCTGTAATCTTGCGGGGAACGGTGGTCTGGCGATGCATTTGTGGTTGCCTGCAGTCCGGATGTAACAAATGTAAAACTGGTTCACTTCGCGACACAAGTTATCGAGAATGCACTCCAAATACGAATCATTTGCATAATGGAGTGCGGTCGTGATGGCAAATTCCTCACCGATGAAACAACCCCGGCGCTTTCGTCGCAACACCCTCTGGCTGGCGCTGGTGGCAGCACCCCTGGCTCATGCACAGCCGGTTTCCCTGGATCCTATTCAGGTAACCGCAGACCGTGAGGCGGACGCCGATACTGTGGTCGATGCAGAGACCATAGAGCGTTTCCAGGCGGACGATCTGGAAGACGTCTTTGCGGGCCAGCCAGACGTGAGCGTTGGTGGGTCCAACAGCATCGCCCAGAAAGTTTATGTCCGAGGCTTTGAAGACCCGCTTTTGAACGTATCCGTGGATGGTGCCACCCAGGCTGGGGCACTGTTCCATCACTCCGGTCGACTGTCGGTGGAGCCGGAGTTGCTCAAGCAGGTTGAAGTCAATGCCGGGGCTGGCCGGGCCACCGAAGGAGCAGGCGCCCTGGGCGGATCAATCCGCTTTGTTACCAAGGATCCGGACGATTTGTTGCGGCCAGGCGAAAGCGCCGGGGCCCTGGTTAAATTCGGCTCTTTCTCCAACACCGATGGCTACAAGGCCAGTGGCACGGCCTTTGGTCGGCTGAGTGATAACTGGAGCACTCTGGTGTCTGTCAGCCAGAGTGACCACGAGCCGTTCAAGGATGGCAGTGGCGACCGTATTGCCGGCAGTGATGCCCGTCAGCAGCTGGGGTTTGCGAAACTGGTGGGCCAGTTGCCGGCCGATCAGACTATCAAGCTCAGTCATGAAGTACGTACCGATGAGGGGGAACGGCCCCAGCGTCCACAATGGGTTGTCAGTAGTTTCAATCGCCTTTACGAACTGGATGGCCGACGGGACACCACTACCCTCAACTACGGATACGCTCCTGCAGGCAATGCCCTGGTGGATCTTGAGGCAACCGTTTACCACACCGAGTCTGACATCGAACAGAACGTTGAGGATCGCTGGGGCCGTTACTTCGGGTTTAGCCGGAACATCGGCGGCGACCTTCGTAATACCAGTCGTTTTGGCGAGCACAGCCTGACCTACGGTGTTGATTATCGTGAGGACAAGGTGAACGCGGGGTATCAGGAGGACAAGCGGGCCGAGCAACAGACCGGTGAAGTGCTGGGCGTTTACCTGCAGGGCGATCTATGGCTCACCAGCCGTCTGCTGTTCAGTGCCGGCGCCCGTTATGACGACTACCGGCTCAAGGACAACGATGATCAGCGCTTCAGTGAAGACGAGGTCAGCCCGAATGCCAACCTGGCCTGGGAGGTGGTGGACGGTCTCACCCTGAAAGCTGGTTATGCCGAAGCCTTCCGGGGGCCAACCACTCAGGACGCCTTCAAGCTGGAAGGTTCTGAAAACGATCCGGATCTGAAAGGCGAAAAAGCCCGGAATACCGAGGTCGGTTTCGATTACCGCTACGAGACTTTCCGGCTGTCGGCCGAGGTGTACCGTTCTGAAATCAAGGACGCCATTGCTGATCCGTTGCTGCCGTTCCGGGAATCCATCTACAAGAACATCGGTGATCTCGAGTCTGACGGCTATCTGATCTCGGCCGGTTACCAATGGCAGGCACTTTCCGCCGGACTGAGCTTCCACAGTAACGATGCCGAAGTGGATGGCCAGCCGTTGACGGTGTACGAGCACAATCTGCTGGGTAACACCATGGGAGATACCTGGATTGCGGACCTGGCGTACCGCTGGGATCGAAACCTGGAGTTTGGCTGGCAGGGCCGGTTTGTTGAGGGTATCGATAATCTGGACACCTCTGTTGGCACCATCGACAAGCCCGGATACGGCGTGCACGACCTGTTTCTGCACTGGTTACCCACCGGCAATGAGGATCTGCGGCTGAGTCTGACCATCAAGAACGTCGGCGACAAGCAGTACCTGGCTCATGCCAGCAATGCCGATTACCAGCATATTGAGGACTTTGAGGGAATCGTTGGCATGCCGGAGCCGGGGCGGGACATCCGTGTTGGCCTGGCCATGCGGTTCTGAGGCCCGTGATGTTGCGTTACCAAATCACAGCCGCCCTGATGGGCGGCGTTTTCTGTTTACTGGCTGAGCTCTCCCTGGCGGCGGACACGGTTACCGATCTGGCGGGGCGGACAGTAAAGCTGCCGGACCGTGTCGAGCGAGTGATCCTGGGAGAGAGCCGCTACATTCCGGCCCTTGCCATACTGGAGGGAGAGCACCTGCCTGACCGTCTTGCCGGGCTGTTACCGGATTTCGAAATGACGGATCCGGGCGGCTATGCGCAGTATCTGAAAGCTTTCCCGTCACTGGCGGATATTCCCCGGGTGGGGCACACCTCGGCTGACAGTTTCAGTCTGGAAAGTGTGCTTGCCATGGGGGCAGACCTGGCCATCTTCAGTCTCGAGGGCCACGGTCCCGGTGCCCATAACCGGGCACTGATTGATAGCCTGCAGCGAGCGGGCGTGGCAGTGGTGTTTATCGATTTTCGGCAGGATCCTCTGGTCAATACACCCAGGAGCATGGCTGTTCTGGGCGAAGTTCTCGGGCGTCAGGATGAGGCCGAGGTCTTCAACCGGTTCTACCAGCAACAGCTTGCCCGGGTCACCGGCGTGGTGGCCGAGATTCCGCGAAGCGACTGGCCCAGCGTGTTCCTGCACAGTCGTCTGGGTCGGCATGACAACTGCTGTGAGACCATGGTGGAGGGGATGATGGGGCACTTCATCGAGGCTGCTGGCGGTAAGAATGTGGCGCAAGGCCGGGTTCCCGGGGTCAGTGGTGTGCTCAATCTGGAATATCTGATCAGTGAGCCGCCCCGGCGTTACGTAGCCACCGCCATTGGCTCCCGACGGTATCAGGCGTCCGAAACCGACCATGCTTACGTGATGCTCGGGGCCGGTATTGATGAGCAGACGGCCAGGGCGTCCCTTGTCCGGGCCACTGATCGTCCTGGGCTGCGAGCGGTAAAACCCATTCGAGAGGGGCGGACCATGGCTATCTGGCACCACTTCTACAACACGCCTATGAACGTGGTGGCGGTCCAGGCTCTGGCCCGGTGGTTCCATCCGGCAGCGTTTGGTGAGCTGGATCCAGGTGCGACCCTGGCGGAATTCTACCGGCGATTCCAGCCAGTGCCGCTTGACGGAGTCTATTGGGTGACAGCCGGGGAGGCGCAGAAATGACGCCCGTGCAGTACAGGCAAGATGCAGGGTTGAAATCGTCTGACACCAGGGCGTCCTCGCTGGCCGATGACTATCGGCGTTTTGTCTGGCGCCGGGTGTTGTGCCTGGGAGGGTTGACCCTCGCGGCGTTGGCGGCACTGCTGGTGGACATTGCCAGCGGGCCGTCGATGCTGGGGTTGCTGGATGTGTTCAGAGGGCTACTCAACCCTGAGGGTATCGATGCCGGCACCCGCGTGATCATTGAGGATATCCGACTGCCCTACGCGTTGATGGCGGTGGTGGTCGGCGCTTGCCTTGGCCTTGCCGGGGCGGAGATGCAGACGGTACTGAATAATCCGCTGGCCAGCCCGTTTACCCTGGGCGTCGGTGCGGCTGCCACCCTGGGGGCGTCCCTGGTGATTGCCTTCAATATCTCGGTATTGGGATTGGCGGCCCATGTATTGCTGCCTCTGTCTGCGTTTGTATTTGCCGCAGCCGCCTCGCTGCTGATTCTGGTATTGTCACGCACTCTGGGGGCCTCGGTGCATGCGGTGGTGCTGTTTGGTATTGCCCTGTTATTCGGCATCAACGCAGTGGTGGGCCTGATCCAGTTCATGGCCGATGCCGAGTCGGTTCAGCAGATTGTGTTCTGGACCATGGGTAGCCTGGCTCGGGCCAGTCTGGACAAAGTGGCCATTGTCGCCCTGGTGCTTGCGCTGTGCCTGCCGTTTTCCCTTCGCAATGCCTGGGCTATGACCCTGCTGCGCAGTGGTGAGGAGCAGGCCCGCAGTCTGGGCATCCGGGTGGAGCGCATGCGCCTGGTGGTGTTGATGCGGGTCAGTCTGTTGACGGCGGCGGCCATGTGTTTCGTTGGCGAAATCGGGTTTATCGGCCTGGTGGCGCCCCACATCGCCCGTTTGATGCTGGGTGAAGATCATCGCTTTCTGTTGCCGGGCAGCGCCCTGGCCGGGGCCGTTCTGCTGTCGTTGTCATCCATTGCCAGCAAGTTACTGGTGCCGGGCGTGGTATTGCCGGTGGGGATTGTGACCGCCCTGGTAGGTATCCCGCTGTTCATCACCCTGATCATTGGCCGCAGCAGGAGGGCCGCGTTGTGACCCTGAAGCTGCAATCCGTGACCGCCGGCTACCGGAACCGATCCGTCTTCACCGGACTTACCCTGCCCGAGATACCCGCGGGCTCACTGGTGGCCGTGGTTGGCCCTAATGCTGTGGGTAAGTCCACGCTGCTGAAATCCATCGCCGGTCTGCTGCCGATTGCCGGCACCATGACCTTTGCCGGGGAGAATCTGGCGGCGATTACTGCCCACCAGCGCATTCGTCGTGTCGGCTACCTGCCCCAACCTCTGCCCCAGGCCATTCCCCTGGTGGCATACGAAACTGTGTTCAGCGCCTGCCGCTCTGCCCGCGGCGACTGGTCCCGGGAAGAGACCGAGCTGGCGATCGAAGAGATTTTCGACACCCTGGGTATCCGGCAACTGGCGCTTCGGCGACTGTCGGAAATGTCTGGTGGTCAGCGCCAGATGGTAGGGCTGGCCCAGGTTCTGGTACGCCAGACGCCATTGATGCTGCTGGATGAGCCTACCAGCGCCCTGGACTTGCATTGGCAGCTGAATGTGCTCAACGCGGTACGTGATGCCACCAGCCGGACCGGCGCCATTGCTCTGGTGGCCAGCCACGATCTCAATCTGGCCCTGCGCTATTGCGACCAGATTCTGGTACTGTCCCCGGGGGGGCAGGCCGTGCTGGGCACACCGGCACAGGTGCTGACGC
The DNA here is from genome assembly GCF_000475375.1 of Marinobacter sp. EVN1. NCBI lineage: Bacteria > Pseudomonadati > Pseudomonadota > Gammaproteobacteria > Pseudomonadales > Marinobacteraceae > Marinobacter > Marinobacter sp. EVN1. Next base: position 211,520 of record NZ_AXCB01000045.1, read on the forward strand.
CGAAACTGTTGGCCAGAACCTATGGTATCGAGGCCCGCATCGAGCGATGCTCCCGGGGACACCCCATTGTGCTGGCGGATCGTCCGCTGTCCGCCAGTGTAAATTGACCCATTGATGTCGAGGAAACTGCCATGCCAACCATGAACGCCCAAGTGGCCACCACCGATCCCGGTCGCCTGATCAATCGCCTCTGCAAACACTTTCGCCACAAGATTGAGGCTGAGTGGACCGGGACCGATGGCAGGCTGACTTTCTCCATTGGTGAATGCCGGCTCGAAGCAGCAGACGGTAAGTTGCTTATGCGGTGCCAGTCACCCACCGAGACGGAGCTGGAGGAGTTGGGCCAGGTGGTGGCTTCCCACCTCATTCGCTTTGCCGGCGATGAGGTGGATGAGGTTCACTGGCAGACGGCCAGCGCCTGAGATTGCGCGTGGTTCTGGCGAACGTTTTGCCGCAACTGGTGAAGATCGCTGCATAGCACCCGGTAGCTGTCCGGGCCGAACCACTCCAGGGAAATGTCCAGTGGGGCCGGATGGGTTTGCGACTGATGCCAGCCGGCCAGGGTGTCCAGTAGCGGACGGTAGTCACAGGCACCGTCCAGCACGGGCACCATTCCCTGCCGGGAACCGGCCGGTGAGTAGACATTAGCCGGAGCAAATACGCCGAGCTGATCCCGATGACGGATATTCTTGAAGTGAAAATGTCTGACCCAGGGCGCCATTTGTTGCAGCGCCAGCTTTGGGTCTGCTCCGGCTTCCCAGACATGCAAGACGTCGAAGTTGATACCCAGGGCCGGGTGATCCACGTCGGTCAGCAACGTCAGCGTAGAGTCGACCGTATCGGCCAGTGTACCGGGGTGTGTTTCCACCACCAGGGTCAGGCCTTCATCTGCGACGCAACGGGTCAGCGTCTGCAGACGTCGGGTCCGGGCCTGGCGCTGCCTCTGGTCGAGCTCGGCGCTGCCCTGATGGCCGGCAAACGTTCGCAGTTTGGGTGCCTGCCAGTGTCGGGCCAGCCGGCAGAGTTCGCGGGTGTAGTGGATGGCCTCCTGTTCACTACCGTCCAGCGGCAGATAGTCGCTGACCATGGGAATAGCCAGTCCCTGGCTTTTCAGCCAGCGGCCATCCAGTCCGGGCTGCTGTAACAGGTGCCGGGCATGCACACCCCAGAGTTCAATACCGTCAAAGCCGGTGGCGCCAGCCCAGGTGGCGAGTTCCGGTAACGACACCAACTGGTGGCGGAACGAGATGGTGCACAGGTGGAAGCGAATCATGGCAATACCTCCAGGGCGGACGTCCGGGTGTTGACCGTGAGGTCGGGGTGTTGCTGCTGCCATTCTGCAAACAGGCCCTGCAGGCTGTCCTTGATGGCGAACTCTCGCTGATCCTGCTCGTCCAGCAACTGCTCGACCCCGGACAGCAGGGCAGCGTTACCGGACATCACCAGTTTCAGCGCCCGGTACTGGATCTGGGTGTAAGTTTTCACCAGCCGGTCAATGTCCTCGCACAGCGCTTCGAACCACGGATCGCCCTCGGCGGTGCGGCCCTGATCCTCCAGCAGCCAGGCAAAGGCGTGCTCGTAGGCGTACTTGCGAATCGCCATTACTGGAATCTCCCTGAATGCCCGGGGCAGGTTTGCCAGTGGTTGCCTGGCGTCGGGACCGATATGGGCGTGCAGAATCTGCCGCAAGGCATCGGTAAACGGATTGGTCTCCGCTTTCATGCACTGGGCGAAATAAGCGGCTACCGTCTCCGCGGGCGTATGCCGGATGTCCAGGCCATCGAAACAGAAGCCACCGGCAGCGGCCGGGGAGCGGACCGATTCCAGAATCCGGTCTTTGGGCAGCACACCCTCCCAGCGAAAATCCGGGTCCGACATGAACCACTGCTCCGGATCTTCCGTCGCTTCCAACATCACGTAGTGGGGAAACGGGTTCTGGTGGAATTTGTTTTCCCGTTCTGGCAGTCGGTAAAGGTCCAGCATGACCATGACCTGACGATCGGAAGGGCGCGTTTCCAGCAGTTCAATCAGCCGGTCGATGTTGGCCTCTTTCGATTGCTGGTGGTTATACCAGGATTCAATGGTGACGCCGTACAGTAGCCGGTACCACTCCCGGAACTGGTCGTGCCGGGTATGGGGCGAGTGGTAGGACAGAACCTGCTCCTCATTGACCGAGAAGTCCGCATCCCATACGCCAAAGTAGAAGGGGCGGTGGTCCACACCGGGGGTGCGTTTGATGATCTCGCAGACACAGCTGACAAAACAGTGCACTTTGATCACAGGGAAACCTCCGGGTTGCCTGTGGCGACCAATAGCGCTTCCAGGTCCTCAACGGTCTCGAGCTGATGGGTCAGCAGCGCTTCTTCAGGTATATGCAGGCCGTATTCCAGTTCCAGGTGTACGATCAGCTGCAACAGCATAATCGAGTCAATAGCCAGATCGGCGTTGAGGCGGGCAGTCGCTGAGAACGCCGAAAGCCGGGCGTTGGGCAGATGGCTTCGAATCACCGCTTCAATGGCATAGCGGGTGGGAGTGGCTGAACTCATGCCGGCACCTCCCGCTGATCTTTGTGGTTGAGGGATTCAGTTAACAGCCGGCGACTGACCTTGCCGTTCGGGAGCCGGCTGATGCTTTCCACCTGTTCGATCAGTGACGGCACCTGGTGCGGTGACAGTTGGCCCCGGCTCCATTGCCGCAGCTGGTCGGTGTCTATTTCTGAGTCTGCTACAAAGCGCAGGCAAACCCGCTCACCGGCAAAGGTATCCGGTTGCTTGAAGGCCACCGCCTCTCGAATCCCGGGATAGCCAAGAAACACGTCTTCCACGGCCCCCGGATAGACGTTGATGCCGGCAACGTTGATGGTGTCATCGGAGCGGGCCAGGAAATGCAGCTGACCCTGCTGGTCGAAATAGCCCAGATCCCTGCTGTGAATGCGCTGTCCGGTGGCTTTAACCGTGATCAGGATTTCATCCGGTTGCCCTGGGGAGCCCCCGGCCTGCACTGACACATGCGATAACGGCAGGCCGAGTTGGCCAGGCTCAGTCACGTCCGGGCTCAGCGCCACGCAGCCGGCTTCCGAACAGCCATATTGCTGGCAAACGCGCAGGCAGCGGTTTCGAAGCTGGTCCAGCACGGGGGCGGGCAGGGGCGCCCCGGACAGCATGACGCTGTGCAGTCTTTGGTTTTCAGGCAGCATCCGTATCAGCAAGCTGACCAGGGTCGGAGAGGCATAGAGCAGATGCTCGGGTACTGCGCGCAGCCTTGCAAGAATAGAACGTGGATTGAGGTTGGTGACCACCTGGGGGGCGATGCCCCGTTGCAGGGCTGCCAGCACACCACAGATCAGACCGTAGGAGTGCGTCACCGGGCATGCGACCACCGGTATCAAGGTCATGGCCTCAGTGAACTGGGCAACATAGGCGGCCAGTTCCCGTTCTATGTCGTTCCAGGGCCGTGTGATGGTTTTGGGGTTGCCCGTGGTGCCGGAGCTGAGCTGAATCAGCTCTCCGCCTTCGGCGCAGGTCGTCTTCGCTTTCCCGCGAATGACTTCGGGCGTGACTTCCTGGAGTTGCTCGCCAAACAGCAGGTAGGTGCAGCCCGTGCTCTCGGCCAGGGTTCGGGCCGCAGCATAGGGGGTGCCGGAATGAATGGGCAGCACACTGGCGCCAAGGGATTTCAGCCAGAGGCACAGGGCCAGCCAGTGGGCGGTGTCCTGCAGGCAGACCGCAAATCGGCAACCGGCCGGCTCCTGAAATTCAGGGCGCTCCTCCAGGCACTGGACTATCTGGTCGCAGTCCGGTTGCGTGTAAGGCATGTTGTCGACATAGAACAAAGGTGCAGTCACGGTAACCTCTTGTGATGGTGATCAATGAAGGGCATCAGGGTGTCGTTGGGGCCCGGGGCCAGGGGGGTTGGCACCCGGTGGCGAGGCTGCTCGCTGTCTGGCTGAAGTTTGCTGCGCAGCAGCGACTCGGTGAGCGGGTGTGGTTGATCCCATCCCAGCCGACCCAGCCGGGACCTCAGATCTGAATGTTGTCTTGCGTAATTGGTCAGGATTGTCCGGACCCGATCCCAGAACAGCGCCTCGTTAAATCCGTAGGCCTCTTCCAGGACCAGCGCGAGCTCACTGAGATTGAAGATAAACAGGGTATCCATCACCAGCTCGCGCAGGGCTTCCGGGTTGCTCATGCGGTAATACTGGTTGTCCGGTGCCTGATCGTAGAATGCCTGCCGGGGGCCGAAGTTCGGTTCGGGGATAGTCTGGGGCAGATAGTCCCGGGCGTACTCGACGCTGTCGTGGAAATCCCGAAGCATCAGTGCTCTGGGCCAGCCGCTGCGCGCCACCAGAAGGCTGTTCTGGGCATGAGCCTCAAGACCGACGCCGTGGGCAGCGAGCATATGCCAGACTGGCAGAATGACAGCCTTGAGCGTGGCCTCCAGCCAGGGGACCAGACCATAATGCTCCACCCAGGGGTGAATAAAGGGCATGCCGTCAGGTTGCCACTGGAACAGGGCGTTTAAGGGGATGGCCTGCTCACCCTCATGAAGCCGGGAGCCGATGCTGGCGCGCCAGATGGCGGCCAGCTCCCCCGCAAGCTCCGAATTATTTGCTCCCTGCTCTTCGCGCGCGGCAACGCCCAGGCTGGCATATTCGGGCAGCAGACGTAGTGGGTAGCTGGTATCAAACAGTGGATCGCCGGCGACAATGGACTCGAGCCAACGGCTGATGGCAGGAGCCGATGGCACGGAATGGGGCTCCAGATGCCGGCGTGACGAGGTATTGTGAATGCCCAAAGGCAGTTTGACGCAGGCTTTCGCTGGCCGGCTGGCATTGAATAGAGACCTGAGCGACTGCCCTGGATGGTAACGGTCTCCCAGAGGCCCCAGGCATTTGATGCCCAGTGCCTCAAGCCGGCCGGACTCGGGACCCTGGCTGAGTTTCTGCCAGTGCCATGGGTGGGTTGGCAGCGCGCCATATTGTTGCCAGTCAACGCCCGCCCGGTGGAATGCTGCCCGTAGCAGATAAGCCTGTTCCTGGCCCAGTTCTGATTGCCAGAAAGCCATGTCTGAAGACGGTAACTGGGAATCCAGATTGTGTCGGGGAACTGCCACCCAATGGAGTCTGAATCCGGTGCTGGTTTCCGGGCTATAGTGCACCAGATCATCGCCCTGGAATCCGAGTCGGCTCTTGAAACAGGGATGGTAGGGGTGGCCTTCGTGCAGGGCGCTGTCCAGAGCTTCGCCATGCAGGTTCCGGCGGTCTCCGGAATGCCGGGCCTTGCGCAGGGCGTCCAGCCGTTCACTGTTGCTGATCGTGGCCAGCAGCTCCGTTAACAGAGATTGCTGTTGTGAGTTCGTTGCCGGAAGCTGTGCAACCAGCGTGGTCAGCGAGAGCGACACCGGTTTCTGGTGCCGCTCCAGGGTCAGGGAACTGGTGTCCAGTCTCAGTCGGCCAAAGCCCCGAATGCGGGCTCGGCAACGTCCGTGCAGATTGCCAGCCTGGAAGCTCAGCCATTGCCATCCGGTGCGGTTGCAATCGCCCGGATGGTACGCAATCACCCCTTCAAACATCAGGGCTTCAAGCAGCTGCCGCAGCACCCGTTGGGCCGGTAACTCGCTCAGGGCGGTCACCGGTTGCAGTCCTGCCATGGGGGCTTTGGATAAGGCTCTCGGTTCAGGCAACACCATGGCTTACCTCGACTGCCGGGACGGCGGTGCTGCCTTTCGGTGTTGCCCGGGTATCGCGGCGGAGTGGGTTGGCAATACTGGTGTAGACTGCCATCTCCAGCTCTGCATTCAGCTCGTCAACATCGTTGACCCGGGTCAGCAGATTGCCTTTGTAGGGTAGACGGCTGTCTTCCAGTAACGACTTGACGAGCGCCTGTGCCGGGCCATGAAGCCGGCTGTGCTCGGCATGTAGAAAATGTCGGAATTGCTGGATCAACAGGGTTTCCGGTATCAGGTCGTCAATGCCAAAGCGGGCAATTACCGAAAACAGCTGGTTTACGATCAGGTAGTAGCAGAACCTGTCGCGGATCATGGCGTCCCGGTAGAACAACTCCGGGGTTTCTTTCAGGTCGGTACATTGCTCTGTGAGTGGCCCGCGCAAGCTCTCCGAGAGGTAGTAACCCTGATTGTCCCGGTAGTAGTAACAGCGTGGATAGCCCCCGCTGACATCCAGCAGACTGTTCTGCTGATGGGCTTCCAGGGCAATGCCATGCTCATCATAAAGCCGCAGTGCCGGGCCAATCGCGCATGATAGATACTGCTGGAACCAGTCCCGGCTGACGGCTGCCAGGCTGCGGTTCTCGTTCAATGCCAGGCCCTCGATCAGATCCAGTAACCGGGAATTCCGGCCCGGCAGGGGATCCTGGGTCAGGGCGGCAATGCTGATCACCCCCTGGTCCTGCCCCGGCGGGAAAGGGTTGTTCCGGAAAATCACTTCAAAGCCGCTTTCGGTCAGCCCGGGTAGCATAACGGTCAGATAGGCCGGGTCCTGAAGGATCCGGAAGCCGGGCTCGGCTTCACCAAAACCGGTTTGCCGGAGCAGCCGGGACATAACCACCCCCGCTTTCAGCTCGTGGGCCTTGTTGATCCGCAGCGAGTTGGTCACCTTGACTGGAATGGAGAACTTCAGCATCCATTCAGCTTGCTCGCAGTAAACAGTGCGTACCGATGACGTCGCAGAAAATTCCGGACCAAGCGAGCCCAGTGGGTGAATCAATCCCTGGGCGATGGCGTCCAGCACCCCGGGCTGCGTCATCAACCACTGAGCCTGCAGAGGATGGGCCGGAATCAGGACATGATTGTCCGGCAGGTTCAGGGAGGCTTGACTGTCCTGCAACAGAGATTCGGCCATGGTACTGGCTGGTAAAGGACCATCAGAATCCTCCAGGACGCAATCCCGATGAACCAGAAAGTAGTGCAGCTGAAAGCGCCCGGTCAGCTCCGGCGCGTAGGCATGCTGCTGCCATTCCGACATCCCCTGGCGGCTCTTGGGAGTGGGATGGGCGGTGTGTCCGAACAACAGAGACTGTTCTGAATCGATAAACCGGTTGGCCAGAAGCCGGCAATCGTTGCGCCTGTGTTCGACGTAACGGGTCATGACCCCGTAGCTGTCGGTGAGCCGATGCAGGAACTCCAGTTCCCGGAGTTTTCGGAGCTCGGGCACCATGCCGCCGGATAACGCATAGAGTTCACGGGCCAAGAGACACATTGCCTGAAAAGGGTCGATGTCGGCCCAGCAATGACGACCGCTGAGCCACTGTCGTACCTTGCCGTAGCGGTGTCGGCCCAGAGCGGAGCGGTAGACAATATCGATGGCCAGGCGGGAGCGCTGGCTGTTCAGAGTCAGTTCGCATACCCAAGGCCCCGAGAACCGGCCTGTCGGATCCTGGGTGCGCTGGCTGGCGGTCTGCCAGTCGCCGGGATCAACTTCCTGAAGGTAACCATGCAGGAAAGCCTGAAAACTTGCCTGTTCGGCAATTGCCCGGGCAGACGGTCCCATGTCGACGCTCCAAATTCCTGAATTTGGAGTAAATCTAAATGAGAATCTATTGCAGGTGAAATGGTTTTACATTTTTTACAATTAGCCGGGAACGGTGATCACCCGCTGCGGCCGGAAGCGTAAAAACAGGGCTATTGCGAGGCCGAAGGTGAGCCATTCCGCCAGTGGCAGTGCCAGCAGTAGCGGCCATTCCGGCGCAAAGCGGGCAATGCCGACCAGCAGCAGTGCGGGCAGCACCAGGCTTCTGGAAAAGGCGACAAGGGCTGAAGGCAGGGCCTTATGCATGGCCGTCAGATACACCGACAGCAACACGTTGATGCCGTTGACCAGAAACAGCGGCCACAGGATGGTCAGAAAACGGTCTGCCAGGGCCGCGGTGGCCGGGTCTGCCGTGGTGTCCAGAAACAGGCGGACAACCTGATTTCCAAACAGCCACACCGTGACCACCAGCGTCAGTGCCAGGCTCAGAATGACGGTGGCCCCGCAGCCCATGAAGCGCCGGATACGTTCGGCATTGCCGGCCCCGAGGTTGTGGCTGATCAGCACGTGCATGGCGTCTGAAATGCCATAGAACACCATCAGGCTCAGGAAGATCAGATAGTTCACCACGGTAAAGGCGGCTACCCCCGCCACGCCCTGAGTGGTCATCAACAGCCAGTTGATCAACAGCATAACCAGCCCCACGGAGAGTTCGTTGATCCACTCCGAAACGCCATTGGCGAACGCCTGGGGAATCTCCTGCCAGTGTTTTTGCTGAAGCTGGAAATGAAGCTTGCGTTCCGGCTTGAGAAAGTAACAGGCCAGAACCGCGAACTGCAGCACCTGGGCCAGGCCGGTGGCGATGGCTGCGCCGCGCAAACCGTAATCCAGGTAGCCCACCAGCAGGGCGTCCAGCAGGATATTGGCGGCGGCTCCTGTTACCAGAGCCGTGGTTGCCAGCCCAGGGAAGCCGTCTACTCGCACGAAGTAATACAACACCATGGTGACCAGCTGGGCCACCAGCACCCAGATGATCACCAGAAAATATTCGGACATCAGCGGGTAGATGTCGGGCGAAGCACCCAGCAGACGATAGATCCCATCATGGAACAACAACCCCGCCAGTGCTCCGGCCAGAGCCAGGGCCAGAGTGGCCATCAGGCACTTGCTGAAGATGGCAGATGCGGCGTCGGTCCTGCCTTCGCCCAGATAGCGGCCAGCCCGAACGGTACCACCAATGGCCAGGGCGAGCGCCATGCCGAATAGCAGGGTAAACCAGGGAATCAGCAGGTTCAGAGCCGCCAGGGCATCTGCGCCGGCGAAGTTGCCAATGAAAATGCCGTCAACGATGTTGGCGGTGGTCAGTGCCAGCAACCCCGCCACTGAGGGCAGGGCATAGCGGAAGAAAACCGGCCAGAAGGGGCCGGTCAGTATCGGGTTGTCGGAATCCTTGCCGGTCTCTGCGTCCATACTTGCCTCACCCGTTTATCCTGTGAATCAGCCGAACAGCTCCTGCAGTTTCTCACCCGGATCTGGCGCGCGCATGAACGACTCACCCACCAGAAATCCGTAAATGCCCCGGCTGGTCATGGCCTCAACATCTGAACGGGTCATGATCCCGCTCTCGGTAATGGTCAGTCGGTTTTCGGCAATCCGGTGGTGCAGTTCAAAGGTGGTGTCCAGCGACACCTCAAAGTTGTGCAGATTGCGGTTGTTGATGCCTACCAGCGGCGTGCTCAGGGTAAGCGCATCGTCCAATTCCTCGCCATCATGCACCTCCACCAGCACATCCAGGCCAATCTCGTGGGCGATGCCCTCCAGTTCCTGCATCTGGTCTTTGGTCAGGCAGGCGGCAATCAGCAGAATGCAGTCGGCGCCAATGGCCCGGCTTTCATACACCTGATAGGGCGCCACCATGAAGTCCTTGCGGATCACCGGCAGGCTGCAGGCCGCGCGGGCGGCTTTCAGGTAGTCTTCGTGGCCCTGGAAGAAATCTTGGTCGGTGAGCACTGACAAGCAAGCCGCACCGCCTTGTTCGTAGCTTTCGGCGATGCGTTCCGGTTCAAAGGGATCTCGCAGGATGCCTTTGCTGGGTGACGCCTTCTTGATCTCGGCAATGACTGCTGGCCGCTGAGCTTCGATGCGGGTGCGCAGGGCATTGGCGAATCCACGCGCTGGAGCTTGATCGCCGGCCATGGCTTTCAGGTCTGCAATCGAAACCTTGGGCTTACGTTCATCAATTTCTTCCCATTTTCGGTCAACGATTTTCCGGAGAATCGTGGGAGTTTTGTCCAAATGTCGTTCAGTCATCTCGTGCCTACAAAATTGGGTGCTGGAGCCGATGATGGGGGCCTTTCCAAAACACGCCCACAAGTACGTCCCTGTAGGGCTTGGCTGTAGCCATCCATGGCTACAGACAGTTTTGGAAAGGCCCCCATCACCGGCTCGTCAAACTTGGCAATGGCCTTCAGGAACTCATGGCCGTTAAAAACACTGGGAGAAATCAGCCAGCTCTGACATCTTGCCGGCCGCGAGTCCCGAACCCATGGCATCGAGTGCCATATCGACGCCTTCTTTGGCGGTCCTGGCCAGGCCGGCGACATAAATGGCTGCGCCGGCGTTCAGGGCGATCATGTCGCGGGCTTTTTCGGTGGTTTCGTCGTGGCTGCGGCCGAAAGCGGCCTTGATCAGTGCCAGTGACTCATCAGCGCCATCCACCGACAGGCCCACCAGCGACTGGCTCTTGATGCCCAGGTCTTCCGGGGTCAGGTCGTATTCGGTGATTTCGCCATCTTTCAGTTCCGCCACATGGGTGACGGTGGCCAGGCTGATTTCATCCAGGCCGTCTTTCGAACAGACCACCATGATGTGTTCGGCGCCCAGACGCTGCAGCACTTCCGCCATGGGCCGGCACAGTTCCCTGGTGAATACGCCAATCAGCTGACGGGTCACGCCGGCCGGGTTGGTCATGGGGCCAAGAATATTGAAGATGGTCCGGCAACCCAGTTCCCGGCGTGGGCCAATGGCGTGTTTCATGGCGCCGTGATGGGCCGGGGCAAACATGAAGCCGACGCCGATCTGCTCGACACAGCGGGCGACTTCTTCCGGCTTCATGTTCAGGTTGATACCGGCTTTCTCAATCAGGTCGGCGCTTCCGCTTTTCGATGACACGCCCCGGTTGCCGTGCTTGGCGACATAACCGCCGGCAGCCGCCACCACAAACGAGGCGGCGGAGGATACGTTGAACAGGTTGGCGCCGTCGCCACCGGTGCCGACGATATCCACCAAAGGCTCGGCGTTAACCGTCACGCCGGTGGCCAGTTCGCGCATGACTTCGGTGGCGCCGGTGATTTCGTCGATGGTTTCGCTCTTCAGGCGCAGGCCCATCAGGAAGGCGCCGATCTGGGCGTCGGTGGCTTCGCCGTTCATCACAATACGCATCACATCCTTCATTTCGTCCCGGGACAGGTCCAGGTTGGAGGCAATGCGGTTCAGTGCTTGTTTCATGTCCATGGGGTCGTCGGCCTCTTGTTATGTTCTCAGGAAGTTGCGCAGCAGTTCATGGCCCTGTTCGGTCATGATCGACTCGGGGTGGAACTGCACGCCTTCGATGGGCAGGGTCTTGTGGCGTACGCCCATGATTTCTTCAACGGAGCCGTCGTCGTTGCGGGTCCAGGCGGTCACTTCCAGGCAATCGGGCAGAGTGTTCTTGTCGATCACCAGGCTGTGGTAACGGGTAGCCTGCAAGGGATTGTTCAGGCCGCGAAACACACCTGCATCCTTGTGGTACACCGCTGACACTTTGCCATGCATTACCTTGCCTGCCCGGATGACGTCGCCGCCGTATACCTGGCCGATGGACTGGTGGCCCAGGCAGATGCCCAGGATAGGCAGTTTGCCGGCGAAATGACGAATGGCGTCCATGGAGATCCCCGCCTCGTTCGGCGTGCAGGGGCCCGGGGAAATCACCAGTCGCTCGGGGTTCAGAGCTTCGATTTGTTCAATGGTGATTTCGTCGTTCCGGTATACCTGTACGTCGGCACCCAGCTCAGCCAGGTACTGCACCACGTTGTAGGTGAAGGAATCGTAGTTATCGATCATCAGCAACATAATCTGTTCCTCCGCCTCAATGGTCGTAGTCGTTGTAGGTCATGGCCACGGCACGGAAAATGGCGCGGCCCTTGTTCATGGTTTCTTTCCATTCGAGGCGGGGAATGGAGTCTGCCACCACGCCGGCGCCGGCCTGGATGTGCAGGGTGTTGTCCTTGATGACCGCGGTGCGGATGGCGATGGCGGTGTCCATGTTGCCGTTGAACGACAGGTAACCGACCGCACCGCCGTACACGCCGCGCTTTACCGGTTCCAGCTCGTCAATAATCTCCATGGCGCGGATTTTCGGCGCGCCGCTGAGGGTGCCTGCGGGCAGGGTGGCGCGCAGCACGTCCAGGCAGCTGGTGTTTTCTTTCAGTCGACCGGTCACGTTAGAGACAATGTGCATCACGTGGGAATAGCGCTCCACGATCATCTTGTCGGTCAGCTTCACTGTGCCAGTTTCCGACACCCGGCCGGCGTCGTTGCGGCCCAGGTCGATCAACATCAGGTGCTCGGCGATCTCTTTCGGGTCGGCCAAGAGTTCCTTTTCCAGGGCTTTGTCCTCGGCATCGGTGGCGCCGCGTTTGCGTGTGCCGGCGATGGGCCGGACGGTGACTTCCTCATCTTCCACCCGGGCCAGGATTTCCGGAGATGAGCCGACAATGTGGAAGTCTTCCAGATCCAGGAAGTACATATACGGTGACGGGTTGAGCACGCGCAGCGACCGGTAGAGGTTCAAAGGCGGTGCCTCGAACGGAATCGACATGCGCTGGGAAATGACGGTTTGCATGACATCGCCATCCAGCACGTAGCCCTTGATCTTGTCCACCGCCGCTTCGAATCTGTCCTGGGTAAAGCCGGAAATAAAGTCGCTCTCGTCCACCACCTTGCCGCGCAGATGTTCCGGTGTGCGGGGGGCGTTGGCGGTCTGGCGGTGCAGCTGGCTTTCCAGTTCGTCGATGCGTCGCTGGGCCTGTTCATAGGCACCATTGGCTGTTGGGTCCACATGCACAATCAGGTGCAGCTTGCCGCGCAGGTTGTCGAACACCACGATTTCATTGGACACCATCAGCAGGATGTCCGGGGTGCCGATTTTGTCGGGCGGACAGCTGTGGCGCAGGCGCTTCTCGATGTAGCGCACGGTGTCGTAGCCGAAATAGCCCACCAGGCCACCGTTGAACCGGGGCAGCTCGGGCAGGTCCGGGGCGTTGAATCGCTTCTGGTAGTCGTCCACGAAAGCTAGGGGATCATCCACCTCTGCCTGCTCGACCACTTCGCCGTTGCGGCTGACTTCAATGCGGTGGTCGAAGACTTTCAGCACTTCCTGGCTGGGCAGGCCAATAATGGAATAGCGGCCCCATTTCTCGCCACCCTGTACCGATTCAAACAGGTAGGAGTATGGCCCGCTGGCCAGTTTCAGATAGGTGCTGAGGGGCGTGTCGAGATCCGCCAGAACTTCGCGGTACACAGGGATGCGGTTATAGCCGGCTTCAGCGAGCTCGTGGAATTGCTCGGGTGTCATGGTTCGGTTTCCTGAAATCTGATCTGCGTTTTGTCAGAACGGTGTTACACCGCTGTGACCGGTGGTGCGGGCAAGCAGGCATACGCCATCAGCCCCGGGGCTTGCTCAGCCGGTGCGCCATCGCCACCATCGTGTTGCGCGGGTTGTCAGGATGCCTCGCGCTGCAGTCAGATTCAGTCCCTGCACGGCAGGAATCTCCCGAATTGATGTGTTCAAAATAAAACGTCCTTGCGAGATTACAAAAGCTCGGCCAGCGAATCAACAACAGCATCTGCACCGAGACTGTCAACGGAGCCGCCAAAGTTATAGCCATACCTCACGGCGACGCAGGGGATGCCTGCTGCCAGGGCTGCATTGACGTCTGCCTTGGAGTCCCCGACCATCACCGTGGTGCCCCGTGTGCCGCCCAGTTTTTCCATGGCGTGCAGCAAGGGCGCCGGGTCCGGTTTTTTCACTGGCAGGGTATCGCCACCGACCGAGAGGTCGAACCATTGAGCCAGACCGGTTTTTTCCAGCAAGGGCTGAACAAACTGGTCAGGTTTGTTAGTGACCACGGCCATCCGGCAGCCCAGTTGCTTCAGGTGTTCCAGGCAGTCATGAACGCCGGGAAATACCACGGAATGCTGGCCATTCATCTGGCCATAGGCGTGATAGAAAATGGCCAGGGCGTCGTTGAACAGCGCGTCGTCTTTGGCGGTGGCGGGTTCCCAATCGGTTTTTCCGGCCAGGGCCCGGCGCACCAGAACCTGGGCGCCGTTGCCAACCCAGTTGCGAACCTTGTCCAGGCCTGCCGGGCTACGCCCCAGGTGCTCCAGCATCTGATCCACGGCGGCGGCCAGATCCGGTGCGCTGTCCACCAGCGTGCCGTCCAGATCAAACAGGGCGACGCCCGGCCAGCGGGCGTTGAACAGGCCTTTCAGGCTCATCCGCCGATCACCTTGCGGGCCTGCTCCAGTGCCTCGCGCATGGCGTCGATGGTGGCCTTGTAATCGGGAGTGTTGAATATGGCAGAGCCGGCCACGAAGGTGTCGGCGCCGGCCTCGGCGATTTCCCGGATGTTGTCGGTTTTCACACCGCCATCGATTTCCAGGCGAATGTTGTAGTTGCTGGCATCAATCTTCTTGCGGGCTTCCTTGAGCTTGTCGAGGGTGCCCGGGATGAACTTCTGGCCACCGAATCCCGGGTTCACTGACATCAGCAGCACCATGTCGAGCTTGTCCATCACGTAGTCCATGTAGCTCAGCGGGGTAGCCGGGTTAAACACCAGCCCGGCCTTGCAGCCGCCGTCGCGGATCAGTTGCAGGGAACGGTCGATGTGGTTGCTGGCCTCCGGGTGGAAGGTGATGTAGCTGGCGCCGGCGTCAATAAACATGCGGATCAGGTCATCCACCGGAGACACCATCAGGTGCACGTCGATGGGGGCGGTCACGCCATGCTTGCGCAAGGCCTCGCATACCATGGGCCCGATGGTGAGATTGGGGACATAATGATTGTCCATCACATCGAAGTGCACCACGTCGGCTCCGGCGGCCAGTACATTGTCGACTTCCTCGCCCAGGCGGGCGAAATCGGCGGAGAGGATGGATGGGGCAATCAGATATGGGTTCATCGGGGCTCTCTCGGTGTAGTGAATTATCGGCCTCTGGGCAACCCTGCTAGTCTATCAGTTTGCCGGTGATTTTCGCAGCGGGATAGGTGCATGGGCTCATGGGGTTGAAAGCAATCAGGTTACTTTGTCTGTTCTTGATCAGCGGCTGGCTGGGCGCCGCTGTGGCCCAGGATGAGGCGCAGGGGAGTGAGGAAGAAGAGCCTGTGGCTAAGGTTAGTCCGGCGTCAAGATCGGGCTTCTCAACGGGGTTGGGAGAGTGGGCGCTGGCACGGCGCTACCCGGAGCAGGCTGTCTGGCTCGATCTCGACGACGAAGGCCGGGCGCTGGGCTTGTTCCTGCCGGAATACATTACGCCGGCAACCGGTGCTTTACTGGTTCTGGCCGACGAAGGCCAGACGGCCGATGAGGGTGTATTGGGGCCGTTGCGGGTGGCTCTTGCGGAGCGGGGCGTTGCCGTGATGACCGTTGGCCTTGGGCTGCCTCCGGAGGCGGTGCGTCGGCATCGCATTGAGGCCTTGGTGCCCAGCCTGGATGATGACGCCGGACAAAATCCGGATCAGGGCGGGAATACACCGGATTCGGTCATGATTGATGTCGCCGAGGAGCCGCCTCTTGATGACGTGGCTGCGGATTTCCGGAATTCGGTTCGTGCGGTTCTGTCCGCGGGTGTGGAAGCGTTGCAGCAGCGTGGCTATGAGCGTGCGGGCGTATTGGGCATTGGTTGGTCCGCTGATTATGTGACGGACTGGGCGGCGGACTCCGCGGCCGTGTCCGCGGTGGCCTGGCTGGCCCCCCGGTTCCCGGCCCGACGGTCCGCCACCTTGCCCTCGTTGTTGAAGGAGCGAAACGGAGGGCAGGGATGGCCGGTGCTGGATCTGCATGGTTCCGGTGGTCGCTCCGGGGCAGAGGGCCAGGCGCGGGCGGCGGCGTTTGCTCGCGCGGACGTGGCCGGTTACGACCGTCAGCCCGTGGCCCTCAATCGACCACTCCGGGCTGAAGATGCGATGCGGGTTGCCAGCCGGGTCAGTGCCTGGCTGAAAAACCGGTCGGCCAGCGGGGATTAAAGTGCCCGATGTCTCTGGCGAATCAGTTCCCAGGCCTGTTGATAACGTAACAACCGGTCTTTTGCCATCGCCACTTCCGAGGGCGCCAGTTTCTGTTGCGCCAGTTTGTCCGGGTGGCAGGCGGAAACCTGTTTGCGGTAAGCGCGTTTGATGGTCTCCAGCGAATCTCGCCGGGTTACGCCCAGAATCTGGCAAGCCTGCTCGTAGGTGGCCGGCTTTTGCGGCGGCGCGGCAGTGCGAATCCACACTTTGCTGGCGTAGCTTTCGAAAATGTCATCGCTGATGACAACGGGCAACCCCATATGGCTGATGGCGTCTTCGCAGCGGTAGCGCCGGGCCTTGCCGGGCTGGCCCAGGATTTGTGCGCCATGGCACAGGCAGATAGCGGTTTTCAGGGCTGGTGCCGGCCACAGCAGCAAGGCCAGGCGCAGTATCAGGCCCTGGCGCAGGGGCAGATGGTCAGTGTCCTTGCCCTTGCGAAACTGATCGATGGCTTTGCGGCGTTGCCTGGCCGACAGGGCCAGGGCTTTCATCAGGGCTTCGGCATAATGAATGTCCGGTTCCCGGACCCGGCCATCGGCCTTGGCAATGTAACCCAGAAAAAAGAACAGTGGCTTGCGGTACCAGCGCGGCAGGCGCGCGCGCTCCAGCAGGGTGCTGGCCTGATGTCCGCAACTGGACAGTTCCTGCAGCAGTTCCTGGAACGACGACTCCATTCTCGCCGGCAGGGCGGGTGGATTGCTCTGCCTCATGATGTCCGGGCCCTTTCGTGCAGCCACTGGTCCAGGCTCTGCAATCGTTCTGGTGTGCCGACGTCCACCCACTGGCCGTTATGATGCAGGCCGGTGACCCGGTTGCGGGCCATGGCCCTGCGCAGCACCGGGCCAAGTTTGCCGGCGGCATCGTCCAGTTCATCAAACAGGCGCCGGTGCAGCAGACTGATACCGGAAAAGGTGAGTTTATCGGCCCCGTCAGGGTTCAGAAAGCCGTTGTCCTGAAGATGAAAATCCCCTTCCGGGTGGTGGGGCGGATTTGAGACCATCACCAGCAAGGCATCGGCATCGGCATCGGCCGGGGCCAGGAGCTGGCTGAAATCGAAATCGCTCCAGATGTCACCGTTGACCACGAGGAACCAGTCGTCGCCCGCGTCGGTCAGCAGAGGCAGGGCCCGGATGATGCCCCCGGCGGTTTCCAGCGGTTCACCCTCTGCAGAGTAGCGAATGCTGACACCAAAGGCCTCGCCATCCCCCAGCCGGGCTTCAATCTGTTCCCCCAGCCAGGCATGGTTGATCACAATGTCGCTGAAACCGGCGTCGCGCAGGCGCTCGATATGATGAACGATCAGGGGCTGGCCCCCGGCTGACAGCAACGGCTTGGGGGTGGTCAGGGTCAGCGGGCGCATACGCTCGCCTTTGCCGGCGGCGAGAATCATAGCCTTCATGGTCAGCGAACTCCCGGCTCCGGCAGCGGGCCAATGCGCTGTTCGATGGCCGGAATCACGGTGCTGCAGAGCCACTCGTGAAAATGCCGGAAGGCCGGTTGCCGGGCGCTGGCATCTCGCAGATAACTGACGGTGCGGGGAATGTCAGCCAGGTAGCCGGTCTTGCCGTCGCGAATGGCGAGGCGGGCAAAAATGCCGGCGGCTTTCAGATGGCGCTGCATGCCCATGAGCTCAAACCACTGCCGGAAAGTATCTGCATCAGCGCGGTGCAAACCGGCCTGCTGGCTGGCGTTACGAAAATGCTCCAGCCAGCTTGCCAGGCGGTCTTCCGGCCAGCGCACGTAGCAGTCTTTAAGCAGGGAGACGGCGTCATAGGTGATGGGGCCGCGTACGGCATCCTGAAAGTCGATCACGCCGGGGGCAGCCTGGCTATCACGGATCAGTAGATTGCGGGAGTGGTAGTCACGGTGCACGGTGACTTCCGGCTGCGCCAGAGCACTTTCACGGAGCAGACCGAAGGCGGTGTCCAGCAGCGCACGTTCCTGGTTGTCGAGCTCCAGGCCCAGGTGTTTTTCCAGCAGCCAGTCCGGGAATAGCGCCATCTCCCGGTCCATCAGGGCTTGATCATAGGCGGGTAGTGGATAGTCTGCCGGGTCGTCCAGCCCGGCAATACTCGCCAGTTCGTCCAGTGCGGCCCGATATAGGGTGTCCGCATCGCCCTGTTCCAGGGCGGTTAACATCAACTGATCGCCCAGGTCTTCCAGTAACAGAAAACCCTGCTCAAGATCCTCGGCGGCAATGGCGGGCACGGCGATACCGTGTTGATGCCAGTGCCGGGCGATGGCCACAAACGGAACGCAGTCCTCGTGCTCCGGTGGAGCATCCATCACAATGAAGGGGGCGGGTTGCCCGCCCGGCACGTCTTTCCAGACCCGGAAGTACCGTCGAAAACTGGCGTCGCCGGAAACCGGTGTCGGGCTGGCGGCCGAGAAGCCGGGAATTTGCCTGACCCAGCGGGTCAGCAACTGCAAACGGTTATCCATGGTCAGATCAGCATTCCTGGATCGGTGGATGATGGCCGGCGCGTTAACCGGGCACTCTCTGCACCGGAGTATAAAGAGGGTAAAACGGAATTGCAGCGGGCTTTCCGTTAACAAGCCTTGAGGGCGCGTGTAAACTAGGTGCCCTTACGCCCAGCCATCATTCAAATGGAACAGGAATTTCGTCAACGTGCCCAGCCATTGCTCCTCCTTGTTGTGCGCCAGGTTCCGGCTTTCAAGCCTGGCCGTCATCGTGGCATTGGCAGCGAGTGGCGTACGTGCCGAGGGGGCGGGTAGCAGCCCCAGCGCCGCTGAGATTGACTGGCGCCCGCGCAGTGAATTGCCGCCAGAAGTGGCCGAACGGCTGCCGGTGTTCTGCGAGGGCGGTTATCTGCCTGGCACGGTTGGCGGCGATGGCGCTGTGGTGCCGGGCGTGGGTGTCGATGGTTCAGCGGCACTGGAAGCCAGTGCTTTGAACGCCCGCTATGAACTGGATAGCGAACTCTACCTGCAGGGTGATGTGCGCCTGCGCCAGGGTCCGTTCCAGGCGACCGGCGCGGAGGCACGGTACAACCAGCAGTCCGGCGAATTGCAACTGCAAGGACCGCTGGTCAGCCGGGGTGAAGGCTTTCTGCTGACCGGGCAGGACGCGAACTATTCTACCCAGTCCGGGCAACTGGATATCAACACGGCCACGTTTCTCCTGCACGAGTCGGAACTCAGGGGCGAGGCCTCATCCCTGTCCAGGGTCAGTGAAAGCCAGGTGGTTATCTCCGATGGCATGATCACTACCTGTGGTCCGGGCCAGAACGACTGGTCGATTGTGGCATCGGACATCGAGCTGGATCAGGCGGAAGGTTTTGGTACTGCACGGCACGTGCGGTTGGAAGTGTTGGATGCGCCGGTATTCTACTGGCCTTACATTACCTTCCCGATTGATGACCGCCGCAAGACCGGTTTCCTGTATCCCCAGTTTGGCTCGTCCAGCGCTGGTAGCGGGGCTTATCTGGCCTTGCCGTACTATCTGAATCTGGCACCCCATTATGATGCCACCCTCACACCGCAGTATATTCACGGTCGCGGCCTGTTCACGGAAGTAGAGGGGCGCTACCTCAGTCGGTATGGCGAATCGGTGCTGCAGCTGGGGTATATCGACAATGATTCCGCTTTTCGGGATGAAAATCCGGGTGAAAATGGCGAGCGCTGGGCCCTGGATTTGACCACCCGGGCGGCGTTTGGCGGAGGCTGGAGCGGCTACGGCGATTACGCGGTGATATCAGATGAGGACTACCTGAGCGATCTGAACCGCAGTCTCGAAATAGACCAGGCGACGCATCTTCAGCGTCGGGGTGGTGTCCGTTACTACGGAGCCAATCAGTACTTTGAAGCCTACCTGAACGGCTACCAGACCATCCCTGACCGTATTGCCGACGTTGATAAACCCTATGCCCAGTTGCCGGAAGTGATCTACGGTGGCTCGCTGGAAGCCGGCTGGCTGGAAGCGAACCTGGAAAGCCAGTACACCTGGTTCTACCGGGACAATGAGAACCTTACCGGCCTGGACAAGGCCAACGGCCAGCGGTTACGGGCGATTCCCGAACTGGCGTTGCCCATGAGGGCGCTCTGGGGCTTCAGTCGTCCCTCGGTCAGCCTCGACTACACCCGCTACGAGCTGGATGACTACACCCTGGGTGACGCCGGCTTTGACCGCACCGTGCCGGTGTTCGAGTGGGACAATGGTTTGTACTTTGATCGTCGATCCAGCCTGTTTGACGTACCCTACAACCAGACCCTGGAGCCCCGGCTGTATTACGCCTGGGCCGATGCCGAATCCGATCAGAACTATATCCCGGATTTTGATACCGGCATCCGCAGTTTCCGCTTTGACCAGCTGTTCCGGCGGGACCGGTTTACCGGCGGGGATCGGGTCGGTGACGCCAACCAGTTGACGGTGGCGCTCACCAGTCGTTTCAATGACCTCCTGACCGGGGCGGAGCGGGCTCGGGTGAGTGTTGGCCAGGTGCGCTATTTCGAAGATCGTGAAGTGGATCTGTTTGGCGAGGGCGCATCCGACCGGAGCCGCTCACCGCTGGCGGGCGAGTTGGTGCTGAACCCCATCGACAATCTGGAGCTTCGTTCTTCCCTGCTGTGGGATCACGAAACCCGGAAAACCGAAGAGGGCCGCAGCCAGCTGATTTTCCACTCCGAGGATTATCGTTACCTGGCGACACTCGGACATACCTACAGCCGGCCGGATGAGCTGGAACAAACCGACATTGGAACGGTCTTTCTGGTAACGGACCAGGTCAGTGCCATTGGTCGCTGGGTCTGGGATTCTGAGCTCGACCGAACCGTGGGCACCCTTGCCGGTCTGGAATATAACAACTGCTGCTGGAGTTTTCAGGTGGTGCACCAGAACTACCTGACTGATGACGAAGAACTGGACACCCGCTTGCTGTTCCGGATTGAACTGAAAGGTCTGGGCGGCAGTGGCGGTGCATCCGACAACATCGCGGACGCCATCTACGGCTACGACGAGCGAGAGCGCCGGAGGTTCGGAAACCCGCGCCGTTGAACGAACCCGAATCTGCAGGCCGACCCGGCTGCGATCACGATTTTACAAACCAAGAGGTGATTATGAAGGCGACTGTCCGCCACGGACTGACAATTCTGCTGACACTGGCCATGGTGGTGCTGTCAGTGACTGCTCAGGCCGAACGAAAACTGCTGGACCGTGTGGTTGCGATCGTGGATGACGAGGTGATCCTCCAGAGTGAGCTGGACGCCCGTATCAATACCATTGTCGGTCGCCTGAGCGCGCAGGGCACTGGTCTGCCGCCCCGGGAACTGCTTGAGCAGCGGGTACTGGACCAACTGATTCAGGAATCCCTGCAGCTGCAGATGGCCGACCAGATGGGCATGCGCATCAGCGACAACGAGCTGAACGAGACCCTGGCCAATATTGCCCGCAGCAACGGCATGACCCTGGCCGAATTCGAAGGCCAGCTGGCGGAAGAAGGGGTGACCTATCAGCAGGCCCGGGAACAGATCCGCAATGAAATGCTGACCAGCCGGGTGCAGCAGCGTCGCGTAGGTAACCGGGTACGCGTTACCGACCGGGAAGTGGAAAACTATCTCCAGGCCCAGCAAGCCAACGGCAGTACCGATGCCGAATACCGTCTGGCCTATATCTTTATCGAAGTTGACGACCCGGCCAGCGAAGCGTCGGTGGATGAGGCCCGGGAGACAGCACAGGCCTTGCGCCAGCAGATTGCCAACGGTCGGGACTTCCGGGAAGTAGCGGTTGCCGAATCCGATGCCAGCAACGCCCTGGAAGGGGGCGACATGGGCTGGCGATCTGAAAGCCAGTTGCCCTCACTGGTCGCACCGGTGGTACCGGATCTGGAAGTTGGTGAGCCTTCGCAGGTGCTGGAAAACAACAGTGGTTTTCATCTGGTGATGGTGATGGACAAGCGCGGCGGTGAGCAGCAGCAATTCATCCAGCAGCACCGGGTCCGGCATATCTTGGTACGGCCTTCCGAAGCGGTGACCGATGTGCAGGCGGAGCAGCGCATTCGCGAGATCTACCAGCAGTTGCAGGATGGCGCCGACTTTGCCGATCTGGCCCGTGAACGCTCGGACGATCCGGTCTCCGGCTCGGACGGCGGTAATCTGGGCTGGGTAAGCCCGGGCCAGATGGTGCCCGCTTTTGAAGAAGCCATGAATCAGGCGCAGGTGGGCGAATATTTCGGGCCTTTTCGGTCCCAGTTTGGCTGGCACATCCTGCAGGTGGAGGAGCGCCGGCGCCAGGACGTGACCGAACAGAATCGCGAGTCCCAGGCTCGTCAGGCCATCTACATGCGGAAATTCGAGCTGGAATTGCAGAACTGGCTGCGTGAGATTCGGGACGAAGCCTTTGTTGAGTTCAAGGGTGAATATGCCGATATGAACCCGGAGAGCGAGGAAGCAGACCCGTCATGAGCACACCGGTGATCCTGGCACTCACTGCCGGCGAACCGGCCGGTATCGGCCCGGAACTGTGCCTGCAACTGGCAACCGGGAGCCGGGACGCCGGCCTGGTGGTGATTGCCAGCCGCGAACTGCTACGGGACAGGGCCAGCCAGCTCGGACTCCAGGTTGAGCTGCATGACTGGCAACCAGGTGTGGCGGCAGCAACCCGGGCGGGTCATTTGTCGGTACGGCATGTTGAAGGTTGTGGTTCCACGGTGGCCGGCCGGCTTGATCAGGGTAACAGTCAGTACGTGCTGGACACCCTGACCATCGCCGCCCGGGGTTGCCTGAATGGCGATTTTGACGGCATGGTGACTGCACCTGTGCACAAGGGCGTTATCAACGAAGCCGGCATCGTCTTCAGTGGCCACACCGAATTCCTGCAGGAGCTGTGTGGCGTAGAACGGGTGGTGATGATGCTGGCCACGGAAGAACTCCGGGTGGCATTGGTAACCACCCACTTACCCCTGAAAGACGTTTCTGCGGCCATTACACCGGACCGGCTGACTCAGGTGACGCGCATTCTGAATGCGGACCTGAAAGCCTTTTTTGGTATTGAGCGGCCTCGCATTCTGGTGGCCGGCCTGAATCCTCACGCCGGTGAAGGGGGCCATCTGGGCCGGGAAGAAATCGAGGTGATCGAGCCGACCCTCGAACAGCTGCGGGCCGAGGGAATTCAACTGACCGGGCCGTTGCCGGCAGACACCCTGTTCACCCCGCACTGGCTCGACAATGCCGATGCGGTATTGGCCATGTATCACGATCAGGGCCTGCCGGTACTGAAATTCCAAGGCTTTGGCCGGGCCGTTAATATCACCCTGGGCTTGCCCATTGTCCGTACCTCGGTTGACCATGGCACTGCCCTGGATCTGGCTGGTACCGGCAAGGCCGATGCCGGCAGCCTGCATACCGCTATCCGTGTGGGCGAGCAGATGGCCCGCTGCCGCAAGGCCGCACGGGCCGGAGAACTGTCATGAGCAACAAACACGGGCACCAGGCCCGTAAACGGTTTGGCCAGAACTTCCTGCATGATCCCGGTGTGATAGAACGCATCGTGCGCGCGATCAATCCCAAGCCGGAAGACTCGATTGTAGAAATCGGCCCCGGTCTGGGGGCTATTACCGAAGAAATCCTTGCCATCAATCCCCGTTTGCAGGTGGTGGAACTGGACCGGGACCTGATTCCGGTGCTGCGCACCAAGTTCTTCAACTACCCGGAATTCCGGATTCACGAGGCCGATGCCCTCAGTTTCGATTTCAGCCAGTTGGTGAGTGACCGGCCTTTGCGCATTGTCGGCAACCTGCCTTACAACATCTCCACCCCGCTGATCTTTCATCTGCTGTCCCAGAGCGGTGTGGTGCAGGACATGCACTTCATGTTGCAGAAGGAGGTGGTGCAGCGGCTGGCGGCGGTACCGGGCGACAACAATTACGGCCGCCTGGGTATCATGGCCCAGTATTTCTGCAAGGTGCAGCCGCTGTTCGAAGTAGGCCCTGGCGCCTTCCGCCCGGCCCCGAAAGTGGACTCCGCCATTGTCCGCCTGGTGCCCCACAAGGAACTGCCGTACCCCGCGAAAGACCTGAAAACGCTGCAGGCAGTGGTACGCACCGCGTTCAATGCCCGCCGAAAAACCCTGCGCAAGGCGCTGGCGGCCATGGTTACCGTAGAACAGCTGCAGTCCCTCGGAATCAACGATGGCCTGCGCCCGGAAAACCTGGGCCTGGCCGACTATGTCAGGATTGCGGATTTGCTGGCAGACACTGGTAAGCTGCCGGCAGAGGACAACGAGGTAAGTGATGACTGACTACGCCATAGGCGATATTCAGGGTTGCTACGATCGCCTGCGGGATGTGCTGGCGAAAGTCGATTTTTCGCCGTCCCGTGACCGGCTCTGGGTGGCCGGTGATCTGATTAACCGCGGGCCGTCATCACTGGAAACCCTGCGCTACATCGAAAGCCTGGGCGATGCCGCCGTCGTGGTACTGGGCAACCACGACCTGCATCTGCTGGCGGTCGCGCTTGGCGGCCACAGACCGAAGCGCAAGGATACGTTGCATGACATTCTGGACGCACCGGATCACGACCGGCTGATCCAGTGGCTGCGCCAGCAGCATCTGTGCGTGCACGACGCCGGCCGAAACCTGGTGATGGCCCATGCTGGCCTGCCGCACATCTGGAGTGTGGAGCAGGCCGTGGCCTGTGCTCGGGAAGTGGAAGCCGTGATCCGGGGCGACCAGGCGGGCGAATATTTCAGCCAAATGTATGGCAATCAGCCCGAAGCCTGGTGTGATACCCTCACCGGTATGGATCGCTGGCGAGTGATTACCAACTATTTTACCCGCATGCGCTTTATTGCCAGCGATGGCCGTCTGGAGCTGGCTACCAAAGAGTCGGCCGATCGGGCGCCTGAGGGCTTTGCCCCCTGGTTTACCTATCCCCGTCAGGACGATGTGAAAGTGGTGTTCGGCCACTGGGCTGCCCTGGAAGGCAACACCGGCAGCGACCGGTTTATCGGGCTGGACACCGGCTGTGTATGGGGCGGCGCCCTGACCATGATGAATCTCGATACCGGAGAGAAAATTCACTGTGACTGCGGCTGACCCCGGAACCCGGATTGTACGCTGGGCACTTGTCGCCGGCGCCGTCGCCGGCCTGCTGGCGGTTATGGCCGGCGCTTTCGGTGCTCATGGTCTGCGCCATGTGGTGTCTGAACGCGGCCTTGTGGTGTTCCAGACGGCTGTCAGCTACCAGATGTACCATGCCCTGGCGCTGGTGGCCGGGAGCCTGATGCCGGCGCTGGGCCTGCCGCGAAAGCTGCTGACCCTGGCCTGTGGCTTCTGGCTTGCCGGTATGCTGTTGTTCAGTGGCAGTCTCTACCTGCTGGCTCTGACAGGAATCCATTGGCTGGGCCCGGTGACACCGGTGGGCGGCGTCTGTTTTATGGTGGGCTGGGCGTTGCTCATTGTCGCAGCCCTGAAGAAGTAACGGAGGCAATGGTAACCATGTTGGTACAGGTGAATGGCGAGGCAATGGAACTTCCGAGCGGAGCGACCATTGCCGCCCTGATAGAACAACTCACCCTGACCGGAAAGCGCCTGGCGGTGGAGGTAAACGAAGACATTGTGCCCCGCAGCCAGCACCCGCAGTTCACCCTGAATGAGGGTGACCGGGTGGAAGTGGTCCACGCCATCGGTGGCGGTTGATACCTCACCAGAGCCAGGCGTTTCCCGCTCTTACTTTATCCAGATAACTCAGGCAGGTTATGACAGAGACACCAGAGATTCAGCTCCCCGAAGACAAACCCCTGGAAATCGCCGGCAAGGTGTACCAGTCCCGCTTGTTGGTGGGCACTGGCAAATACCACGACCTGATGGAAACCGGCCACGCCATCGAGGCCAGTGGCGCCGAGATCGTGACTGTGGCGGTACGCCGTACCAACCTGGGTCAGAACCCGGATGAACCCAATCTGCTGGACGTGATTTCCCCGGAAAGCTACACCATCCTGCCTAATACCGCCGGCTGCTACACCGCCAAAGATGCGGTCCGCACCTGCAAGCTGGCCCGGGAACTGCTGGACGGTCACGATCTGGTCAAACTGGAAGTGCTGGGCGAACACAAGACCCTGTACCCCAACATGCCGGAAACCCTGGTCGCGGCCGAAGAGCTGATCAAAGACGGTTTCAAGGTAATGGTGTACTGCTCGGACGACCCTCTGCTGGCCATGCGCCTGGAAGATATGGGCTGCGTGGCCATCATGCCTCTGGGGGCGCCGATTGGCTCCGGCCTGGGTATCCAGAACCGCTATAACATCCGGCTGATTGTCGAGAACGCCAAGGTGCCGGTGCTGGTGGATGCGGGCGTGGGTACTGCCTCAGACGCTACTATTGCCATGGAGCTGGGTTGTGACGGCGTGCTGATGAACACCGCTATCGCCCAGGCCAAAGACCCGATCAGAATGGCCAATGCCATGCGCCTGGCCATCGAATCCGGCCGTGAAGCCTACCTGTCCGGTCGTATGCCCAAGAAGCTGTATGCCAGTGCCTCGTCACCGATCGACGGCACTTTTTTCTGAAAAGTCCCTCCCTTGCAGGGGAGGGCATATAAAACCAAAACCAGAATTTCAGAGCGCTGTAGTCCTGTCATGACCAACCAGAAACCCAGTCGCCGGGAGTCTATTCTCCAGGCGCTAGTCGAGCTGTTGCAAAGCGATCCCGGTGCCCGAATCACCACGGCCGGCCTGGCCAAAACCGTGGGCGTTACCGAAGCGGCGCTGTACCGGCATTTTCCCAGCAAGCGCAAAATGTTTGAGGCGCTGATCGAATTTGCCGAGGAGGCGGTGTTTTCCCGTTGCCAGGTGATTCTGCAGGAACAGGAGGATGTGCGCGTGCGCCTGCAGCAGCTGTCGCATCTGGTGCTGGTGTTTGCCGAGCGTAATCCGGGCTTGTGTTGTGTGCTGACCGGCGATGCACTGATGGGGGAGGATGAATCCCTGAGAAAGCGGGCATCCCAGTTCTTTGAACGGCTGGAAACCCAGATTCGCCAGACCCTGAAAGAAGGCGAAATCCGCCAGGGACTGCGGCCCAGAACCACGGCTGCCCGTGGTGCGGACTTTGTCATGGTGTTCGTGGAAGGCCGGATTCAGCGCTTTGTACGGTC
The DNA here is from genome assembly GCF_000475375.1 of Marinobacter sp. EVN1. Lineage (NCBI taxonomy): Bacteria > Pseudomonadati > Pseudomonadota > Gammaproteobacteria > Pseudomonadales > Marinobacteraceae > Marinobacter > Marinobacter sp. EVN1. The sequence goes on from NZ_AXCB01000045.1 coordinate 238,441, forward strand.
TTCGTTTTCGCGCTTGCCGACGAGTGATTTCGACGAGGCCTGGGGATTGGTGTCCGAAGCGGTCTGGGGATAAAGGTTGGGAGGTGGTGTACCCCTAGCCTGATGGTTTTGGAGAATGGCACTGGCTGGAAGCCCTTTCCCGAAACCGCTACAAGCACATCCCTGTGCGCTTCTCTCCGGCCATCCATGGCCTCCGAAATTTCGGGAAAGGGCTTCCAGCCAGTGCCGATCGTGCCTCGGTGAAATGTCGATAAAACTCAGTCGTAACCCGAAGCAGTCCGCAGAATTGAGCGCACTGGCGCCCACACGGCCGGCGCCGAGATGAGAATATCCCGCCCATAGAGATCCGCCGGATAGCCCTCCGGAACTTCCCCGAAATGGCCTACCGTAGCGCCAGCTTCTTTTGCGATCAGACGGGCGGCGGCGAAGTCCCAGGGGCTGACGTTTTCGTAGTAGATGTCCAGCCGGCCACAGGCCACCCAGCAGATGTCCAGAGCGGCTGAGCCGATCCGGCGCAGGTCTCGGCACTGGTGAATCATGGCGTCCAGGCGGCGTACCAGCGGTTCCAGGTTGTCCTTGGTGTACGGAAAACCAGTGGCGAATAGCGATTGCCTGGGGTTGGTCGCACCGCTGTGGCGGATAGGCTGGTTATTCAGTGTGGCGCCTTCGCCTTCGGTGGCCCGGAAGGTTTCGCCTGGAAACGGCGCGTGCACAACGCCCACCCGCACTTTGCCCTTCTCGGCGTAGGCAATGGATACCGCAACCTGGGGATGCCCGTAGGCGTAGTTTACCGTGCCGTCGATGGGGTCGACAATCCACAGCGGTGTTTCCAGTTCTTCCGCCTGGGACAGATCCGGCATGGTTTCCTCAGAGAGGATGCGGTGGTGGGGGAAACGTTCGCGGATGGTGCCGGTGATGAACTCGTCGGCCATCACATCGGCGTGGGTGACCAGTTCGGTCTGGTGTTTGTAGTCGGTGCGCAGGGTGTTTTCTTCCCGCTCGTGGCGGATCAGTTCGCCGGCTTCGCGGGCCAGGGCTTCGGTGAAATCGGTGATTTCCTGGAGAGAAACTGAGTCAGACATGGCACCCCCGCGGTTTCAGAAACTGTGAGGGTGCCAGTCTAGCACGGCAGGCTTACAGGCTGTTCAGCCACTTTTCCATTTTATCCATGGCCAGCACCAGTCTCGGGCAGGCCTGCTGGACAAAGCTGTCGTCCAGTTCCTGATCGGCGTAGTCGCCACCGGCCAGGTTCAGGGCCGCGGCACCGTCGAAATCGACAAATGCCAAACGGGCGCCCAGGTGGTCCGGTACGAAGCCGAAATCACTGGAGGGCAGGATGGCGACGCCGGTATTCTCCAGCAGGGCGGTGCAGAAGGCCTGGGAAGTCTTGATGTCCTTGCGGGCCAACTGGTCGCGGAAACCGGAGAAGTCCGGGAACAGGTAGAACGCACCTTCGGGCTTCTGAACCACCGCGCCCATGTCGGTCAGGCGGCGGTGCATGTATTCACCCACCACTTTCAGCACCCGGCGGGACTGAACCAGATATTCCTCAATATCCTCACCACCATTGAAAGCAGCAATGGCGGCGTGCTGGATGGGGGCACTGGTCGCCGTGTAGGTTTCGCTGGCGATGATCGCCATGGCGTCCTGCAGTGGCCTCAGCTCGGCCGGGAAGATAAAGGTGCCCAGGCGCCAGCCGCCGGCGCCGGCCCATTTGGACAGGCCGGTACTGATGATGGTGCCCTCCGGGTAGTAGCGGGCAATGGACTTGTGTTTGCCCTCAAAGTGCACCTCCCCGTAGATCTCGTCCGAGAGCAGGATCAGCTTGTACTTGCGGGCGACGTTGGCGATGGCCAGCAACTGGTCGTCGGTGTACGTGCAGCCAGTGGGGTTGGACGGGTAGTTGAGAATCAGGATGCGCGGGCGTGACGGGTCGTCCCGGCAGATAATGTCCAGTTCCTCGGCGGTCAGCTGCCAGTTGTTCTCGGCGTGGGTCGGCAGCCAGTGCACCGAGCGACCGATGATGCGGGCCTGGGGCGCGTAGGACACCCAGCTCGGGCGCGGGATCAGCAGGTCGCCGTAGTAGGCCAGCTGCAGCATGAACAGCAGCTCTTTGGAGCCCGGGCCGATCAGCACGTCTTCCCAGGTACAGCGCATGCGCTCGCTGCGGTTGATGTAGCCGGCGATGGCTTCGCGCAGGCCTTTCAGACCTTTGACCGGCAGATAGTCTTTTTCGTGGGCGTGCTCCTTGAGCGCATCGACCACGCGATCCGGTACCGGGAACGGCGACTGCCCCAGCCCCAGTTTGATGATGTCCTTGCCTTCGGAACGAAGCTGGTTACTGAGCTCGTTGATGCGCAGGGTGGCGGAGGGCTGGATGCCCCGTACGTTCAGGTTAATCGCGTAACGGTGGTCGTTTTTGATGTCCATTGTCCCGGTCTGTTGGTTGGAGGGTGACAACGGCAGTATAGGAAACCCAAACATATCTGTGACGGGGGTGCGGATAGGGGATTGCCGAAGTCTGCAGGCAGACTTTGGTCGAATCCCCGGCTGGTCAGGGGTTCTTGATCCAGACTTCTACCCGGCCATTGCGCTGGTTTCCCTTGCCGCCAACGGGCATATAGTGGCCATAACCTGTGTAGGCGACGTCCGCCACACCTGCCTGGCCCAGTGCCTTGCGCACCGACAACGCTCTCAGCTCGGAAATCATCTGGGCCCGAAGCTCGTGGCTCTGGGCATCAGCGAATCCGATGAGCAGCAGATCATCGGATTCGCGATTGTGCTGTTGCAGGTAATGCTTCACCCGTAGCAGATCCCGCTGGGCCTTGTTGTCGAGCTTGGTGCGGCCTTCGGCAAAGCGGAAATTGACGGTCAGGCGCTGGTAATTGCTGGTCAGTCGCCGGAAGCTCTCTGGTACGGAGGTGTCGAATTCCGGTTTTACCGCGATCGGATTCTGGGAAATAAAGCCGGATTCGGCCACCAGGTTCTGGCCATCCTCATCCAGGGCATAGTCGATCAGGCCTTTGGCGAAAGCCGGTGTTCTATCCCCCATGGTATACATGAACAGTCGGCGGGACAGCGGGTAGTCTTCGCTGGCGACCGTCAGCTGATTCGGTTTCAGGGCCGGGGCATTGCCTTCGGAGATCGCCAGTAGTTTGCTGTTGCGCACCGAGGCAAGGCCGGAGAAACCGATACCGCCGGGATCGCGGGACACGTCATCCGACAGCTGGTCGTTGGATTCGTAGCGTTTGGCGGATTCGTCCAGGTGGTAGTTTTTACCCAGAACCAGGGATTTAAAGGTATCCCAGGTGCCAGAACGATCATCCCGGGCGTAGAGCCGTATTGGTCGGTCCGGCCCGCCAAGTTCCGACCAGTTACGAATCTGGCCAGCGAAAATGCGCCCGAGCGTATCGATACTCATGGCATTGACAGGGTTGTCGGGGTGCACCAGTACGGCAAGGCCATCAATAGCGATGACATGTTCACTCTCCAGGGCTGTCAGGTCGGCCTTCTGGCGAACCTGTTCCGCCTCAGCGGCTTTGACCGGCCGGGAGGATGCCCAGATCTGCGCCTGACCGCTGGCCAGGGTGCGGAAGCCGGTGCTGGAGCCGTGGGCGGCCACCAGAACACTGATGGGACCCTGTTCGGTCTCGGTCAGCAGAATCTGTTCGTTCTCGGTGCCCGTGGCCCGGCGACTGACCGACCCATTACCCTGCTGTGCCAGATAGCCGCTTACCAGCATGGGTGCCAGTGTGGCGCCGACGGTGTTGGAGCCGTGAATTTCCAGCTCATGGGCGTTGGCGCTGGCGCAGAGACTGGCGCTTGCAAGCAGTGCCAGCCAGTGGCCGGCGGTCTTCCTTGCGAAATCAGGCATCGTGTTGAAAACCTCTTCAGATCAGATGGTTGTGATGCCGGAAGGATGCTTCAGAAATATGACATTTATGTTTCAGGCAAGATCAGATGGCGCGAAAGGTTCAATACTTTTGTAAGAAAGTGTTAAGCAGGCCGCTGAGGCGCCGGGCTTGCTGGCTTATAGTGGGGTGTCCGCAGTAACAAAAACAAACACAGCGGGGCACTATCATGCATGTGACATCGCTCCGGCATGGCTCATCTTCGGCAGAACATCATCGAACCACAGCCTTTGAGAAGGTTTTGCTGGTCGATGACCACGCCCTGTTTGCGCAGGCGCTGGCGGGCCTGATCCGGCAGGAGGAACTGGCGCTCTCGGTGGTCACGGTGGGCACGCTGCAGGCCGCGGCCGAGCAACTGGTGCATGGCACCGGGGTCGATCTGGTATTGCTTGACCTGGCACTTAACGGAGAAGCCGGACTTTCGCTGTTGCCGCGTCTGGCTGGCTTGCGGAACACCCCGCCGGTGGTGATTATCTCCAGCAGTGAGGACGAAAGCACCGTCAGGGCCGTGCGAACGGCCGGGGCGGCGGGGTTTCTGGCCAAATCGGCCGGCCGGGCGGCACTGGTTCGTATGATGCAATCGGTACGGCGGGGGCAGGGCTATTTCCCCGGGGGTATGCCGCCTCTGGTGTCGGAGACCCCGTTAACACCACGTCAGCTCGAAGTGCTGACGCTCCTCGCCCAGGGGTTTCCCAACAAACGCATCTGCCAGAGCCTGGGCCTGACCGAGCACACGGTCAAAACCCATCTGAAAGCGATCTTCACCCACCTGGGGGTACACAATCGGACTGAATGCGTGAACCGGGCCCGGGCCCTGGGCTGGTTGTAACAGCAACCGGCAGTGCCACCCAGAATACCGCGCCCTGGCCCGAAGATGATTCGGTTCCACATTGCCCGCCCATGAGCCGGGAGAATTCGCGCACGATGGTCAGGCCCAGCCCAAGCCCTGCCTGGTGGCTGGCACCGGCACGAATGTAGGGGTCGAAGACCTGTGTGTGCAGGCTTTCCGGCAGCCCGCGCCCGTCATCGCACACCCGGATGCGGGCCCAGTTCCCGGTGGTGACCGTGTTGACCCGAATGCGCTGGCCACCACTGTGGTCAGCGGCATTGATGATCAGGTTCTGCAATACTCGCAACAGCAGGCTGGGATCCGCGGTCAAGGCCAGCCCGGGCTCGGCCGGGGCAATGTCCAGGCGGATGTCGCGACGGGACAAGGTGTCTGACAGCAGATCTTCAAGCTCCTGCAACGTATGGTTCAGTTGCACAGGCTGGAGTTCCGGCTGAATCATGCCCTCGTTCAGTCGGGCGCTGTCGAACACCGTTCCCAGCAGATTACGGAGCTGACCCACGGTATCACGAAGCTGATTCATCACCTCGGAGTGTTCGCGTTCAGGTTGCAGCGTTTCCAGCGTCAGGTCGATGACATTCAGGGGTTGGCGAAGATCATGGCTGGCCGCAGTGATCAGCTCGGTTTTCCGACGGCTCTCGTCCCTGGCGGACTGGTGCAACAGATCCAGGAGCTGGCGGTCGAGAAAGTGGGCACGGTGACGGTACTCGCTGATCCAGGCGCCGACCATACCAATGACATTTGCGGTCATCAGAAAGAACAGATTGGTGAGGGTGGCGGTGGCGGGGTTGCCGGCCCAGAGCTCAGCCAGCAGGTAGGTCCACATCAGAACAAAGGAGGCCACCGAGGCGGAAAAAAAAGGCAGTCCCATGGCAAAGTATCCGAACATCAGCATGAGTATCATGCCCTCATAAGGCAGAGGGTAGCTGTGCCAGCGGGCGGCCAGGATAATGGCAATGACGCTCAGACCTCCGGCGATATAGGCAAACACATACAGCCGCTCGAAGTGGTGGTCGTCGGGGGTTTTCCGGTGGGCCAGCCAGAGAACCAGGGCGATGATCGGGCAGGTAATGGCCAGTCTTATTCCAGCCGTGAGACGGGCCAGCTCGGCTGGCAGGGTCATCAGGTCTACCAGGGCGTACACCAGAAAGAGCAGCAGACCAGCAATGGACGCCAGTCTCGCCCGTTGGCGAATTAACGCGGAACGCACTTTGCGGTAGTCGGCTTCGAGTGGCGGCACAAAACGCAGGGTCAGGAAGCCTCTGGCCTGTTGCTGTTGGATTTGTTCGGCCGTCATGGTCGGGATATCCACGGAACACAAGCTCCAATTCTAGAACGCTCTGGCTCCGGATTTCGGGAGCCAGAGCACAGAGTGGTCAGCTTTGGTTCAGCATTCTGAGCCGGGCCCAGGTTCGGCTCTGTTCATCGGGGAAGTATTGCTCCAGCAGGGCATCCTTGTGTTTCTGACGATCTGCTCCGGCCAGGCCTTCCAGATCCTCGGCGTCAACAGCCTGTTCGAACTCGGAAAACTGCTGATCAAAACTCTCACGTTGTTTGAGGTAACTGACGACCCCTTCGGCACTTTCCGGGTCCATGCCCAGCTCCACCAGCTTCCGGCCGGCGGCTTCCGGTGATTCGGTATTCTCCAGGGCAGACAATCGGGCCTGATGCTCGCGGGTTTCGCTCTGCAGTCGTTGCTCGGTTGCCCGAAGCGACTCCGGCAGCTGTTTTCGGTGCCATTCAATCAGTGCCTGTTTGCCCTGATCAGACAGGTCTTCTCTTTGCTGAATACTCATGGCTGCCAGGGTGTACTCGCTGTAGGCCTCTTCCTCGCCGAAAAACGCCTGATGTGCGTCCGGGCTGAAGGTCGAACGGCGCAGTTGTTTCAGGCTGCTCAGGGCATCGCCGAGGGCGGTTAGCTGGTAGCCAGGGTCGTGTTGTCGGCTCGGATCCAGTTCCGTTTGCATCAGCTGTAACGCAGCCTGCTTGTAAGCCAGGTACTGGTCGAGCAGAGCCATGGCATCGCTGGCGGCCGGTTCCGGCAGATAGTTGCGGGCCAGGGACTGGATCTGTTCGATGGCGGCCTCCGGTGAGACTTCACCCACGGCGCTCAGGAAGTAATCGAAGAAGTCGCGAACGCCAAGGTCCAGAATCAACTCGCCGTTGCCGTCTGCCTTGAGGGCGCCGTCGATATCCGTGCCGGCCAGGGAGCGGGCAAAGTTCTGGTCGGGAAGGCTGGCGGGTGTCTGGTGTGGCGGTTCCTTATTGGAAGGAACCGGGGCCGATGCCTGGGTGACCGCCGGTGGCGTGACAGCAGGCGCACTGGCAAAGGTTTTTGCCGGGTCTGGCCTGGGTTCTGAAACCGGTGCCTGCCAGTACCAGAGGCCGCTGCTGGCCATAATGGCCAGCAGGGCAACGGGAAGCGGCCACCGCAGTTTCCGGGTGGACTGGTGCTTCATAACGACCTCACAGACCGCGGTTTTTCAGACGGTTGGCCTGGCTGCGGTAGAGTGAGACCGGGTTGGTCCAGAGAGAACGGGCGCCCAGCAGATGGTTGATGGCATCAACGTGGTTCATGTCGTAGTGGGTGCCGATGACATTGCCCATCATGGTGGCGCAGACGCCGACCAGACCATCATTGGGCTCGCTGCCAAAGGCCAGGGAGGTCACGCCCAGGAACGGATCGGTAATGTCGAACACGTTGGTCCATACGGCGCGTCCGGTCCAGGAGAAAAACTTGATCTTCTGGCCACTGATCCAGACATCTTCGCTGGTACCCGCGCAGGCATTACGATTAACCCCTTTCCAACCCAGGGCGTCGTTCAGGCTGGTGGTGCCCGGAGTGGTCAGGGTTTCCAGGGCGGCAATACCATCCTGGGGGTTGCTGGCTCCGGACAGGGCATTGATCAGTCCGCCCAGGGCGTTGGCAATGGCGTCGGCGCCCCCTTCAACATAGCTACCGGGAGGGATGATGCCCCGGATAACGTCAGCAACTTTGGAGCCCTTGTTTACGCCGTCAATCGACGTGACCGAGGCAATCTTGTGGGGAATCAGAGCCGCTGCCACCCGGGAGGTGGGGGCACCCTGACTGTGCGCCATCAGATTGACCTTGCTGTGGCCCAGGCTGTTGACGTAATTGGCCAGTTGCTGGCCACGCTGTTCGCTGCTGTTCACGAAGGACACGCTGGCGGTATAGACCTTTGCGCCACTGCGTTCAAGGTTCCAGGGAATGGTGTGGAAGTAGTTGATCAGACCGCCAAGAGTGTTGAAGCCGGTTACACCGTGTACCAGCACAATCGGATGACGGGTCTGGGTGTAGCTGGCGTGGCTCAGTACCGAGAACACCAGCATGAGAATTCCGGCCACAAGCCGGATGGGCATGGCAAAACGCATAGATGACTCCTGTTGTTTTTGTTGGTTGTCGACATGCAACAGGGAGTATCACGGACGAACACAGGTGCCGGTAATCGCCCATTTGGGTGAGGCGGCTCCGGTGACAGTCGGTCAGAATCGGTGCGGTTCAAGTTCGGTGTGAATGATGCTCTGGCCAAGCATGATGATACGGCCGGTGTAACGCTCTTCGCCGGTGGTGGTGAAGTCGAACAGGAAACGCCGCCACACTCGCAGTTTTCCGTTCTGATCGCGCTTGAACCAGAGTCCGCGCAGATAAACGGCGTCGTCCAGCAGCATTACGTCCATGGATTTGCAGTACCGGTGAGCAGCCTGCAAGACAAAGTCTTTGATGGCTTTGGCCCGCCACCAGTACCAGATGGCGAAACCGGCGACAAACAGCCAGAAGAGGGTTGCTAGGGTCAAGGCACGGGGAATCCTGTGGGTGATTGCAAAGGGGGCGAAGCCTCCACCCCCCCACGAATCGCCAGACTACCCTATTGTGCCGGTTCAGGAAATTGCCGGGTCGATGCCTGAGCGCCCTTGTTCAGCAGTTTATCGCACAGCATTTGTAGGAAATGACTGGTCAGCAACTGCGCCTGGTCAACATTGGATCCCAGTTGCTCGGACTCCTGGCGGGCGCTTTCGCTACTCTGAACCGATTGATTGCCCAGGTGCAGCAGATGTTCGGCCTGACGTTCCACCTGAGCTGCCAGTGCGGATTGCTGTTCGGTTGCCCCAGCCACTTCACGGGCGCAGTCATCAATAATGTTCATGTCTTTCAGGGTCGTGGTGAGGGCCTGACGGGCTTCGTCGGCCATGGTGGCAGTCTGCTCACAGGCAGCGCTGCCCTGGCCGATGACGTCGACCACCATCCGGGTTTCCGATTGCAATTCCTCAATCATAGTGTCGATACGGCGTGTGGAATCGTGAGTGCGCTGGGCCAGGCCCCGAATCTCGTCCGCCACTACCGCAAAGCCACGGCCCGACTCGCCGGCGCGTGCGGCTTCAATCGCAGCATTCAGGGCCAGAAGATTGGTCTGCTCGGCAATGTCGCTGATCACCTCCAGCACCACGCTGATGGCATTACTGCGTTCGGTCAGTCGATCCATTTCGTCGTTAGCGCTGGTTAGCTGCTGCCGTAACCGTGATAGTGAATGATTGACGCTATCCATCTGGTGCTGGCACTGACTGGCAGATTGGCGGGCGTCGGCACTGGCCTGCTGGGTTCGAACGGTCATCTCGTTGACGCGACGGACGCTCTGGGCCAGTTCTTCGAAGGCCCGGGTGATTTGCTCAATATCGCCTTGCTGGCTGCGGATACTCGCCACCGAACTGGAAACCCACTCCATGGTGCGCTGCTTGCGGCCATGCAGTTTGCCGATGTTGGCGTGCATGCGTGCCGAGACCGCGCGCAAGGTGGCATCGCGCTTTTGCCGATCGTATTCGATCCAGCCGCCCTCGTCGCGCCGTCCGGTATAGATCCAGGGCATCACGGGGTGGGCGTCACAACAGGCTTCCCGTGCGGTTCGCATCATGGGTAGGGTAAGCCAGAACAGAACACCGAAAACAGACAGGACCAGGGCTTGCAGCACGGCCATTTCCGGTATCGACAGGGAGGTCAGGCCAAACACCAGAAGACTGCCTGCGAGTAGGCCGTACAGGCAGGCGAGTTTGGAAATCAGTGGGGGTGACACCGCCAGGAAACGCCGGGGCAGGGAGCCACGGTTCCAGGCGGCGTAGGCCTTTTCCGCACGCCGGACCTGGCTGCGGCGGGGCTGGCAGCGTACCGACTGGAACTCCACCAGTTCGCCGTTTTTCATGATTGGCGTGACATAGGCGTCCACCCAGTAATGGTCGCCGTTCTTGCAGCGGTTCTTCACCATACCGCGCCAGGAGTCGCCCTTGCGGATAGTCTCCCAGAGATTGGCAAAGGCTTCGGGGGGCATATCCGGGTGCCGGATCAGGTTGTGGGGCTGTCCCACCAGTTCATCAATACTGTAGCCGGCGACTTCCGCGAATTCTTCATTGGCAGCGGTAATCTTGCCCTTCAGATCTGTGGTGGTAATCAGGTGATAGTGCGCGGGGTATTCGCGCTCGTGACCGGTAACCGGTTCGTTCCTGCGCATGGGGCGCTCCTGCGGGGCGTTTGTTTCGTTTTGCACCTACTATCGACCTGTATTCGTTGGCGGGGTATCCGAATATTGCAAATGTTGAAATTGTGTTCACATTTTCTCAGCCTTTCGTCAAAGATAAGGCGGTTTTGCAAAATATGGATAGGTTTGCGACGTTTTCTGCCTATGCTGGGACAAAAGAGCCTGCCTGTAGCAGGTCGGACACGGAAGGTATTTGGCGTATGCAGGCGTTGACAGAACAGGACTTCAAAGCCCTGGTGGATAATCATCCGCGAGCCATCATGCTTTCAACTCCGGACGCCGTGATTACCTATGTGAACCGGATGTTCCAGGCCGTGACCGGATACCGCCCAGAAGAAGTCCTGGGTCGGGCACCGTCGGTGCTCAGTTCCGGGCTGCACTCGCCTGAGTTCTATCAGGCCATGTGGGAAAGCCTGAATGAGAGCGGTCGATGGGAAGGCCTGATCTGGAACCGGCGCAAGAGCGGCGAGAACTATCCCCAGTGGCTGACTATCTACCCCGTGGACTATCAGGGCAAGCGCCTGTATGCCGGGGTGTTCATGGATGTGGGTGAGCTGGCTGCCAGCGATGAACGGCTGGCAACTCTGGCCTACTACGACCCCCTCACCGAACTACCCAACCGTTCGCTGTTTCAGGAATTCCTGAAGGCCCGGGTGAACCAGCGTAAAGATACCGCCGACCTGTTTGCGGTGCTTTATATCGATCTGGACTTTTTCAAGTCTGTGAACGACTTGCATGGCCACGATTGTGGCGACCGGGTGCTGCAACAGGCTGCGGCCTGTATCCAGGCCGTGGTTCGTAACGGCGATGTGATTGCCCGGCTATCGGGGGATGAGTTTGCCGCCATCATCGAACTGGATACCGAAGATCAACTGAATGCGGTGTGTGAGCGCATGACCAATGTGTTCCGGGCACCCGTGATGGTGGAGCACCGGGAATATTTTCTCTCCGCCTCGGTGGGCGCCGCTATCTATCCGAATCACGGCGAGACCGCGGGTGAATTGCTGCAGAATGCCGACCGGGCCATGTATACCGCCAAACTGGCCGGGCGGGCCTGCTATCGGATCTACAGTGCGAGCGAAATCCAGCATGGCCAGCAGCAACAACGGCTGTCCGAAGCCCTCGTGGCTTCCCTGAAAGTGGCGCCGGAGGAATTCTCGGTGGTGTACCAGCCCCAGTACGATCTTGCCACCGGCGCCATGGCCGGCATGGAGGCTCTTTTGCGCTGGCAACATCCTGAGCTGGGGGCGGTGTCTCCGGGGGACTTTGTCCCGGTGGCCGAGCAGCGCGGGCACATCCACGAACTGACCGAGCAACTGATCCGGTGCATCCGTCGGGATCTGGAGGCCTGCGCTGTCGATCATGGCCGAGGCCGACGCCTGGCCATTAACATTTCCGCCCGGCAGATTGCTGATGGCCGGCTGGATGGATTGTTGGAGCCTTTCTTCGAACGGGTTCGACAGGTTGGCTGGCAGCCGGAAATCGAGATTACTGAAACCCACCTGATGAACCTGTCACGCCGTTGCCTGGACAAACTCCGGGAATTCGGTGACAAGGGAGTGGTGGTTGCCATTGACGACTTCGGTACCGGGTATTCCTCGCTGGCGTATCTGCATGCGCTACCTGTGAATGTGCTCAAGATCGATCAGCAGTTTGTTCAGCGGCTGGGGCAGGATGGCAGGGATTCGCGGATTGTCTCCGCCATTCTGGCCATCGCCGAGGCGCTGAGTCTGGAGGTGGTAGCGGAGGGCATCGAGACCGAGATTCAGAAACGCAAGCTCCAGGAATTGAACTGTCACCGTGGCCAGGGCTACCTGATGGCCCGGCCGTCCCCCCTGGATGAGCTGCCACTGGATTGATAAGAATCAATTAACAGGCAAACTCCGTCCCGTTTCTTGCCGTTTTGCAAGATTTGGCTAGGGGTTTGCGGCACGCTGGCTTAAAACAGCAAGCTCACTCACTGCCTGTTCACGCTGTATGCGCAATCTCACTGCCAAACCGGATCTGGATGCCTACCTTCGACTCAATCGCGCTGCAGCCGGCGAATGGCAGGCGGCTATCCGTGAGTTGCTGGCCTGTGATGACGTTGGTCTCACTCTTGAGCGGCCGCAAACGGTTGCTGGCTCGCTGTCTTCCCTGAGTGTTGACCGTGGGGGCGTGTGTGCGCTGGATCTGGCCCAGGATGCCGAGGTGCATCTGTGCGGACTGCCTGGGACATTGCTGGTGGTGCCGGTATCGGGGCAGTGCGATGTATTGGTGAATGGCGATTGCAGACAGCCGGCTTTCCCGATGGCCGCCATCACCTCCAGCCAGGCAATTTCCGTGCGCGCCTGCGGGCAGTCCCGGCTGATTCTGTTAAACCCGGAACAGTGGCGCAGCAACGTCACCCCGGGGCAGGGGGTGTTAGCCTGGATGGCGGAACGGGTGAATCACTTTCTGTTGCGCTCCAACTTCTTCCAGGATCACAACGATGCCTGCGCTGCGGCCGATAGCCTGTTTGACGAACTGGACAGCATCGCCCGAGAGGGTGGTTGTGAACCTAACGAAACGCCCCCGGAGCTCGATCGCCGGCTTCTCCGGGTTATCGACAAAATCCGCATGGAGCCCGCCTGGGAGTTTGATTTGCAGGAGCTGGCAAACCATTCCGGGGTCAGCGAGCGCAATCTGTATTATCTGATGAAGCGGGAAACCGGAATGACCCCCTACCGTTTCTACCAGCGCTGTCGGTTGATCCGGGTACGGCGCAGGCTGGTGGATTGCCAGTGTGATGTGCCCCATATTTCCTGGTACGCCGCCGATGAGGGATTTTCACATCTGGGGCGGTTTGCTGCGCTGTACCGGGAACATTTCGGTGAGTTGCCCAGCGAGACCGTCCAGTGGCGCCGCCGTCTGCAGACGGGAGAGGCAGCGTTGGAAGCGCCGGACAGGATCGTTGCTTCCTGACAAAAAAAGCCCGACATGACACCATGCCGGGCTTTTTTGTGTTGCTGTGCGGGGTTAGTGGTTGCCCGCCGGCACCTGTGATGACTCTTCGTCGTTGCCGTATTCATCGGCTGCCGAGCCATGGTGGTCACGGGCCAGCAGAATGTAGAACGCCGGCAGCACAAACACCGTGAACAGGGTACCAATGCCCAGACCAGCACTGATGGTCAGGCCGATAGCAAACCGGCTTTCCGCACCCGGGCCGATGGCAATCAGCAGAGGCACCATGGCGAAGATCAATGCCAGAGAGGTCATGATAATCGGGCGCAAGCGGATAGCCGCCGCCTCGATGACTGCATCGACCTTGTTCAAGCCCCGCTCTTTCTGCAACTGATTGGCGAATTCCACAATCAGGATGCCGTTCTTGGAGACCACCCCGATCAGCGTAATCAGCCCCACCTGTGTGTAGATGTTCATGGTGGCAAAGCCCAGTACGATGAACGCCATGGCCCCGGCTACCGACATGGGAACCGATACCAGAATGATGATCGGGTCGCGCCAGCTTTCAAACTGCGCGGCCAGGACCAGATAGATCACCAGCAATGACAGGAAGAAGGTCACCATCAGAGCGCTGCCCTGGGTGGCCAGCTGGCGGGTTTCCCCGGTGTAATCGTAGCTGAAACCCTGAGGGAAGACGTCGCTGGCGGTTTGCTCCATAAACTCCATGGCGGCACCTGCCGCCACGCCCGGCATCACCACGCCCTCCAGGGTCAGCGAGTTTTGCTGGTTGAACTGGGTGCGGTTCGACGGCTCCACTTCCTCGGTAAAGCTGACGACGCTGGACAGCGGCACCAGTTCGCCATTGCCGGCACGGATGTAGTAGTCCTGCAGGGCTTCCTTGCTCGGGCGGAACTGATCATCCACCTGCGGAATCACCTGGTACGACCGGCCTTCCATGTTGAAGCGGTTGATGTAGCCGCCACTGAGCATGCTGGCCAGGGACTGCCCAACATCCTGCATTGACAGGCCCAGATCGGCCACGCGATCACGATCAACATTAATGCGGGTAACCGGCTTGTCGAAGTTGATGGACTTCTTCAGGAACATGAAGTTACCGCTCTGCATGGCCTTGCCCAGCATTTCATCCGCCACCTGGTCCAGCTGTTCATAGCTGCCGCCGGTGGTGATGACAAACTGGAACGGCAGGCCGCCGCCGGAGCCGGGCAGGGACGGCCGGGGGAATACCGCGGTCTGCAGCCCGGTGACCTTTTTCAGTTCGGCATCCAGCTTGGGCTGAACCTCGAACTGGGTAATCTCCCGCTCGCTCCAGGGCGCCAGCTTGAAGCCACCGAAGACGGCGTTGGGGCTGGTGATGCCCAGAATCATGAAGTCTTCGCTGTAACCCGGCACCTCAGACATCCGGTTCTGCACTTCCTGACCGTGGTCGTACAGGTAGTCCAGGGTGGAGGTCTCGGGCCCCAGGCCTTGATAGAACAGGATGCCCTGGTCTTCGGTGGGGGCCAGTTCGTTCTGACTCATCATCAACATGAAGTAGATGGATCCAAGCACCACAAAGGCGAAGAACACCACGACGGACTTGGTTTGCATCAATGACGCCAGCGCTGCCTTGTAACCGTTTGCCAGACCGTTGAAGCTCTTTTCGACAACCTTTTCAAAGCGGCCCGGGTCGCCGTGGGGTTTGAGTACCTTGGCAGACAGCATGGGTGACAGGGTCAGTGCAACAATACCGGAAATGACCACGGTGCCGGCCAGGGTGAAGGCAAACTCGGTAAACAGTGAGCCTACGAGACCTCCCATAAAGCCGATGGGCGCATAAACCGCAACCAGGGTGGTGGTCATGGCGATGATTGGGGTGGCCATTTCCCGGGCACCGTTGATGGCAGCATCGAACCGGGATTCGCCCTGTTCAATATGCCGGTGCACGTTTTCCACCATGATGATGGCATCATCTACCACCAGGCCGATGGCCAGCACCATGGACAAGAGCGTCAGCAGGTTCAGGGAGAAGCCGAACATCAGCATGACAAAGGCGCCACCGATCAGGGACAGCGGAACCGCTACAGATGGCACCACCGAAGCTCGAACCGAACCCAGGCACAGGAAAACCACCACCAGTACGATGATCATGGCTTCCAGCAAGGTCTGGATAACCTCGTTGATGGAATCGTCGATAAAGTCGGAAGCGTCGTAGGCCAGGCGCACATTCAGGCCGCTGGGTAACTGACTCTCGATATCCGGCAGTTCTGCCTTGACCAGTTCAGCCACCGTCAGCGGGTTGGCTCCTGGTGCCAGCTCAATGGCCACATAGGTGGCCGGTTGGCCTTTGTACAGCGCCAGGCTGTCGTAGGTCTGTGAGCCCAGTTCCACCCGGGCAATGTCCTGCAGGCGGATCAGAGTGCCGTTTGACTGTTTAACCACCAGGTTCCGGAAGGCGTCCGGGTCGGCGATGTCGGTGTCGCTGGTCAGGCTGACCTCGGTGTACTTGCCACGGGTCTTACCCACCGCGGCCTGATAGTTGTTGGCCCGCAATTTGGCAGCCACCTCGACCGGGGTCATATCCACGGCGGCGAGACGCTCCGGGTCCAGCCAGATACGCAGGGCAAACGTCCGGCCCAGCAGTTCAGCCTTGCCCACGCCGGCCAGCGCCTGCAGCTTGGGCTGCACCACCCGGGTCAGATAATCGGTAATCTGGGGGACATCCAGCTCGGTGCTGTAAAAGGCAATGTACATCAGTGCCGTGCTGTCGCCGGTTGTAGAGGTAATCACCGGGTCCTCGGCTTCCGCCGGTAACACGTTGCGCTGACTGGCCACCTTGGCCTGGATCTCTGCCAGGGCATCGTTGGCGTCGTAGTTCAGGATCATCTTGGCCTGAATGGTCGATACGCTCTGGGAACTGGTGGACGTCAGGTAATCAATGCCGCTGGCTTCCGCAATGGCCTGCTGCAGCGGAGTCGTGATAAAGCCCTTGATCAGGTCCGAACTGGCGCCGGGGTAAGCCGTGGAGACGGTCACCGTGGTGCTTTCCAGCTCCGGATACTGCCGGATTTCCATCTCCATGGCGGCCCGCGCGCCGATCAACAGGATCAGCAGGCTGACCACCGTGGCGAGAACCGGCCGGTGGACAAAAATGTCGGTGAATTTCATTACTCAGACGCCTCCTGGCCGGACTCGTCCTGGATTTCAACACGCTGGCCCGCGCGCAGCCTCAGCAGGCCCTTGGCGACGACCGTTTCGCCTTCTTCCAGACCGGAAAGCACGGCTGAGCGGCCATCACGGACTTCGCCCGTGGTGACGGTGCGGCGGCTGACAATCAGTTCACCGTTGTCGTTTTCTTCAACCACATACACGAAATTGCCGTAGGTGTTGTAGGAAATGGCGGTGCGCGGCAGGGTAACCACTTCATTGTCCCGGGGCTGACCGGTCTGAATGGTGGCAAACATGCCGGGGCGCAGCAGGTTTTCTTCATTATCCAGGGTGGCGCGTATACGCACGGTACGGGTTTCCGGGTTTACCGAGGTGTTGATAGCGCTCACCTCACCCTCGAAGGACTGGTCCGGCACAGCAGCGACCGTCACGGATACCGGGTAGCCCTGATCCACGTCTGGCAGAAATTTCTCGGACAGGGTGTAGTCCACATAGATAGGGTTCAGCATGTTGATCTCGACGATCGGTGTGCCGGTGGCAACGTACTGACCCTGATCCACCATGCGGATACCCAGCTTGCCGTCGAAGGGCGCGCGAATCACCTTCTTGTTGAGCTGAGCTTCGGCCTCGTTGACACGGGCTCGGGCGGCATCGAAATTGGCCTTGGCCTCATCATACTGGGACTGAGACACGGCCCGCTTCGGCAGCAGATCCGAAACCCGCTTGAATTCCTGTTCTGCCAGTTGGGCTTCTGCCCGCCGTGTGCGCAGCGCTGCTTCGTCGATGGCGGCATCCAGGCGCACCAGAACATCGCCCTTGTTGACGGTATCGCCGGACTCAAAGCCAATGCTCTCAATCACACCGGGCACTTCGTTGGCCACTTCGATGCCGTTGATAGCAGTGATGCTGCCGACAGCCTTGATCGCCGGCTGCCAGTTTTCGGTAGTTGCTTTGGTCACAGAAATGATGGCCGGCGGCTGTGGCTGGGACATCATTTCTTTCATCTGGCCGAACTGGTAGAACTTGTAACCAAAGATTCCACCCAGCACGACGCCGAGAAAAAGGAGAACGATGACGAAACGGGAAGCAGTGCGCATAAGTCTGTTCCTGGGAGTGAATTTCCTGAATCTGATAAAGTCGCCCGGAAGGGAAGGCTGACAGCTATCCTTGCAAATCAGGGCTCGGGGACAAAGTTATAGAACGTCAGTTCAATTTAACGAATAGGATGCTACAAAAGCTATTGCTATTTGTCACCCGTTTGCATTCATGAAGCAGTATAAATACTGCAGAATGATTACGCTGGTGTTTGGATGCCGGATTAGAGTAACAGCACCAAGTTGAGTGTCCAACTGGTGGACTAAAACCTGACAGAGATACATGCAATGCAACTGATTCTCGGCCTGGCCCTGGCTGCCGCTGTATTTGTGATCCTGAAAAAATGGGGCGCGCTGTCGCCGGAAGGGCAGAAGGCGGCAATCTGGAAAGTCATTCTGGTGGCTGGCGGTGCGCTGTTGCTGTTCATGGTGCTGACGGGCCGGGTGCATGTGATCACGGCCGGTATTGCCGCTCTTATTCCCCTGTTGAGAAAGTTGCCGGCACTACTGCGTTATGCACCGATGTTTCGCAAGGCCATGGGCGATTCCTCCGGTAATGATTCGACGCGCCATGCGAATGCCGGGGGCGATCAGGCTGCCACCCGGGGGCCAATGAGCACGCAGGAAGCCTGCGATATTCTGGGAGTTAACCCCGGTTGCTCCCGTGAGGAGGTGACCGCTGCCCACCGCAAACTGATGTTGAAGGTGCACCCGGACCGCGGCGGCAACGATTACCTGGCCTCCAAGCTCAATGAGGCGCGAGATGTCTTGCTGGGCAAGCGTAATCAGGCTTGATCAGGGAAGAATTTCCACTTTGACGTCGATGGACAGATTTTCTGCACGCTTGCCGTTCACACGGTAGGTGATGCCTTGCTGCTCCTGATTCATGGAGGTGCGAGTTCCTCCGAGGCTGACCCATTGCCCCGGCTCGACCCGCCGGATGGTCATCAGGGCTTCGGTTTCGTAGCCGGGCAGTGCGGCGGGGTCTTCCTCAAAGGACACGATACTCAGTTCTACCGCCTGGTTCGAGATGGCCTGGGGGCTCACCACAAAGCCGCTTCGGGTTTCGACCTGCTGCAGTATGGCGGCGGGGTTGCGCCCACCCTTAACGGCAAATGGCAAGGTTCGCACATTGCCGGAGGTAATGTGGGCCGACTGGCCATCCTGCACGATCAACTGACGCTCACGGGTTGAATTGGTGCTGATGGTGCGGCGTTCGACGCTGGCGCCGGCCGAGCCGTTCGAGAGGCTGACGCCGCCTCCGGATTGTTTGCCGCCGATGTCCTGACGGTAGCGTACGCTGATCCTCATCTGTACCGGCGGCACATCCATCGATTGCACCAGTGTTCCGATTTCGTCCAGCAGTGCGGGTTCGCCACGGACCACCAGTTGTTGTCCGCGTGCCGTCACCGTAACCGGCGACTGTTGGTAAAGTTCGCGAATCTGTAGCGCAATGTCGTCGGCCGTTCGGTTGTTCAGCTCATAGACCCTGGCTTCTGATTGTGCCCAGACGACGGTGGAAGCCGTTAACATCGTAAGAAACAGGGCAGTCATCAGCCAGAGAACGGAGCGGTGCTCGGTGTTTCGCATGCAGGCCTCCAGAGCCATGACGGCCATGCCCGCATTAAATAATCCGTTTTGCGGGTTGCCATCGTTAAAACCGTAGGTATATAGTGAAAAGCATGAAGACCTTACACGCAGCCTGTCAATTGAATGTTCTGAAAGCTTTCGGTGAAAAACTGAAGGCCGCAGGCTCTGCTGTGTATTTTTGGTGGTTTGGTTATGGCTTTTATTTTAGCCAGAGCCCGGGCCGCCCATAAGATCTTCATCGACCGAATACAACGAGGAAGGCAGCCCGGCAAGCAACCCAGGCTGCCACCGGACTCCGAAAAGCCCCGACTGGTAGCCCAGCCGGGGCTTTTTTGATTCTGACACAGGGAAACGGGAACACAGACATGAACATGCCGCTGAAATCTGAAACACTGGATGCGCAAGCCTCAAGCGCCTGCCAGCACCGCCAGGAAGCGAGACTGCCCACCGCCGCCGAGTTGCGCCAGCAGTTTCCTGCCGATGAGCAACAGGTGCGGGCCATTGCCGGTTACCGTGATCAGATCCGCGCCGTGCTGCACGGTCAGGACGACCGCACTCTGATCGTGATGGGCCCTTGCTCCATTCACGATGAGCAGGCTGCCCTGGATTACGCCACCAGACTGAAAGCCCTTTCTGACGAAGTCAGCGACCGTTTCCTGATTGTTATGCGCGCCTATCTGGAAAAGCCTCGCACCACGGTGGGCTGGAAGGGGCTTCTGTACGATCCCGAGCGCACCGGCCAGGGCGATCTGAAACAGGGCCTTGAGCGTTCCCGCAAGCTGTTGCTGGCGTTATCCGAGCTCGGCCTGCCGCTCGCTACCGAAGCCCTGAGTCCGTTCATGATGGATTACCTGGGGGACCTGGTGAGCTGGACCGCGATCGGCGCCCGTACCACCGAATCCCAGATTCATCGGGAAATGGTTAGCGGCCTGCCCATGCCTACCGGGTTCAAGAACGGCACCGATGGTGGCATTACCGTGGCCAGCCACGCCATGAAGTCGGCCTCGCATCCGCACCACCACATGGGGATCTCCCATAGCGGCGCACCGGTGATGATTTCCACCGCCGGCAATCCGGATACTCATCTGGTTCTGCGCGGTGGCCGGGGTGTGACCAACTACGATGAACTGAGCATTGCCAAGGCCGTGGCAGAGCTGGAAAAAGCCGGCGTATCAACGGCGGTGATGGTGGACTGCAGCCATGATAACGCCTGCAAGCAGGCTGAGCGGCAGGTGGACATCGCCCGGGAAGTGATGGCGCAGAAGCGTAACGGCAATCGGCACATCAAGGGCCTGATGCTGGAAAGCTTCCTGGAATTCGGCCGCCAGGACGACGGCAAAGAGCTGGTCTACGGGTGCTCGATTACCGATCCATGCCTGGGCTGGGAACAGACGGAGACTCTGATCCGCTCACTGTAGAGAGCAGCAGTTGCCCGGCCAGCAATACCAGAATGCCCCCCATGGTCCGGTCGAGCCAGTGTCCGAACCGGTTGAACCCCCGGCGGACACGGGGGTGGGTAAAGAACACCGCTACCATGGCAAACCACAGGCCGGTGGCCAGGGCCATATAGATGCCGTATCCGGCCTGCAGCAGAACCGGCGTGCCTGGATTGATGATGACGGAGAACAGGGACACGAAAAACAGGGTGGCCTTGGGATTGAGGGCGTTGGTTAAAAACCCGAGCCGGAACGCCGCCCAGCCAGTCTGGGCCTGCCCGCCGTTCGCTTGCACGTGAATGGCTCCGGGTTTGGCCCGCAGGCAGTGCCAGGCGATATAGAGCAGATACACGGCCCCAATCACTTTCAGCACGGTAAACAGCATTGCCGATTGCTGGATGATCAGCCCGATACCCAGCAGCGAATAGCCCACATGCAGCAGAATGCCGATGCCAATGCCCATGGCGGTCAGCAGGGCATTGCGCCGGGCCTGGGTCAGTGCCTGGCGCAGCATGACTGCAAAATCCGGCCCGGGGCTGGCCACCGCCAAAAGGTGCACCAGGGCAACGGTCAGAAACTCCAGCCAGTAATTCTGCACATTCATTCTCCCGCGTGTTTGCAATTGTGCTTGGGTTGTTGCGCCTGCAGCCAGTAACCACAGGGATTTTTTCTGTGATTCCCCTGTCAGCGGATAATAAGCTTTCTATACTTTACCGAAAGGCTCCTTAAGTTTAATAGCCCAAACCACCTGAAATTTCAGTCAGTCTCCAGGAGGCAGGATGGACAAGCGAGAAGTGGATGTAGCGGTTATCGGTGCGGGTACGGCGGGAATGGTCGCCTATCAGCGCGCCCGCAGGGCCACCGACCGGATTGTGTTGATTGAGGGTGATCAATACGGCACCACCTGTGCCCGGGTAGGGTGCATGCCCAGCAAGTTGCTGATTGCCGCCGCGGAAAGGGCCCATCAGGTGAGGCAGGCGGAAGCGTTCGGTGTGCTTCCGGGCGATGTGCGCATTGATGGTCCGGCTGTGATGGCGCGAGTGCGTGAAGAGCGCGATCGCTTTGTGGCACCGGTGGTGCGGTCCATGGAATCGCTGCCGCAGGAACACCGGTTGATGGGGCATGCCCGATTTGTTGACAGTCATCGTCTTGTCGTGGGTGATCATACCGAGGTCACCGCGGGCCGGATTGTTATTGCCACCGGCTCCCGCCCCAACATCCCGGGCATTCTGAAAGAAGCGAAAGACCGACTGGTGGTCAACGATGACGTGTTCGACTGGCGGGATCTGCCGTCTTCGGTGGCGGTGTTCGGCCCGGGAGTGATTGGGGTCGAATTAGGTCAGGCATTGAGCCGGCTGGGCGTAAAGGTCCGCATGTTTGGCGTCAGCGGCGGCATTGGCGGTATTCAGGATGAGAAGGTGAGGGAGTATGCGCTGGACACCTTCCGTGAAGAGTTTGCCATCAGCCCGAAAGCCGATACCCGGCGTGTTGAACGCATCGAGGAGGGGGTTCGCATCAGCTGGAGCGAGGGCGGCAAGGAGCATCAGCAAACCTTTGATTATCTGTTGGCAGCCACCGGGCGGAGACCCAACATTGATCACCTGGATATCCAGAATGCCGGCATCGAACTGGATGAACGGGGCATGCCGGAGTTTGACCCCTTCACCCTGCGCTGCGGTGACAGCCATATCTTCATTGCCGGTGATGTGAACAACGACCGCCCCCTGCTGCATGAGGCGGCAGACGAAGGCCGGATTGCCGGCGACAATGCAGGGGCCTGGCCGGAAGTCCGAACCGGCCGCAGAAAAACTCCCATGGCGGTGGTGTTCACCGAGCCCCAGATTGCCTCGGTGGGGCTGAACATTCATCAGGTGGATGAGCGTTGCCAGGGCTGCTTTGCGGTTGGTGAGGTGTCGTTTGAGGATCAGGGGCGCAGCAAGGTTATTGGCAAGAATCGGGGGCTGCTCCGGGTCTACGGCGAGCACGGCAGCGGCCTGTTCATGGGGGCCCAGATGTTCGGGCCTGCTGCAGAGCACCTTGCCCACTTGCTGGCGTGGTGCGTGCAAAAGCGAATGACCGTGAGTGAAATGCTGGAGATGCCGTTCTACCATCCGGTGATTGAGGAGGGGCTGCGAACCGCAATTAAAGACCTGAGCAAGAAACTCCGGATAGGCCCTGCGCCAGGGGAGGGTTGCATGGATTGCGGGCCGGGTGTGTAGCTTTACCCTCCGTCTTTGACAGAGGGCAAGCCATTAAAGCGTATTTTGCCCTAAATTCATGGCATTGGCGGTTGTATTCCGCTGATGCCGTGCCCATATCTTTTCATGGAAGAAGTAAGCAACGGTGTTAATGGCCGGTTCGACCATCGCGATCAGGCTGCCGATCAGAATGTCTCCGGTCAGCAGGAACGCGACGGTAAAAGCCACCGTAAAGTGGGTAATCGCGAAGGTGATCGTTTTCAGAAACGACTGGTCGCCCTTCGAGCTGTGATTGTGAACAAACAGTTTCAGGGTACTCATGGAATCAACTCCGCGTGATGAATGCCTATAAACCCATTTAAGGACAAACGAGAATTGTTTCCAAATAGAAAGTGACATTTTTCTCGATAGGGCTCGGCTATGGGTTTAAGGTTGATGGCATAAGTTTATGCTATGAGAGGTATTGAATAACCAAACTTTCGTTCTGATACTGAGCTGTCATACAGTAGCGGTCAGATGCAACCCCAAAACGAATCAGGAGGTTCAACATGGGCAAGAATTTTATTGGTCTCGACACAGACAAAACCCAGAAGCTGGCAGATGCACTGAACGAACTGCTCTCCAACTACCAGATTTTCTACATGAATGTGCGTGGCTATCACTGGAACATCAAGGGTGACAATTTCTTTGAGCTGCATGCCAAATTTGAAGAACTCTACGATGACCTGCTGCTCAAGATTGATGAAATTGCCGAGCGGGTTCTCACCCTGGGCCATCGTCCTGCACACGCCTACAGCACCTACATTGAAAAGTCCGAAGTGCCGGAGCGCAAGGACGTATCTGATGGCAAAGAAGCGGTGGGTAACATCGTTGAGAGTTTCGGTAAGCTCATCGCCAAGCAGCGTGGCCTGCTGAACCTGGCCGGTGAAGCAGAAGATGAAGGTACCGTGGCACTGATGAGTGACTACATCTCTCAGCAGGAAAAAACGGTATGGATGTACCGGAGCTACCTGGGCCAGTAAGTTCCGGCTGATGCTCCGACTTTTCCCCGGCCCGGCATCGGGCCGGGGAGTTGTCACAGAAACGTCACTGCACTGTCACTTTCCTTTCCCGCGTTCGTCACGTCTGTCGCCTAGCCTTCTTTGCTCTTGCATCATTAAATAAGCAAAGGAGCCCGCTGTGCCCAAGACATCGCACCCATTTCAACTGTCATTGCTCGCTCTCGCTGTGAGCGCCGTGCTGGTATCCGGCTGTAATTCCTCGGACAACGATGATGACCTGGCGCCGGAAGCTCAAGTCACTGGCCTGACGCTCGAATTCGCCGGTCGATACAGCACCGGGCAGTTTGATGAGTCTGCTGCGGAAATCACGGCGTTTGACCCTGCCAGTCGCAGGGCGTTTGTGGTTAATGCCTTGTCCGGAGCTGTGGATGTGCTGGATATGAGCGACCCGGTCAATCCAGCGAAAATCGACACGCTGACGGTTGCTGACATTGCCGCTGATGCGGTGGTTAACAGTGTGGCTGTGGCAAGCGGGCTCGTTGCGGTTGCTGTTGAATCGAATCCGAAAACTGCCCCCGGTTATGTCGCGGTATTTGGAGCTGCAGACCTGCAGTTGCGTGACAGTATCCAGGTAGGTGCGCAGCCGGATATGGTTACCTTTACGCCGGATGGGCAATATGTCCTGGCAGCAAACGAAGGCGAGCCAAGCGATGATTACCAGATCGATCCGGAAGGGTCGATCAGTGTAGTTGATGTTTCCAATCCGGAGAATCTCACGGTACGAACAGCCGATTTTCTGGCCTTCAACAGCCAGGAAGGCGCCCTGAAGGCATCGGGTGTTCGCATATACGGCCCGGGGGCCACCGTGGCCCAGGATCTGGAACCGGAATATATCACCGTCAGTGCCGACAGCCGCACTGCCTGGGTCTCCTTGCAGGAAAACAACGCCCTGGCGAAGCTGGATGTCGGCGCGGCAACGGTCACCGGTATCTTACCCCTGGGGTTCAAGGATTACGGTGTTGAGGGGCAGGGTATTGATGCCTCGGACGATGACGGCGTCATCAATATCCAGAGATGGCCGGGTGTGGTGGGTATCTATCATCCCGATGCCATCGACAGTTACCAGGCAAATGGTGAAACCTTTATCGTGACGGCCAATGAGGGGGATGCCAGGGCCTGGGGTGAAGATAACGCCGACTACTGGAATGGCGACAGTTCCAGGGGCTTTGTCGAAGAGTTGCGGGTGAAACACCTGGTACATCCGGATGGTTTTGCCCGTCGGGTTGGTGACGACATGCCGGCGCAACTGACTGCGCTGGCCGAAGGTGCGCTGTTGAATCCATCCGTCTTCGATTACTGCGGTGCCACAGCCGGTGCAGCCAATGCCTGTCGCGATGATGACCAGTTGGGAAGACTCAACATCAGTTGGGTGCAGGGTTACCGGGTTGCTGAAAATGGTGCTCCTGTCATGTTCAACGCGTCGGGTGCAGAAGACCCGGACGGCACGCTTCTGATGTACGACCAGCTGTACTCCTACGGCACGCGTTCTCTGGCGATCTGGAATGAGGACGGTGAGTTGGTATGGGATTCCGGCGATGCGATCGAGCAGTTCCTGGCCAGTGAGGAGTGTCGTCTGGGTACGGATCGTTCTATTCCCTGCGCCGACCACTTCAACTCCGCCCATGACGAGGGCATGGCTTTCGATTCCCGGTCGGACGCCAAAGGCCCGGAACCTGAAGCCGTGACATTGGCGACGTTCGGCAATAAAACCTTTGCTTTTCTGGGCCTTGAGCGCATGGGCGGTATTCTGGTCTACGACGTAACGGACCCTGCCAGTCCGGTTCAGGTGGATTACCTGAATACCCGTGATGACTGGACCACTGTCGACACGGCTTCAGTACTCGAAACCGCAGGGGATCTGGGCGTGGAGAGTATCACTGTGGTTGCCGCCGATGACTCACCTACTGGTGAGCCGTTACTCATCACTGGCAACGAAGTCAGCGGCACCACGGCGATCTACCGTGTGAAACTTCAACTGACTGATTAATTCTGTTTTCTGAATAAAAAAGCCCCGTCTTCATGGCGGGGCTTTTTTGTGTCCGGGTTAAAAATGTGTCCACAGGATCATGTCATATAACCGAAACATATTATTAACAGTTCGTTAATAAATTCCCGCCATAGTGTCGTCTCAAGATTGCTGCCAACCACCGATTGGAAATAAAGCGTGACGAGACTTGCCTGGACGACCTGTTTACTTGCCGCCTTGATGCCGTTGCCGGCTCTGGCAGAGGTTCAGCTCACTTTGGGGGCCTGCGTGAACGTGCAGGCTGTTCAGGGTAGCGAACAGACCGCCGGCTCTGGCCAGTCATTGACTCTTGCTGATGGTACCCAGCAGCTGGTGGTGGAGTGCACCACCGAAATTGGTCGTGAAGAGGTGCTGGAAACCAGCGATACCTTCGTTGTCCGTTTCGAGGCTGCTGATACCGCACTGACCCTGAGCGCTCCGGAAATCGAGTCGAGGAATCAAATGGACGCTTTCAATCAACAGGGTAACTGGCAGCTGACTGATCGCCAGGGCCGTGAGGTGGCGTTAACCGCCGATGTGCTCGAGAAAGAGGGCTTTCAGCTGGTGAGGGACTATGCCCGCGAGCTGGCGGCCTATAACCGTTCCGGCGCCGAAGCGGCAGTAGCTGCTCCGGGGCTGATAACCAACCAGGACGGGTTGTTGCTGGATTCGCACGTCGATCCGGATCAGGAAATGGTCAGCAGGATGCTGCGCTACTGGTATCTGAAAGCTGACGAACAAACTCGAAAAGAGTGGGACAGCTGGGTTGATTCCAGCAACCAATAAACACCAAACCAAACTGAACGTGGAGTTCCAAAAATGAAGAAGCTTCTTCTGGCTGTTGCTGTGTCTACTGTTGCCGCAGGTTCTGTGAATGCTGCGACTGTTTACGAGAAAGACGGTTTTACCTACAAACTGAACGGTGACTTCCAGGTGCAGTTCCGCCAGGCAACCGGCTTTGATGAGCGCGCCGAGGTTGAATACGACGATCTGGAGCTGAAAAACTACGTTGCCTACGATCTGGGCAATGATCTGACTGCTTTCGGTCGCCTGGACTTTGGTTTCAAGGATGCTGCCGAGAAGGACGAGAACGGCAGTAATCTGGAAGAAGCCTTCGTGGGCCTGAAGTATGGCGTGGCTTCATTCTCCTTCGGTAAGCAGAACTTTGCTACGGATGAGTTTGGTATTGAGCAGGCCATTGAAGTTGAAACCGTGGACGAAGACCGTTTTGAAGGTATCGCCACCGACGGAGACGATACCATCCGAGTCGATATTGAACTGGAAAACGTCTACATCGCTGCTTCCCACGAAATGAAGACCAACGACGGAGCTTCTGCCGGTATCGACGGTGAATACTACGATCTGTTCGTTGCCACCGAGCTGGCCGGTCTTGAACTGGCTGCCGCATACCAGCAGGCGCGCGCCTACGGTACCGCCGATTCCATGGACACCTGGGGTATCAGCGCATCCTACGATTTCGGCTTCGTGAATCTGGCCGCTGACTACAGCTCAACCGACGAAGACGACTTCGAAACTACCCAGTACAACCTGGCTGCCGTGTTTGCCGTTGCTGCCACCACCGACGTTGCTCTCGGTATGGGCAACAAGGAAGAAGATGATGCGGACGACGTTACCGAATGGTACGCCAACGTGACCTACAAGTTCCCGGCTGCCAAGAACGTCAGCGTGTTCGCCGAAATCGCCCAGAGCGACCTTGAAGATGCGTCTGGCGACGACGCCGACATGGGCTTCCTGGCCGGTATGCGCGTGAAGTTCTAAGCTCGCTCGTTACATGCGCCAGCCTGGTATCGAGCTACAGGTCAGTGCAGACGTGAAATCAAGGCCGGGCCTCAGCGCCCGGCCTTGGTGTATCTAAACCGCGACCTCCAGTGGCGGCACCTCCTGATGCAAGAACCACTTCTCCGTGACCACCTTGCGGGTAAACCAGTGTGAGCGCATCAAGGTGCTGGCGATGGGTTGTTTCAGCCAGTCCGGCACCTCAAAGCCGGGCTCCTGGTCCGTGGCCCGGGTTCCGAAGCGTTCGGCAATCCGTTCACCATAGCTTTGCAGCGAGAGCGCGGAATAATCCGGGGCGGCCTTGATCACATTGGCCGCCATCAGTGCCGATTCTATGGCGGGCCGAATGCCCTCGCCACTCTGGGTATAGGCCAGACCGGCCGCATCGCCAATCAGCAGCACGCCGTCATCCACCAGGGGGCGGTTGGCATGGGCATACAGCAGATAGGCGTGGCCTTTGAAGCGGCCCGGCAGGTCGGAAGGGATGCGGCCCGACTGTTTCATTTCCTCGACAAAAGCTTCCAGATGATCAGATAACCGGTGGTTGTCCTCACGGCCCAGGCCGATGTTCAGATAGCTGCCTTTCCGGAAAACCCAGGCGTAGCCCTTGAGATCCCGGCAGAACCAGAGCTCTGGCGTGTCGCCGCGGGCTTCGCAGGCGCGGGCCTGCTCTGGCGTCATCTCGAATTCCACTTCCTTGGCGGCCACCACGGTTTCATGCTTGCCCGGGCCGTCGCCCAACAGCCGTGCCACCGGGCAGAAATGGCCCCCGGCACCCACCAGCAGCGGCGCCTGCCATTGATCGTTGATCACCCAGTTGCCGTTGTTCCGGTTGATGGACTTTACCGCGGTTGCCAGTTGCTTTTCACACTCGGCACGGTCAAGCAGGTAGTCGTCGAATTCGCAGCGACGAATACCGTAGCTGACAATATCCCCGTGGTCGTTCTCCACCGCACTTTGCCCCATCATGCCGATCCGGAACCGGCGAATGGGTTGCAGTGTCCGGCCGACGGAATACTTCCCCGGATCAATGTCCAGGCTGGCCATCACTGCCGGCGTAACCCAGCCGGCGCAGGTCTTGTCCCGGGGGAAGGCTTGCTTGTCGATGATCAGTACCCGTTTGCCGGAGTCCTCCAGAGCCCGGGCCAGGGTTGAGCCGGCAGGGCCGGCCCCCACGATAATGATGTCGTAGTATTCCATCAGACCCCCTCTGGCGTGGCTGGAAACGTGTAGAGTTCCTGCCGGCTCTGGGGCAGCTGGTTATTGTCGCCGTGGGTGAACACCACCTGGAACAACTGCAAAGAACCGGCCCGGAACGCGGCGATGGAACCGGCCAGATACAGTCGCCAGGCCCGGGTGAAATGTTCGTCGTACATCTCGGTGACCTGGTCCTGGTTGGCGGTGAAATTGTCCATCCAGTGGGTCAGGGTCTGAGCGTAATGCAGCCGCAGGTTTTCCACATCCAGTACCGAGAAATCGCTGTGCTCGCAGATTTCCATGAACTCGCCAATGCTGGGCGGATAGGCGCCGGGGAAAATCCGCTTCTCGATCCAGGCGTTCATCAGCATCGGCCGGTTGCGGCCGATGCTGTGGAGCAAGGCAATCCCATTCGGCTTCAGGGAGCGTTTGATCAGTTCCGACAGTGCGGGGTAATTGTCCTTGCCCACGTGTTCGAGCATGCCAATAGAAACGAAGGCATCATATTGGCCCTCAATATTGCGGTAATCGTCTTCGACATAGGTAACCAGGTTGTCCAGGCCTTGTCGCTCTGCTTCAGCCCGGGCGTAGGCCAGCTGTTCCCGTGAGATATTGTAGGAATGCACCTTCACTCCGTAATGACGGGCCATATATCGGGCCAGCCCGCCCCACCCGCAGCCGGCTTCGACCACGGTCATGCCCGGTTTCAGCCGAAGTTTGCGGCAAACGTGTTCCAGTTTGGCCAGTTGCGCCTGTTCCAGGGTGTTGTCGGCCTGCTCGTAATAGGCGCAGGTGTACTGCATTTCGGCCTCATCCAGCCACAGTTGGTAAAACGCGTTGCCCAGGTCGTAGTGGTGGTGAATGTTCTCCTTGGCCTCGGAGATGCCGGTGGCACGCGGGTTGTGGTTGCGCCACAGGGCGTCCAGCCAGCGTGGCCATTTCTGGCGGGCGGCATGGACGGCCCGGTACAGGCTCTCCATCAGATCTGGAAGATCGCCGTCGATTTCCAGTCGACCGGCGGCATACAGGTCACCAAAGGCCAGATTGGGGTTGGCCACCAGGGAGTAGAGAGCCTTGTGGTCGGTCAGGTGCAGGGTGAAGCGGGCGTCCTGAACTTCCGGTTCTATGACATCGCCGTTCCAGAGCCGGAAACGAATGGGGGGAGAGCCGGCCATACGCATCAGTTTATGGATCAGCCAGCGTTCATAACTGTGGGGTTCGCGATCGGATTGACCGCGCTCCAGGGGCAGGCTGAGGACGTGGGCCCGGTGTTCTTCCTTGTCCGGTAACTCCGGTTTATGAGCGGTACTCTGTGCCATGGAATGCTCTCTCCTCTGATTCGTTATGGTCCGTGCAATCCCGAAAACTGAACTGAGAGTCGCGGCTTTTTGACTCAGTATAGAAAATGATCAGGTTTTGTCAGGTCGGCGGACTGAAGACTGAGGGGCAGAGCGGGTGGATGGGCGGAGCCGGCATTGGCCGGCTCCGCCAGAGTTGCAGGGTTATTCGGGGGTCAGTAGGTGGCGCTCATGCCGAACCATTCCGGGAAGATGACGATCAGCGCCAGCACCAGAATCTGGATCAGAATGAACGGAATAATACCCTTGTAGATATCCGTGGTTCGGACTTCCGGTGGTGCCACCCCTTTGAGGTAGAACAGCGAAAACCCGAATGGTGGTGTCAGGAAGCTGGTTTGCAGGTTCATGGCAATCAGGATGGCGAACCAGAGCATGTTGATGCCCATGGCCTCGGCCACCGGTGCCAGAATGGGCACGATGATGAAGGAAATCTCCACGAAATCGATGAAGAAGCCCAGCACCAGAATGACCACCATGGCCAGGATAATGAAGCCCCATTGTTCGCCGGGCAGCATCATCAGCCACTCCTCCAGCAGATAATCGCCACCGGTATAGCTGAAGACCATGGAGAAGGCAGTCGCGCCGATCAGGATTGCGAATACCATGGCGGTCACGCTGACGGTGTCTTTGGCGGCATCCCAGACCATTTTGAACGAGAACTGGCGGTAGATGATCGCCAGAACCACGGCGCCAACACCGCCCAGTGCGGAGGATTCCGTGGGAGTGGCGATGCCGGTGAAGATGGAGCCCAGCACGATCACGATCAACGCCAGTGGCGGAATAATCGCGAGCAGGGCATCCCGGATTTCCTTGCCCCGGCTGACCGATTCATCCTGGGCCGGCATGGCCGGTGCGGTTTCCGGCTTGAAACGGGTCAGAATCAGAATGTAGACAATGTACAGGCCAATCAGTACCACGCCGGGCATGACCGCAGCCTTGAACAGATCGCCCACGGGCAGGCCAAGGACGTCACCCAGAATGATCAGGATGATCGACGGCGGCACAATCTGGCCCAGGGTGCCTGAGGCACAGATGGTGCCGGTGGCCAGGCGCTTGTCGTACTTGTGCGCGAGCATGACCGGAAGTGAAATCAGGCCCATTGCAACCACGCTGGCGCCAACAACGCCGGTGGAGGCAGCCAGCAGGGCACCGACCAGAATGGTGGAAATGGCAAGGCCGCCGGGCAACCCGCCAAACAGCCGACCCATGGAGGTCAGCAGTTGTTCAGCCAGCCTGGTGCGTTGCAGTACCACACCCATGAAGATGAACAGAGGCACTGCCATCAATACGGTGTTCTGCATCACGCTCATGATCCGGAAGGGCATGAAGGCAAAGAGATCCATGCCCTCGGCGTAGATACCGAAAAACAGCGCCACGCCGCCGAAGGTGAAGGCCACCGGAAAACCGAACATCAGCATGACCAGCGCCACGCCGAACATAATCATACCGATCATGCCAGACCTCCTGCGCTGTGCTCACCTTCGTATTGCTTGTCACCGGCCATCACCCGGATGGCGTAGGTCACCATGTTCAAGCCGGCCGTTCCCATAAAGAAAGCACTGACCGGAATCACGGATTTGATCACCCAGCGATGAGGTAGGCCACCGGGGTCGCCGCTGCCTTCGCCCATCTGGTACGCATCCATCGCGTAGCTGTAGCCATAGGTGGCAATCAGGTAGGCGAACGGAATAACAAAAAGAACGGCGCCTATCAGGTTAATCCAGGCTTTGCGCTTCTGGCTCCAGTTGGTGTAGAACACGTCCACACGGACATGACCATCGGTGCGGAGGGCATAGGGAATGCCAAGCAGGAAGACGACTGAATAAAGGTGCCATTCCATTTCCTGCATGGCGATGGACACATCGTTGAAAGCATAACGTGCGACGACGTCATAGAAGACGTTGGCGGCCATCAGGATCATGGCCACACAGGCGATCCAGCCGCAAAGTTTGGAGAGCCAGGCCAGGCCCTCGTCCAGTCGGATAATCCAGCGCATCGAACTTCTTCCTCCGCATCGCGGAATTTCTGAATGTTGGAAATGAAAAAGCCGGGATCACTTGGAAGAGCGATCCCGGCTCTGATTCGTCATAAACGAATAGTTTACTCGACTTCGGCCATGGTGTTGAGGTAAGCCCGCTCCGAAATGTCGGTGTAAGCGCGGCTCTGCTCCAGATAATTGTGCTGGGATTCAATGATCTTCGCAGCCATCTCACTTTCTGCCGCGGCCTCTTTCAACAGCTTCTCGTTGGCCTCGTACATGGCCTGGAAAATGTCATCCGGGAAACGCTTGATCTGTACGTTCGGATACTCTTCCTTGATGTTCGCCCAGGCTTCGGCGTTGGCGTGCTGAGAGTGAACCAGCATGTCATAGGAAGCGGTACGCATGGCTACCCGCATGATTTCCTGAAGGTCTGCCGGCAGGCGATCCCAGACGCGCTTGTTGATCAGGAACTGCAGCTCGGTTGCCGGTTCGTGCCAGCCGGTGTAGTAGTAGTCAGCAATCTGCTGGAAACCAAGACGCAGATCCAGCGCAGGGCCTACCCACTCAACGGCATCAATCGTATTGCGCTCCAGAGCGGTGTAGAGCTCGCCCGGGGCGATGTTAGTGGGGTTAACACCCACTTCTGCGAAGACTTCGCCGGCAAAGCCGGGAATACGCATTTTCAGACCCTTGAGGTCATCCAGGGATTTGATTTCCTTGCGGAACCAGCCGCCCATCTGTACGCCGGTGTTGCCGCCAGGGAACGACAGCATGTTGTGGGGCTCATACACTTCCTGCATCAGCTCCATACCGCCACCGTGGTAGAACCACGCATACTGTTCCATGGCATTCATGCCAAATGGCATGCTGGTGAAGAACAGGGTTTCCGGCACTTTGCCCTTCCAGTAATAGGAGGCGGAGTGGCCCATGTCGTACTGACCGGCCTTGACCATGTCGAATACGCCCAGCGGGGCTTTGTGCTTGTTGGCTGAGTCAATGCGGACGGTCAGTCGGCCATCAGACATCTTGTTAACGGTTTCGGCGAAGCGTTTGGTGGTGTCACCAAAAATGGGGAAGTTCGGGCCCCAGGTTTCTGCCAGTCGCAGGGTGAACTTGTCTTGGGCAAGCGCGTGGGTGGCGGCAAAGGTAGTTGCCACAGCCAGCACAGCCGCGGAAAGAACAGAACGGATCTTCATTGCTCTTCTAACCTCTTGTCATTGTTGTAGTAGAGCCCGGCCCCTCGTGGGGTCCGGAACTCAAGAGTGTAGTTCAGATTAGCAACTATGGCGGGTGGGCTGCAGCAAAAAATTGCCGGACTACGACATTGGTCTAACGTTAGATGTCGTTCATTCGACCTATCTGGCTGGCCAGGCGCATGGCCTCATGCTCCTCCAGGGATTTCAGATCCTCCAGCAGGGATTTGGCCTCGGGAATCTCGGCTTTGCCGATGAGGGCGTCGTACAGGTCCATCACCTGGTCGTGGAAATCAAAGATCTCCCGGGCAATACCGTCAAAATCCAGATCGTTATAGCGGGTATCGCAGGTGCGGTTCTTCTCGATGGGTTTATGCACGCCATAATCGTACAGGCGGGTGGTCATGGCTTTCGGGTCGGCCTGTTTCTCGTACTCGGCAACAGCCTTTTCCAGCAGTGCCTCGTGGGAACTGATGTAATCGAGCAAGGCGCTGGCGCGTTCGTTCTGATTTTTCTGGGCGGATTCGTGCAGGCACCGGGCCAGGTGGGCGTGGAGCTGGCGTGTCCAGTCAATCAGGTCTGCGAAGGTTTTGATTTCCATGGCGTCTTACTCTTGTCAGGCAATGGGTTTCAGGTTTTTTGTTGTGTTCAGTCTAGTCAAGATTTTCCGCTTTTTTCGGCATCGGGGCGTTGATCAACGTCAGACCGGTATCCGGTACGGCACGTTTGCGCCACTGCCGGAACCAGCGCAGAGCGGGTTTTTCGATACCGTAATGCAGGGCTGCCGCCAGACCAATGGCGACGGCCAGGGCCATCATCACACCAAGTTGGCCGGGTAGACCGGATTTGTAAGCCAGATCAATCACGCCATAACCAATGTTCTGGTGCACCAGGTACAGGGTGTATGAAATGCTGCCCAGCCAGAGCATTCCCGGCCGTGCCAGAACGTTGAGATAGCCGGCTACGGCCAGCCCGAAAACGCCATAACAGCCGAGCACAAAGAGGTTGAACGGTGCCTTGTAAGCGAGCAGGCAGTGGCTGATGGTTAGTGTCAATAGCGCAAGATCCGCGACCGGCAAACGATTGTGGCGGTGCCAGCGGTAGATCAGCATGCCGCTGATGAACAGGGGCGCGTAGCGGGTAAACAACAGGTCCTTGATCAGGAACTCCAGCCCATCGGGAATGGCTTTCCACCAGATCACTGCCGCATAGCTGGCCAGAGTCCAGGCCCAGAGCATTGGCTGCATGCGCTGCCAGCTTCCCAGCCCGTAGAACAACAAGGCAATCCAGACGTAGAACGTGGCTTCAATCACCAGGCTCCAGTAGGCGCCATCGACATGGGGGTGGCCCAGGTATTCGTGCAGCAGGGTGATGTTCAGTAGCGCCGAGCCCGGGCTCACCATGCGGTCAGCTGGCCCCATCAGTTGAACGGCAATCCAGGTCAATACAATGCCGGCCCAGAGTGCCGGCAGCAGGCGGAAGGCCCGGGCCAGTCCGAACCAACTGGCGCTGCGTGTGCGCTCCAGGGTCATGAAGATGACAAAGCCGCTGAGGATGAAGAACAGGTGAACCCCGTAGCGCCCGAAACCGAGGGTGTCCGGCGTGCTGAAACTGTGGCCGTAGAGTTTGTCGTAATAGGGGAGGTAGTGGAACAGCACCACACCCAGGGCCGCGATGCCTCGAAGCGCGTCCAGTGCGGGCAGTCGGTCTTGACCATTGGGCATGAAAGCTGTGCTCCTGAAAACTCAACATTTTACCGGATCGTTTATTCTAGGCAGGTTGTGACAGTAGCGGCTAGGATCTAATCATACGGTATACTTGCTGAGATCTGACGATCCCGTCATCAAGGCAGCTGGTCCGGTATAGTATTCGCTTGGGTGGCAGACAGGGAGCGACAGGTTTATGACGGTGGAACTGGGAATTATTGAAGGATTTTACGGGCCTCTGTGGACCTGGTCCGAACGGCGCCAACTGGTCAATGCCCTGCTTGCCCATGGTTACGGCTTCTATCTGTATGCCCCCAAGGCCGACCCTTACCTGCGTCGTCGCTGGCAGGAACCGCACCCTCCGGAGCAGGCTGAGGCACTGGCGGACTTTGCCAGATTCTGCCGGCGTGAAGGTGTGCGGTTTGGTGTCGGGCTGAGCCCGTTCGAAATCTTCAATAACTTCGATGAGGCGGCCCGGGAGGCCCTGGCGAAGAAACTGACAATGCTGGATCGCCTAGGTATCCAGGAGCTGGCTATCCTGTTTGATGATATGCACCCGGACACTCCGGACCTGGCCCGCACCCAGGCTCAGATCGTGGACTGGGTAAAAGCCAATACCAGTGCCGGCAAACTTAGCGTATGCCCCACCTACTACTCCGATGACCCGGTGCTGGACCGGGTCTTCGGGCAGCGGCCGGCGGACTATCTGGAAACCCTGGGGGCGGAGCTGGACCGTGAAGTGAGAGTTTTCTGGACCGGGGAAGAGGTCTGTTCCCGTGAAGTTTCTCCGGGCCATCTCAAACGTGTCAGCAAGTTGCTGGGGCGCAAGCCACTGCTCTGGGATAATTACCCGGTGAATGATGGTGATCGCATGTCCAGGCATCTGCATCTTCGTGGCTTTACCGGCCGCCCTGCCGGGAATGCCGCCTACCTTTCCGGCCACGCCATCAATCCGGCACTGCAGCCGGTGCTGACCACGATCCCGGCGATCACACTGGCGGAATGCTACCGCCAGGGGCCGGACTACCAGTATGGCCAGGCGTTTTTGCATGCAGCGCGGGAAGTGCTGGGGTTGGAGCTTGCGGGGCAGTTGCACAGGGATTTGCTGACCCTGCAGGACACCGGGCTGGCACGAATCAGCGATGAGAAAAAGCAGGCATTGATTCACACCTACGACGCGTTTGATCACCCCGCGGCTCACGAGATCCTGCGCTGGCTGGTCGGCGACTATCAGGTGACCGACGAAATGGTGGCCACCCAGTAGGCACCTGTTTTCGGTTACTCCAGGTAGTAATCGAAGGTGGAGACCACCCGCACGGTTTTCACCGGCTGTTGTTGCTCCGACACGCCTGGTGCCTGATCCCTTGCCAGAATCTGGAACACACCCTGATTGGCCCGGCGCAGGCTGCCGAGTTTGGCCTCGGCATCCCGAGCAAACTGTTGGGCGGATTCACGGGCCGCTGCTGTGGCCTCGGCGATCATGGCCGGTTTGATATCGTTCAGGCCGTTGAACAGGTAAGTGGGGCCGCTCGGGCCGTAGTCCGAGGACAACACTACGCCGGAATCCACCAGCTCGCTGACGTTCTGGGCCGCCTGCCGGATGCGCTCGATATCGGTGCTGCGCACCATCAGGGTCTGGTTGATGATGTACTGTTGCTCGTTGTTATTGCCGGCGTAGGGATTGGCGCGGGTGTCGGTTACATCCAGGCGCTGGAGTTCAACCGCAGACTGGTCAATGGCCTGCAGTTTCAGGAACGCCATGATGGCTTCCCGGCTGCTTCGGGCTTTGTTCTGTGCTTCGTCCAGCGTGCTACCGGTGGCAACAAAGCGGATGGGCCAGAGCGCCAGGTCTGCCTGCACTTCCCGTTCGGCCATGCCCTTGACCGTTACGTAGCGATCGGCCGTGCGCAGCCCCATCAAGCCCTGGCTCAACAGGGAAGCGGCAACAATGGCGCACAGGCCGATAATCAGGGCAGAGACAACTTTCATGGCTTACTCCTTGCGGTTCGGAAAACATCCTGATGTCTGCGCAGGTTAACGGGAACCGGGGCTGCTGGGAAGGCGCGCCTTACGCGCCACTTTGATCACTCGCAGCGGGTGTCTGAATGGCGGCTGAAGCGTTTCTGCATGGCGCTGCGCTGGCGTTCCGCATCCCGGTATTCCGGAGGCAGGGGCAGAATAAAGTAAAGGTAGTCACCCTTGTGACGGTTTGCTGCCACCGGCATCGCCTGTTCCGGGGGCGACCATTCAACCGGTGAGAGCACTGCAATGCTCAGCTCTGGTGCCCGTTGCTCAAGGACCGCAACGGTACCGAGCCGCTGTTCGCTGTGGAAGGTGCCGGTGGTGTGCAAAACCTGATGTCCGGGGTATTCATTCAGTGCAGTCAGTATCCGCTCGGCCATGGTGTTGTCCCGCAACAGCTGGGCCTGATAGGTGCTCAGCAGGCGCCCGGTCAGTTCTGTCTGTTCCGCACCGTGGCTGCCGGCAATGGCGTCGACGAATTTGTCACGGTAGTCCGGGGTATCCAGGAAGGCCTGTGCGGGCAGGGCGGCGCGTTGCGCGTCTGGCAGGCGTTGCAGATAGTCCATCCCCTCACGGCCGACACAGCGCACGATATCTGCCGGGGCGTTGGCCGCGACAACCGGCAACTGGTGTTCGCGGGCAAATTCCACCAGGGGCCGGTAGGAGCCTTTGTAGTTCTCCCAGGCGCCCGCGTCTTCGATCATTTCCGTTTCGCCGGCTTGTCCGGCCAGGTAGGCATCCAGGGCATCCTGGTGGTTCAGGTTGAACTGCTCCATGGTCAGGATCTGCCGGGGGTTGTGCCGGTAAAGCGCCTGTTGAAGGCGGGCCTGCAACAGGTGCGAGGCATGGTGGCCATGGTATTCCCCCGTCACCACTACATCGGTGTCTGCCAGCTTCCGGGCCAGTTCTGCGACAGTGAGGATATTGCCGGTGCTGGCGTCGACGATTACGGCATCGTACTGGCTGACGGGCGCGGGCCGGTTCTCTGTGCGCATGGCTGTGCATCCTGTGAAGGCGGCAACGGTTACAAGCGTCAGGACAAGGCGGGTGGCGTAAGCTTTCATATCCGATTGTACGTTGCCGGAGTCAGTCGGTTTTCTGGCCGCTGTTCTCGCGCCAGTCTGGCCCGAGCCGCTCTTCCACATATTCACGAATGAACTGACGCACCTTCTGGGAGGGAGTCACGTCCTCCTGCTTGCAAAGGGCCTCGAAAACTTTCTTCTTTTCAGGGTCAATCAACAGGGTCAGCCGGGCAGTTCGGTTTTCCATAGTGTTTCTGGTTCTCAACAGGTTCAGCGAAGATAGTTACAGATTGACATGTTAATCATATTAACATTGAGTGTACAGATGATGAGCATATAATGTAACCAAATGCCTGGCCTGAGAGAGTCTGTTCATGCCCCATCGCGCCCATCTCTTTTCTCTTCGTACCGCTCACGCCGTTCGCGAGGCCTGCGTCGATGAACCCTACAACAGCGGGCGATTTTTCAAAGACCTGATGGCTGGCGCCACGGTTGGCATCATTGCCATTCCGCTGGCGATGGCGCTGGCGATTGCCTCCGGGGTTGCGCCGCAATATGGCCTGTATACCGCTATCATAGCCGGTTTTCTGATTGCCCTGTTTGGCGGCAGCCGATACAGCATTTCCGGCCCTACTGCCGCGTTTGTGGTGATTCTCTATCCCATTGCCCAGAGCTATGGCCTGGGTGGATTGCTGCTGGCTACGCTGATGTCCGGTGTGTTGCTGGTGATTATGGCGGTGATGCGTCTGGGCCGCTTTATTGAGTATATCCCCGAATCCGTCACCCTGGGGTTCACCGGTGGCATTGCCGTGGTGATTGCCACTTTGCAGGTGAAGGACTTCTTCGGGCTCTCCATTGACGCTATGCCAGAGCACTACTGGGACAAGCTGGCGGTTCTGGGCCAGCAACTGCCGGCACTGGATGGGCTGAGCACTCTGGTGGCGGTGGTTACCCTGGCGGTGATGCTGCTCTGGCCAAGGCTGAAAACCCCGGTGCCGCCTCATCTGCCGGCGGTGATTGTCGGTAGTCTGCTGGCCTTGTGGCTGAATTCCGGTGGTGCGGCTATTGAGACCGTCGGCTCACGCTTCAGTTACCTGCTTCCTGACGGCAGCACCGGTGCCGGAATACCTCCGTTTTTACCGGAATTTGCCTGGCCCTGGCAGCAGGCCGGGGCCGACGGGCAGCCCCTCGGCTTGTCCTGGGATCTGTTCCGGGAACTGATTCCCGCCGCTTTTGCCATCGCCATGCTGGGTGCGATCGAATCCCTTCTGTGCGCTGTTGTGCTCGATGGCATGACCGGTAAACGCCACAGTGCCAACAGTGAGCTGATGGGGCAGGGCATTGGCAACATCGTGGTGCCGTTTTTTGGCGGCATCACCGCCACCGCCGCCATAGCCCGGTCGGCCGCCAATTACCGGGCCGGCGCGGAATCACCTGTGGCCGCGATGATTCATGCGCTGGTGGTGCTGCTGGCGCTGGTCTCCCTGGCCGGTATTCTTGCCTATCTGCCCATGCCGGCCATGGCCGCGTTACTGGTGATGGTTGCCTGGAATATGAGCGAGGCACCAAAAGCAGTGCACCTGCTCAAGACCGCGCCCCGCAGCGACATTCTGGTATTCCTGACCTGTTTCGGGCTGACCGTGGCCCTGGATATGGTGATAGCCATCACCACCGGGGTGTTGCTGGCCGCTGTGCTGTTCATGCGTGAAATGGCACAAATGACCAGGGTGACTGACATTACCGGCAACAAACGGGTGCAGCAGGTTGGAGTGCCGGAGGGCTGGCAGGTGTTCAAGATCAATGGTCCGCTTTTTTTCGCGGCTGCTGACCGCATCTTCGGCGAGCTGGCAGACTTGTCC
Organism: Marinobacter sp. EVN1; assembly: GCF_000475375.1. Lineage (NCBI taxonomy): Bacteria > Pseudomonadati > Pseudomonadota > Gammaproteobacteria > Pseudomonadales > Marinobacteraceae > Marinobacter > Marinobacter sp. EVN1. Next base: position 278,351 of record NZ_AXCB01000045.1, read on the forward strand.
CAGCAGGCTGAGGGTCTGGTGTTGTACATGGACGGAGTGACCATCCTCGACGCTGGCGGCCTGGCGGCGTTGAACAAACTGATCGCCAGTTGCCGGAAAACCGGTACCCGCATTGTAATTGCCGACTTGCAGTTCCAGCCATTGAGAACCCTGGCCCGGGCCGGCGTAAAACCGGAACCCGGCGTGAGCTATTTCTACCCGACTCTGGAGGCGGCGCTGGCTGAGTTGTCAGAGATGGACTGGCAGACCTAAAAAAACAGGCAGTTGGCATAACACGCCAGTGATCAACACAAGAGCGCCTGAAGGCCGCATCATGTCAGGGGTCACCTTCCGGGACTGTTTGAACTATCCTAGGCGACAGAATCAGAAACCGGCAAACCGTTTGCCGCGGGAACGACGCTATAAGGGATCGAATGCTGCCATTTCGAATTGTTGATCGGATCAAGTTCATCGTGGAGCGCCAGCTGGTCAAGGGGGCTGGTTTTCAGTTGCTGGTGGTCGGTTGCTTTATTGCGCTGATATCGCTGATTGGCGGTCTGCTGGTGGTGTTGCCCCAGGCCGGCGAGTTTGAAAGTGCCGGGCACGCCATCTGGTGGGCGTTTTTGCGCCTGACCGATCCGGGTTACCTTGGAGACGACGTGGGCACCTGGCAACGTATTGTCTCCACCCTGCTGACGATAATGGGCTACGTGGTATTCATGGGTACGCTGGTGGCCATTCTCACCCGTTGGCTGATTGCCAAGATGGAAGATCTGGAGCGTGGCCTTACCCCGGTGACATTGAAGAACCATATCGTCGTGCTGGGCTGGACCGCCCAGACGCCGCCGCTGGTAGCGGAGTTATTTGGTTCGTCTGGGCGTATGGCCCGGTTTCTGGAGAAGCATGACGCCCAGAAACTGCGGCTGGTTCTTTTGGCGGAAGAGGCCAGTGTCGAGCATTTGCACGAACTGATCAGGGAGCCTGGTATTGGCCGGCGAGCCCGGGAAGTGATTCTGCGCAGCGGCTCTGCCATTCAGCCGGAAGCGTTGCATCGGGTTGCCTGTCTGGATGCGGCGGCGGTGATTGTGCCCAGCCAGGTGCACGAGGGCGGCTCGCTGATAACCTCCGATGTTGAAACCGTGAAGGCGCTGTTGTCCATCGCCGCCCAGGCCAGGCACTACAACGCCCGGCTGCCCTTTGTGGTGGCTGAAATTCAGGACATGCGTAAACTGCCCGTTATCGAGCGGGCCTACCCCGGGGCCGTGGAAGTGGTGGCCGGTGATGCCACCATCAGCAGGTTGATGGTTCAGAACGTCATCCACCCGAACCTTTCCGAGGTATACAACGAGTTGCTGACCGCCGGTGAAGGCAACGAGATTTTCGTGCGTGGGGGAGAAACCGCTGAAGGCCTGACCTTGGCAGAGCTGGCAAGCCAGCGGCCCAATGCGATTGTCCTGGGTTTGTTGCATCCAAACCCGAGCGGGGGCTGGCAGGTCAATCTGTTGGCAGATTCAGGCACGGTCATCCGCAACGAAGACCGGGTTGTGCTTCTGGCCCGGGATTACCAGCATACCGTGGCCGTGCCAAAGGCAGCGACGTTGCCGAAGCTGGAGCGAAGACAAAATCAGGCCCTGCCAGAGCCGGTTCCGGGTGTCCACCGGGTGCTGGTACTGGGCTGGAACCGTAGGGTGCCGACCATGGCGGCCGAGTTTGCCAGCTATGGCAGTCGGGTTTTTGAACTCGATCTGGTGTCGGCGATTCCGTTGGATGACCGTAATCGGGAAATGCAGCGTTACGGCGTTGACCTGTCGAAAGTAAACGGTCGCCTGCTGGAAGCCGACTACATGGTGGAAGAGGACCTTCGGCGCCTTGATCCAGCCGGATACGACACAGTGATGTTGCTCAGCAGCGATCGAGTTGGCTCCGGAGAGGAAGCCGATGCCCGTGCCATGGTGGGCTATCTCCAGTTGGAAGATGTTCTGTCGGCCGCCCCCAGGCGACCGCAGGTCATAATGGAACTGAGTGACCCGGATAACCGCCATCTGTTGTATGGCCACAAGAGCGAGATGCTGATCAGCCCGATGATTCTCAGTCATGTATTGGCTCAGGTGGCGTTGCGGCGGGAACTGAGGGTGGTGCTGGATGAACTGTTCACGGAGGGTGGGGCAGAAATCCAGTTCCGGAAGCCTCACGACTATCCGTTGCCGGCCAGCGCGGATTTCCAGGTGTTGGAGAAGATTGTGGCGGAGCGCGGGGAAATTGCCCTGGGCGTTTATCGGGCCGAAGCGGATGAACGCGGGCGCCATTTACAACTGAATCCGCCCCGGAACCAGTACCTGGATCTGCGCGATGGCGATCAGCTGTTGGTGCTTTGTCTGGGGGCGCAGAGTTGAGCCGGCGTCTTTAGTCGACGGTCTCCAGTAGGGCCTGCATGATGTCGTCCATGACCACGAACCCGGAAATGTCGTTGTCACATAGCACCAGCAGGCGCTTGACCCTGTATTCGGTCATCAGTCTGGCCGCGTATTTCAGAGCCAGGTTCTCACCTACGCTGATCACCGGTTTGGCACACACATCGTAGACGTTCAGCAAATCGATGTCGCCGTCCTCCGAGATAACTGACTTGAGAATATTGGTATAGGTAATCAGCCCCCAGGCATCGTGCTCATTCTGGCGTTCGACCACCAGGGATTTGACATTGTGGCGCTTCATCAGGGAAAGCGCCTCGCGAATGGTGGCGAAGGGCGAAATCCTGATGATGTCGGTCACCATCACGTCTTTGACCAGTTTCATTATCTGCGCTCCGCTTACAGAGAGTCTTTTACGTGTTGTTCGAATTTTTCCACCTGGGCCATGTCGATGCCGCCCAGGTGTTCCAGTGGTACGGTAAAGATCATACCCTGGGAATCTTTGCCATCCGGCATGATGACTTTCTGGATGGCTTTCAGCACATCCAGCGACAGCCCCTTTTCCAGGACCATCAGCAGCACGCTCTGGCTGCCGTCGTAGGTCAGGCCGAAGAACGTTTTTTTCGCGGTATTGCTGATGCCCCGGCCGGACATCACAGTGATTCCTCCGGCACCGCAATCCCGGGCAGCATCAATACACTTCTGCTCCAGGTCTTCAGGAACGATGGCCACCAGTGCCGAGAATTTCATGGTGTCTCCTTACGTGGTTCTGCAAGATACTGGGATGCGATGGCGTAGGCCATCACCGTTACGATAGGAAAGATTGAAGCAAAGGCAATCAGCCCGAAGCCGTCGATAAGAACGCTGCGTCCGTCAATACTGCTGGCCAGACCAATGCCCAGGGCGGTAACCAGGGGAACCGTGACCTCCGAGGTGGTGACGCCGCCCAGATCATAGGCCAGCGCAACGATGTAGCGGGGCGCAATCAGCGTCAGGCCGATCACCAGGATGTAACCGCCCATGATGTAGTAGTGAATGGAGTCGCCGGTGATGATCCGGTGAACACCTATGGTGATGCCAATGGCAACCCCGACTGCCACCAATATGCGAATGACATTGCCGTTCAGGGTGCCCCCGGCGGCTTCTTCCGCCTGCCTGCCGATGGCAATCAGCGCCGGTTCCGCCATGGTTGTGGCAAAACCGATCATCAGGGCGAAGAGGTACACGTAGAGATAATTGTCTCTGTCCGTCAGTTGTTCGGCCATGCTGGTGCCAATCGGAAACAACCCCATCTTGAGACCGATAACAAAGGCATAGAGCCCCAGAATAACCAAGGCAAAACCAAAGATAACCTTGCGTGGGTTGGGGAGTTTGCGGCGCAGCACCAGATACTGAAAGAACAGCACCGTAATGATGATAGGTAGCACATCCCGAATCATGGTGACCAGTTCCAGCAGTGCGCCGACCACGCCGGAAGGCTTGGTTTCTCCGACATCTGGTGAGAGTGGGACACCCTCGGCTTCGGCAGAACCTGAGTACACCAACATGCCGTAAACCTGCACGGTGACCATCGGTACCATCACCGCCAGTGCGACCAGTCCGAAACCGTCAATCAGCGGGTTCCGGCCTCGGATCGACGCAGCCAGGCCTATGCCCAACGCGGCAATCAGCGGCACGGTCACAACATTGGTGGTGACACCGCCGGAATCGTAGGCCAGACCGACGATTTCTTCGGGTGCAAACCAGGTGACGATCACCACGATGATGTAGCCGACAATCATGAACCAGTGTATCGGGTAGCCGAAAATCGTCCGGAAAACGCCGAGGGCCACGACGCAGCCCACGGATAGTGCTACTAGTACCCGGAGTGTCAGGCTGTCGATTCGCCCCCCGCTGATGGTTTGTGCCTGCTCGGCCACGGCAATCAGGGCTGGCTCGGCAATCACCGCAGAGAAGCCCATGGCAAAGCCGAAGGCCAGGAGAATGACCAGGGAACCGCGCCGCGCAAACTGATTCGACAGGCTCTTTCCCAGCGGGAAGATGCTAAGCTCAAGCCCTTGCAGAAACAGGGCAACACCGATGGCAACCACAAACAGGCCGGCAACCATGCTGAACAGGTTCTCTGGTAGCTGCTGGAGAATGGCGATCTGAAAGAACGCCACCACGACCACAATGGGAAGCAGGTTCTTCAGTGCGTGCAGGAGTGAATGACCGAAGGCGCGGAGGTAGAACACAGAATGCCCCTGTAGCCCGTGGGTGAGGGTGGTTGCTGACCTGGATCAAGTGCCTGAATCATAGCACGCTGTAGTCTGCCCGAAATGACCCGTCTCAATAATGGGCCCTCAGCCTGTCGGCAGGGATTATGTGTATTCATTTAAAAAATGCCGAAAATACACCATATAAATTTCAATTATAAATTCGAAAGCACTAAAGTTACGCCCAACGTCACCACCAGCCCGATTACCCTGGCCGGTGGCTGGCTCCGGAAGCTGCTGGCAGCAGTGTTCCGAACCTTTTGAACACAAACGTAGAAAGGATAGAGACCATGCCTTACGCACAAGACGTCGACCAAATCGCTTCCATTCTGAAGCAGAACCCGACCTGGAACGCCATCAACCCGAAGCACGCGGCCCGCATGCGCGCCCAGAACAAGTTCAAGACTGGTCTGGACATCGCCAAGTACACCGCCAAGATCATGCGTGAAGACATGGCTGCTTACGATGCCGATTCTTCCAAGTACACCCAGTCTCTGGGTTGCTGGCACGGTTTCATCGGCCAGCAGAAGATGATCTCCATCAAGAAGCACTTCGGTACCACCAAGCGTCGTTACCTGTACCTGTCTGGCTGGATGGTTGCTGCCCTGCGTTCCGAGTTCGGCCCGCTGCCTGACCAGTCCATGCACGAGAAGACTGCTGTTTCTGGCCTGATCGAAGAACTGTACACCTTCCTGCGTCAGGCCGATGCCTGGGAACTGAACCACCTGTTCCGCGCCCTGGAAGAAGCTGAAAACGCTGGCGATACTGCCAAGGCCGAAGAGCTGATCAAGCAGATCGACAACCACGAAACCCACGTTGTGCCCATCATTGCGGACATCGACGCTGGTTTCGGTAACGCCGAAGCGACCTATCTGCTGGCCAAGCAGATGATCGAAGCCGGTGCTTGCTGTATCCAGATCGAGAACCAGGTGTCTGACGAGAAGCAGTGTGGCCACCAGGACGGCAAAGTAACCGTTCCCCATGCCGACTTCCTGTCCAAGATCAACGCGGTTCGTCTGGCGTTCCTGGAACTGGGTGTGGACGACGGCGTGATCGTTGCCCGTACTGACTCCCTGGGTGCTGGCCTGACCAAGCAGATCGCTGTTACCAACGAGCCGGGCGACCTGGGCGACCAGTACAACAGCTTCCTGGACGGCGAGTACATCGACGACGCTTCCCAGATCGAGAACGGCGACGTTGTGATCAAGTCCAACGGCAAGCTGCTGAAGCCGAAGCGCCTGGCCTCTGGCTTGTTCTGCTTCAAGCCGGGTTCTGGCGAAGACCGTGTTGTTCTGGACTGCATCACCAGCCTGCAGAACGGCGCAGACATGCTGTGGATCGAAACCGAGAAGCCGCACGTTGGCCAGATTGCGGGCATGGTTAACCGCATCAAGGAAGTGGTGCCGGATGCCAAGCTGGTTTACAACAACAGCCCGTCCTTCAACTGGACCCTGAACTTCCGTCAGCAGGTATTCGACGCGTGGAAGGAAGAAGGCAAAGACGTATCTGCCTACGACCGTGCCAAGCTGATGAGCGCCGAGTACGACAACACTGAGCTGGGTCAGCTGGCTGACGAGTGGTGCCGTAACTTCCAGCGTGATGCGTCCCGTGAAGCTGGTGTATTCCATCACCTGATCACTCTGCCGACGTACCACACTGCGGCTCTGTCTACCGACAACCTGGCCAAAGGCTACTTCGGTGACGAAGGCATGCTGGCCTACGTTGCTGGCGTACAGCGTCAGGAAATCCGTCAGGGCATCGCTACCGTGAAGCACCAGGACATGGCCGGTTCCAACATCGGTGATGACCACAAAGAGTTCTTCGCTGGTGAAGCGGCTCTGAAGGCCGGTGGTAAAGACAACACCATGAACCAGTTCGGTTAATCGACTGGTTCAGGTTGTCCGGCAGGCACCCGCAGGTGCCTGCCAGCTACCAGAAACCCCGCATGGCTATCGCCCTGCGGGGTTTTGTTTTTTAACACTGGCGGATTTTTCCAGGTTGCTGATATTGGTGGACAAAAGCGAAATGGCCGATATGTAGCCACCGTTTGCTGTTTCACTAGCGCAACAGTTCGTCAGTTCACAGTTGTTTTCTGGTGTTCTTGAAATTTTTATTTCTCTTTATTTTTCAATGTCCTGAGTAATTTATTTGGCTTCTGGCACGGGAATCGCTCTTGTCTTCTGCGGGTCTGGACCTTGGCTTACCCGAATGCTGGCGGGATGGGTTGGACCCCTTTAAGCCAATACCATCAAAAGGACATGACATCATGAATACCAAGAAAAATCTGCTAGCCGCTGCCATCGCCATGAGCATGGGTATCTCCGGATTTGCACTGGCTGACCAGGGTGGGGACGGTGACCCCAATAACAATGCCAACGACAACTCCGCTGCCAATACCAACTATTCCGGTAACGCGGACTCCGGCAACGACAACTCCACCAACAACTCCGATAACTCGGACAGCTCCGATAACTCCAACAATTCAGACAACAGTACCGATGTGGCGGACTCTTTCAAGATCGCCGACAGCGGAAACGACATGTCTGATAACTCGAATAATTCGGACAACTCCAATAACTCCGATAATTCGAACAACTCGGATAATTCCGACAATTCGGACAGCAGCACCAACCTGAACGACGCCTTCAAGATTGCCGACAGCGGCAATACCGATGCGTCTGACAATTCCGACAATTCGGATAACTCGGATAATTCCGACAGTTCGGACAACAGCACCAGTGTCAACGACGCCTTCAAGATTGCCGACAGTGGCAATACTGATGCATCAGACAACTCCGATAACTCGGATAACTCTGACAACAGCACCAGTGTCAACGACTCCTTCAAGGTTGCTGATAGTGGCAATGACATGTCCGACAACTCGGATAACTCCGATAATTCGGACAACTCAGATAACTCTGACAACTCCGATAACAGCACCAACGTGAACGATGCCTTCAAGATTGCCGACAGCGGCAACACCGATGCATCGGACAACTCGGATAATTCCGACAATTCGGACAACTCAGATAACTCTGACAACTCCGATAATTCCGACAACAGCACCAACGTAAACGATTCGTTCAAGATCGCGGACAGTGGCAACAGTGACAGTTCTGATAACTCCACCAATGCCACCGATTCCTACAACAGTGACAGCAGTGACAACTCAGACAACAGCACCACCACGCTGAACCTGTCGTTGGAAGTGTTCATGAACGATGCAGAGCTTAATGGCTCGGTCTCTGGCACCAATGTCACCTATGGCAGCGCCAACGGTGAAGGTTCCTATGTGGATACCCGCACTGGTAACGAGATCAGTGGTGGCTCCGCTAACTTCACCGGGGTCGGGGCATTTGCCCAGAATGCCGGCGTTGGCAGCGTAACCCAGGCCAATGTAAGCGTAATGTCCAACCTGAGTACCGGTGGTGGCAGCAACTGAGACAGGTCGGGCTGCCCGGTCAGGGCAGCCCGGTTTAGTCGGGAGATGTGTCATGGCCAGATTCATCAACAGGATGCTGATGGCTGCGCTGGTGTCTGTGGCGTCTGCAAGCTGGGCCGGGGATTGGCCTGATGCGGAGCCAATGAGTGCTGATCAGTTGGAGGCTGCCAGCGGGCGACAGGGAATTCCGCTCCAGTGGCAACTCAATGAGTCAGAACAGAACGCTCTGGTGTCTGGCAACGTGTTGTCTGGACCGGTCAAGACCGGAGACAACCGTATCAGTGATCAGGCCTTCGGCAACATGAGCGGCATTGCCACAGTCATCCAGAACACCGGCAACCAGGTGGTCATTCAGGACAGCACGCAAATCAATATTCTCATCAACCATTGAGGAGGGGCGGCCGCCATGGCTACCAATCGCATCGGGAACCGTCAGGGACGTAGCCGTCAGGCGCTGTCGGCAACTCCCGTAGCGCCCAGGTGTGGCGGCCTTTCCCACTGGCCGCTTTTCAGGTGTTGTTTGACCGGTGTGCTGGCTGGGATGTTGTCTACAGCCGGTCACGCCGGCACCGTGCTGGTTCCCGGGCCTGCCGGGGATGTTCCGGTGTCTGTCACCAGTTTTCAGAATCAGCGATTCTCGGCTGTGTTCCAGCAGGAATACGATTTCAGCTGTGGCTCGGCGGCACTGGCATCGCTGTTGTCTTTTCACTATGGCGATGAGGTCAGTGAGCAGGAAGTGTTTGAAGGTATGTGGACTCTGGCGGATCAGGACAAAGTCCGTCAGCAGGGCTTTTCCATGCTGGATATGAAACGTTATCTGGAGTCCGAAGGTTATCTGGCGGACGGATTTCGCATGCCGCTGGCCGGTCTCAGGGACCAGGTTCGCGTGCCGGTGATTGCCCTGGTAACGCTGGGTGGCTACCGGCATTTTGTGGTGATCAAGGGCATCAGTGATCAGGAAGTGCTGGTGGGCGATCCGGCCCGGGGGCTTAAAGCCTACAGTTGGGCAGAATTCCAGGAGCATTGGGATGGCTCCGCCTTCGTGATACGCAGCCATCTCGATATGGGGCGAGCCAGTTTTCTGGACCGGGACGACTGGCCGGGCCTGGCCCGGGCGCCTCTGTTCAAGGGCCTCGGCTCGCCGGCACTGGGCCATACGCTGCCATACTGGCCCAGCACACAGGAGTGGTAAGGCCATGGTTAAACGATACGCTTTTCTGATCTCCCTGAGTCTGCTAGCCGGGCCGGTTCACGCTGATCTGCGGTTACCGGTCACCAGTCTGGCGGATGCCGAGCTGGATCAGCTCCGGGGCGGCTTTGTGATGAACAATCTGGAGATCTCCATCGGCCTTGAGCAGGTACTGGCCGTGAACGGTCAGACCCTGGTGGTGAACCGCCTGACCATTCCGAATCTGAATGATCCCATGGCCGCAGACAGACTCAGTACCCAGTTGGCATCCATTCAGGGAGCCTGGGAGAGCGGAGCAGGGCAACTGGCGCTTGATACCGCAGTGGCCGGCACGGGCGGCTGGATGACGGTCATCCAGAACAGCCTGAACGGAACCACCATCCAGAACATCCGGCAACTGAATATTGAACTGAACAACCTCGGTGGCGCCTATCGGTTGCCTCGGGATTTCAGTCTGCCCATGTTGCCGTGATCAGCCTCAGAGATTGATCGGCAGCTTGAGGGTGATCTCGCTGTTTGGAGCATTGTCGGTGACTCCCACCGCCACGGTGAGGCTCATGGTGGTTGAGGGCGATAGCCGGTGCGACAGCCCAAAGGACAAGGAGCCCACCTGAATTCGGTCGAAGTTGGACGAGAACAGGTCGTTGCCATGTTCAAAGGTGGTTTTGCGAATGACCGAATGATCGTAGCCCAGGCTGAACGAAGTGCGTTCGTTAAATGCAAAGCCCATTCCGAAGCCGAATCGCACCACGTCACCGGGGTCGACGGTGCCGCCGTTTTCAAAGCCCTGCTCTTCCTTGATGGTCCAGGCGTAACTCAGGTTTCCGAACAGAACTGCCGGGTCGCTCGGGTAGATAAAGGAAAGTCCCGGTTCCACCGCCCAGAAGCCTGAACCGGTGGGGCGGTTGGCCAGCTCTACCCCGATGGGGTTGCCGCTGCTGTCGGTAATGATTCGCTGGTCGACATCGTAGGGGCCTTCGCCGGTGGGCGCCCGGGCCCGGAAAGTACCGATCAGATAAGGCCAGCCATCGAGGCCATCGTTGAGCTGGTAACGTATCGACAACTCGGCATCACCGATGCCATCACCGGACGATTCCCGCACGGTATCGACTGGCGTTCCCTGAAACACTTCCCGTTCCCGAAGGTCTTCCCGAATGCTCAGGTAGGGCACCCGCAGGCTACCTTCCAGCCGGCTGGTGAAACCGTATTTCAGGGACAGCGCGCTGACAAAGATATCGCGCTGGATCTCGGAGATATTGATCAAACCCACCAACAGGGCCGGAATGACTGTGTAACCCTCAACCGCCACGCGGGTGGCGTTGCTGTGGGCATGGGAAAACGATGGCTCGATGGTAAATCGCCCGGGCCGGGTGACGATACCCCGGTCTGCGGTAATGGAGGCAATCGTGGTTGCGCTGTCCTGGGCCGCCGCTTCCCTCTGCTCAGTGGTTCCGGCGGTGCGTTCATCCGGAGCAGGAGGTTCGGCCAGGGCAAGCGGGGTAAGGCATAGGCTGAAGCTGAACAGGGCCAGACGTTTCATGACAGATCTCCATGATCGCGTTTCTTGGGAAGGCCGTGGTTCGACGGTGGTTGCAGCTGGTGTTTTTCCAGCAGTCGGTAAAACGACACTCGGGAAATATTCAGTAGCCTCGCCGCCGCCGAGATGTTGTGATGCGTCAGGGCAAGGCTGGTCGCAATGGCTTCCTGGTCGGCTCGGGCGCGATAGGCCTCCAGGCTGAACTGGTCGATGTGTGTGGGTAATGTGGCCGGGGGCAAGCCCAGGTCTTCGGGTTGGATATTCAATTGCCGGGCAAGCAGGACGGCTTGCCGGAGTCGGTTCTGGAGCTCCCGCAGGTTGCCCGGCCAGGAATGTGCGGCCATGGCCAGCAAGGTGGCGTTGCCAAGCCGGTAGTGTTCTCCCTCCGATGCGCCCAGGGCCCGCCGGGCCAGATACGGCAGGTCTTCCAGACGTTCCCTGAGTGGTGGCAGGGTCACCGTGAGGTTACCAAGCCGGTAGAAAACGTCGCTTCTGAAACTGCCCTGGGTCACTTTCTGGTCGAGCTGGGTATTGCAGGTGGCGATTACCCGTACATCCACCTGCACGGCATGGTTCGAGCCCACGGGTTCGATAGTGCCTTCCTCAAGAAAACGCAGGATGGCCGATTGCTGCATAAGCCCCAGTTCGTCGGCACCCAGTAGCACCAGAGAGCCGCCATTGGCGGCTTCGATACGGCCTTTTCTGGATTTCAGAGCGTGCGTGAAGGCACCCCGCTCATGGCCGAACAGTTCGCTCTGGGTCAGGGACTCTGGTAACGCGGCGCAGTTGATGACAACCAGAGGCCCGTGATGGCGCGGAGAGTGTTCATGGATAAACCGGGCCGCTGCCTCCTTGCCGGTGCCATTCTCCCCGTAAACGATGACGGGTTCATGGGTCGCTGCAAAGCGTCGCAACAGGCTGCGAGCCTGACGAATGGCCGGCGATGGGCCATCCAGTACATAGTCCTGATAACTGAGCAGTTCCGGTCCTGTCAGGTGCGTACTCAGGGAATGCATGCCCCACATGTGGCCCAGACTGTTGATCAGTCGTTGGTGGTCCAGTGGGAGGGTATGGTAATCCTGGCAGTAGTCGCGGATCAGGCGACAGACCGCCGCGTCATTCAGTTGCCGTCGCCTGACCACGGCCAGCCAGGAGGTTTCCGGAAGCATCTCCAGCCAGCCTCTGATGGTCTCCAGGGCGGCCGGATCCTGGTCAGCCAGAAAACAGACCCCAACGGGTTTGCCAAGATAGTCGGGCATCGGCAGTACGGGGGCATGCCGACTACTGATGACGGTCAGATGCCACCCGGGAAGGCTTGGCTGCCTTGTATTTTCAGCATCAGAGGCCGCCGACAACCAGACAAGCGGTCGTTTCTGTTCCATAGCTTTGCTCCGGCAAAGGGACTGAACAACCGACAACGCTGTATTCAAAAACGAGAGGGCACTACTGCGGGAACTGCTATAGTCGACCACGACCCTGTGACCTGCCTGGGCTTCCATGCAGGTAATATCTCAGGTGATCGATAGCAGGTTTTGCACCAGAATCGGGTAATCCCGTTAATACAGATGCTTGCTGATGGTTCCGGAGCCAGCGCAGGCTCGATCTGTAAAACTTATTGACGGTTATGGAGGATGTCGAGGGGCATGGTAGCGGATCTCTGGATCGTGTTTGCCGTTCTGTTTGTCACCCTGGCTGCGTTTATCTGGAACCGGTTGCGGTTTGATGTTGTTGCCATGCTGGCGCTGCTGGCGGTGGCCATCGCGGGACTGGTGCCGGTTGACAGCGTATTCTCCGGTTTCGGGCACCCGGCCGTGATTACCGTGGCGGCGGTGCTGGTTATCAGCCAGGGGCTGGTGAACGGTGGTGTGGTGGACCAGGTGGCGCGGCTGCTGGCCCGGGCAGGGAACAACGCCATGATTCAGGTACTGACCCTGACCCTCGTGGTGGCCGTGTGCTCGGCATTTATCAATAATGTGGGGGCGCTGGCGCTTCTGATGCCGGTCGCCATCTGGATGTCCCGGGAAGCCGGGCGTTCGCCGTCACTGCTGCTCATGCCGCTGGCGTTCGGGTCGCTGCTGGGCGGCACCATTACGCTGATCGGTACCCCGCCCAACATCATCATCGCCAGCTATCGTGAGGCCGGAGCCTTCGGGCTGTTCGACTTTGCTCCCGTGGGGCTGGCAATTACTCTGGCGGGCATCGTCTTTATCGGGCTGATCGGCTGGCGCCTGACACCTAAGCGGGAGGATCCTGCCGCCGGCGACAAACTGTTCAGCGTGGGCGATTACCTGACTGAACTGAAACTGCCCGAAGGCTCTGACTTTGCAGGAGGAACCCTGCACAACCTCCTGACGGCCGGAGACAGCCAGAACAATCTGGTGGTGCTGTCTTTGATCCGCGATGACAAAACAACGCCGGCACCGTCAACCTTTACCATTCTTCGTGAAAATGATGTTCTGCTGGTGGAAGCCGATACCGAGAGTCTGGGCGAGTTTCTTGAGATCACCGGTCTGGCTCTGGCCTCGGGTGCTCCCGACGAGGAAACAGAAGAGAATGACACGGGGGACGAAGGGCGGCGACAGCAGGCGGAGAAAGAGCTGGTTGCCGGCGATGCCCGGTTGATCGAGGCGGTTGTGACGCCCGGTTCCCAACTGGTCGGCCGCACCGCAAACCGACTGAATCTTCGGGAGCGCTACAGTGTCAACGTGGTGGCCGTCGCCCGGCAGGGCCACCGTCTCAAACAGCGGCTGGCGGATATCCGTTTCCGTTCTGGTGATATCCTCCTGGTGCAGGGCTTCGAGGAGACGCTTCCGGGTAACCTGAGGACGCTGGGCTGCCTGCCGCTGGCTGAACGGGGGCTGGCGTTTGGCCGGGAAAAACGCCTTGGGCTGGCCGGCGGGCTGTTTGCAGTTGCCATCGTCAGTATTGTCGCCGGCTGGGTGACGCCTCCCGTTGCTCTGGTGGCCTGCGCCGTTGCCATGGTGCTGGCCGGACTGCTGGAGGCCAGTGATGCCTACAAGGCCATCGACTGGTCGGTGGTGGTATTGCTGGCGGCAATGATTCCGGTGGGGCAGGCTCTGGAAACCACCGGCGGAGCCGACCTTATTGCCAGTCAGATTCTGGCCATCAGTGAGGGGCAGGCGCCCTGGCTGGTGCTGTCCATTATTCTTGTCGGCACTATGTTGCTGTCCAATGTGGTGAACAATGCCGCGGCAGCGATTCTGGTCGCACCGATTGCGCTGGGCGTTGCCGGTCAGTTGGGGCTGTCGTCGGATGCCACACTGATGGCCGTCGCCATTGGCGCATCCTGCGCGTTTCTGACGCCGATAGGGCATCAATCCAATGCGCTGGTCATGGAACCCGCGGGTTACCGGTTCGGCGATTATTGGCGCCTGGGGTTGCCACTGTCTGTGGTGGTCACCGCCACGGCGGTGCCGGTTATTCTCTGGGTATGGGGCTGACTGGAGCTCAGGCTTCCGGCTCACCCAGCAGACCACTGAAAACGGTTTCCACCAGTATCGGTGCAACCTCGGCCAGCGGAAGGCGCTCAGGTTTGGCCAGCCAGTCGAAAAATAGTCCCAGCATCTGGGTATGCACCAGATAGCCCGCCAGTTCCGGGCTCAGGCCCGGACGCAGTTTTTTCGCGTTTTCAGGACTGCGGAAAATGTCGGTCACAAAGGCAATTCCCTCTTCCGCAAGCTCCCGGTGTTTGTTCAGCGCCTGATCAGATTCGTTGCGGTGGAAGAGGATGTAGTACACCCGGAAGTACTGTTCGTCTTCGGCCAGCTTGCTGAGAGCGATAACGCAGAGATGCTTCAGGTTGGTCAGGCTGTCCTGGCTGATGGCGGCTTCATCGAGCATTTCGCCGAGGGGCGCGCGAACCCGCTCCAGCATGGCATCCAGGATGTCCTGCTTGTTGCGGAAATGCCAGTACACCGCGCCCCGCGTAACACCGGCGGTACGGGCGATTTCCTCCAGCGACGCCCTGGCGACGCCTTTCTCCATGAATACGCTTTCGGCTGCATCGAGAAGGGATTCGCGGGTGGCTTCCGCCTCGGCTTTGGTCTTTCTCGCCATGATGAAGTCTTCCGGTGGTGTGTTGCGCCGGCTTGGTCCGGCCCCGTCAGGATATGAACCGTCTGCGGGGAAGTACGTAAGTATACCCGAAAGCAGTTTACATACATACATGGATGAATGTATCTTGCCTCATCTTCCCGATTGCCATTCCGGGCTGGCTTGCCCGGACACAAATACATAATTGATGACACGATCTGTTTCGGTGTTCAGGAGACCGCGCCATGCCCGTTGAAATGTATCATCGCCCTAATGCCCGCAAGGGGCTGCTTTTTGCTGGTTTGTCTACGTTGCTGATGCTAGCGGGGTGCAGCACTGAGGATGGCGAGGGCCAGCAGGCTGGGGCGGGCGGTATGCCACCGGCGGCGGTTGTGGTGCAACAGGTGGAGCCTGTTGACATCACCGTGCGACAGGATTATGCCGGTCGTGCCCGCGGTGCCCGGGAGGTGGAAGTCCGGGCCCGCATCAGCGGCATTCTGGAAGAACGGTTGTATGAGGAAGGCCAGATGGTGCGTGAAGGAGACGCCCTGTTCCGAATCGATCGAAAACCTGCCGCAGCGGCATTGCAGCGAGCCAGGGCTCAGCGCCAGGTGGCTGAGGCCGACGTTCAACAGGCCGAGCGTGAATGGAAGCGAATTTCCTCACTGTTCGAGCGCAATGCCGTCAGCGAACGGGATCGTGATTCGGCTCAGTCCGCACTGGAGCTGGCCCGGGCCAACCTGGCTGTGGCCAATGCGGGTGTGGCCCAGGCGGAACTGGATCTCGGGTACACCGATGTAACCGCACCGATCAGCGGTGTGACCAGTCTGGAGGATTTTCCGGAGGGCAGCCTGATTGATACCGGTACCCTGCTGACCACTATTGTTCAGCTGGATCCGGTCCACGTTCGCTTTGCGCTTCCGGAAAACGACGCCAACATTCGCCGTGCCGCCCGTGAGGGCATGGCGCGGGCAGACCAGGAACAGAATGTCTCGGCGCGTCTGATTCTGGCCGATGGCAGTGAATACGACCTTGATGGTCGCATCGATTTCACCGCTTCAACCCTCGATCCCCGTACCGGCACGGTGTCGGCCCGTGCCGTGTTCCCGAATCCGGAGCATGTGATTGTACCGGGACAGTTTGTCAGGGTGCGGGTGGAGCTGCAGAGTTTTGACGATGCGATTGCCGTGCCCGAGAAGGCGGTAACTCAGGGGCAGAATGGCCCCGTGGTCTATGTGGTTGATGGAGACAATAAGGCCTCGGTCCGGCAGGTGGAGCTTGGGCCGGTGAGTGATGGCCGGCAGATCCTCCTGAGCGGCCTGCAAGCGGGCGATCGCTTAATCGTCAGTGGCTTGGTGAACCTCCGTGATGGCGCCGCCGTCAACGTCACCAACCCGGATAGCCCGGAGGAGGCCAACTGATGCTGCGAACATTCATCGACCGGCCGATTTTCGCCTCGGTTATCTCGATCATCATTACCCTTGGTGGTGCGCTGGCCCTGCTGGGTTTGCCGGTAGAACAGTACCCCAACGTGGTGCCGCCTCAGGTGGTGGTGGACGGCCGCTTCCCGGGAGCCAGTGCCGATGTGATTTCCGATTCGGTGGTGGCGCCGCTTGAGCAGGAAATCAACGGCGTGGACGACATGATCTACATGGAATCCAGTGCGACCGACTCCGGCAGCTTTCGGGTGACGGTGTCGTTTGAAATCGGCACCGATCCGGACCAGGCTACGATCAACGTCAACAACCGTGTGCAGCAGGCTTTGGCCCGGTTGCCTCAGACCGTCCGGGACCAGGGTCTGAAGGTGGAATCCCGTTCCACCTCAATCCTGCAGGTGATTACCCTGTCCTCACCGGACAACTCCATGGATGTGGTGGAGATTTCCAACTACGCGTTGCTGAACGTGCTGGATGAGCTGGTGCGCCTGCCCGGCATCGGGGACGCCTCTTTGTTTGGCGCCCAGGATTACTCCATGCGTATCTGGCTGCGCCCGGACAAACTGGCCCAGTTCGAGCTGACACCCGCGGATGTGGCTGGCGCCCTTCGGGCCCAGAATGCCCAGTTTGCAGCTGGCCGGATCGGGGCAGAGCCGGCGCCGGAAGGCCAGGCGTTCACCTTCAGCGTGTCCGCTCCGGGCCGGCTCACCAGCCCGGAAGAATTTGGCGAAGTGATTCTTCGCAGTGATGATCAGGGCGCGTCGTTGCGCCTGAAAGATGTGGCACGGATAGAGCTGGGCGCCCAGAACTATGATTTCGCCGCCATCTATAACGGCGGAGCCACGGTGCCGATGGGTGTGTATCTGCAGCCGGGCGCCAATGCACTGGATGCTGCGGAAGCGGTGAACGAAGCCATGAAGGAAATTGCCGACCGTTTCCCGGAAGGCCTCGAATACAATGTACCCTACGACACCACCCGCTTCATTGATATCTCCATTCAGGAGGTGATCTCCACCTTCATCGTGGCGGTGCTGCTGGTGGTTGTGGTGACCTTCCTGTTCCTGCAGCATTTCAACGCCACGCTGATTCCGTTGATCGCCATTCCGGTGTCCCTGGTGGGCACCTTTGCCGGCATGCAGGCCATGGGGTTCTCGGTCAACCTGCTGACCCTGTTTGGCTTGATACTGGCCATCGGTGTGGTGGTGGATAACGCCATTATCATCATGGAAAACGCAGAACGGCTGATCAAGGAAGAGGGCATGTCGCCTTACAATGCCGCCGTGACTACGGTTAGCCAGGTATCCGGGGCCGTGGTGGCGTCCACGCTGGTGCTGGTGGCGGTGTTTGCACCGGTTGCGTTCCTGGGTGGGCTCAGTGGTGAACTCTATCGGCAGTTTGCTATCACCATTGCGGTATCTGTGGTGATCTCCGGTGTCGTCGCCCTGACGCTGACGCCTGCCATGTGCGCCCTGTTGCTCGGCCATGAAGGCAAACAGCTCACCGTATTCCGCTGGTTCGATACCGGTTTCGACAAGGTCACCAACGGTTTTTCGGCGGTTGTGGACTGGCTACTGCGCCACGCCGTGATCGGCGTACTGCTGTTCGCAGCCATGCTCGGTGGCACCGTTTTCCTGCTCAACAAGATGCCGTCCGGGCTGGTCCCCCAGGAGGACCAGGGCTTTGTGCTGACGGCTTATTCATTACCGGCTACCTCTTCCCTCAGCCGCACCGAAGCCACCCGGGACGAGCTGGCGCAGAACATGCTGCAGCTGCCTGAGGTGAAAGACGTTGTCGCCTTTGCCGGTTTTGACATTATTTCCAGTGCCTTGCGCACCAACAGCGGTGTCGCGTTCGTCACGCTGGAGGACTGGGCTGAGAGGGAAGGCGAAGGCCAGGGCGCGGCCGACATTGCCAACAAGATTATGGGTATCGGGTTTGGTATGCCCGAAGCCTTTGTCATTGCCTTTACCCCGCCACCGATCCAGGGGCTGTCGACCACCGGCGGTGTGGAAGGTTACATCCAGGCCCGTGGTGGCCGCACACCAGCCGAGATCAAGGCGATGGCGGACCGGTTTACCCAGGCTGCCAACCAGCGCCCGGAACTGACCAACGTCCGGGTGACCCTGGATACCGGTATTCCCCGCTATCAGGCGATTGTTGACCGGGAAAAGGCCCAGGCGGCAGGTGTGCCGGTGGATCAGATTTTCACCACCATGCAGAGCACGTTTGGCGGCCTGTATGTAAACGACTTTACCCTCCAGGGGCGAAACTGGCAGGTGACACTGCAGTCTGAAGGCGAATTCCGAAGCCACCCGGATGACCTGCGCAAGGTGTTTGTGCGTTCCTCCTATGGGGAGATGATTCCCCTGAGCTCACTCGTGGAGCTGGAGCGGGTGAGCGGACCGGACATCCTGAACCGCTTTAACGTCTACCCCGCGGCCAAACTGCTTGCGGACCCGACGCCGGGCCACACCACGGGCGAAGCCCTGACCGCGCTGCAGGAAGTTGCCAATCAGCAGTTTGACCGAAACACGTTGCTGGGTTGGACCGGTGAAGCCTATCAGCTGCAGGACTCTGCGGACTCCGGCACCCTCGCCTTTGGCATGGGGCTGCTGCTGGTGTTTCTGATCCTCGCCGCCCAATACGAGCGCTGGGGTCTGCCGGTGGCAGTGGCTACCGCGGTGCCCTTCGGGGTATTCGGGGCGGCACTGGCCTCGCTGTTGCGTGGCTTCCCCAACGACATCTACTTCCAGGTAGGGTTGCTGGTGCTGATTGGCCTGGCGGCGAAAAACGCGATTCTGATCGTTGAGTTCGCCGCCCAGAACCGGCAAACGGGCATGAGTTCGTTCGAGGCCGCCAGCACCGCAGCCCGTCAGCGCTTCCGGGCGATCATGATGACCGCGCTGACGTTCATCGTGGGTTCTTTGCCGCTGGCATTCAGTACCGGCGCGGGTGCCGTGAGCCGGCAGGAAATCGGTACCGTGGTGGTTGGCGGCATGCTGGTGGCCAGTACCCTGGCCCTGTTCTTCGTGCCCTTGTTCTACAAGCTGATCGAAGACCTGGCGGACTGGCGGCGCAAACGCAAAGCCGCCTGATCGCAGTTTTTGCGCCCTGCTTGCCACTTGCGAGTGAGCTGAATCGGGGCAGGCTATCGTCGTCATAAAGAGATAACCGTCGTCGGTGACTACCGGCGGCGGTTTTTTGTTTGATACTCTCGTCTATCTAAAGCGTATGAAGAGCAAGTTCCGAGAGGCTTTCCAAAAATTTGTGGAGCCATGGATGGCGGAACATAAGCGACACATGGATGTGCCGGCAGGAGCGCTTTTTGGAAAGCCTCTCGGAACTTGCTCCTGCACCGAGGTTTCAGGCTGAGAGAGATAAGGTCTAACCATGAACAAAAAAGAGCTTCTGGATGAACTGGAAAAGGCTCGCGTCCGCACCGAGAGCCTGATTGTGTCGTTACCGGAAGACAAGCTCGAGGTCCCGTATCATCCGGGGGTGAATCCGCCACTTTGGGAAATGGGCCACTCAGCGTTTTTCTACGAGGTCTTTGTCTTCAACCTGCTGGACGGAACACCGAGCTACGATCCCTCCATGGATGACCTGTGGGATTCATTCCATGTCGATCACAAAGATCGCTGGAGTCGGGATCTGTTTCCGGGCCGGGAGGAAACTCTCAAGTATTTCAACACCATCTACGACCGGGTTGCCGAACGCATCAAGGGTGGGGAGCTGAGCGACCAGGAGCTGTATCTCTACCGCTACGCCATTTATCACCAGAATATGCACATCGAGTCGCTGATCTGGTGTCGGCAGACAGTCGGCTATCCGGCGCCTTTGGATTACAAAGGTGATCGGCCTGCTCCGGGCGAGTCGATCAGCGGTGATGCTCAGATCCCGGCCGGTCGCTGGGTGATTGGCATGCCCGGTGAGTCGCAACAGTACGCGACCGAAGACTTTGCCTTTGATGCCGAGAAGCCCCGTTTTGAGGTAGAGCTGCCGGCGTTTGCCATCAGTCGCACGCTGGTGAGCAACGGGGAATTCCAGGCGTTTGTAGACGATGATGGTTACAGGCGCCCCGAACTCTGGTCGTTTGGCGGCCGCAAGTGGCTGGAATCGGAGCAGGACGTCAGCCTGGTCCATGGGGTTGGCGAGCCAATGATGCGGCTGCCCCGACATCCGCTGTATTGGCGGTGGCATGACGAACAGTGGCAGGTACGGGTGTTCGACCGCTGGCTGCCGTTGCAGCCAGACGCTCCGGTTACCCATGTCAGCTACTGGGAGGCGGAAGCCTTCTGTACCTGGGCCGGGCGGCGGTTGCCGACCGAGTATGAATGGGAAGTGGCGGCGCTGGGCAATAAACCCGGTAGCCCTTTTCGGCGTTTTCCGTGGGGTAATGAGTCACCGGATGCTGTGCGGGCGGATATGAATGCCCGGACCATGGCTCGTAACCCGGTGTCGGATTACCCGGCCGGCGATAGCCCGTTTGGCTGCCGGCAGATGGTTGGCTCGGTGTGGGAATGGACGAGCAACGAGTTCCTGCCCTATGACGGCTTCAAGGTAGATATGTACCCATTCATGTCGACCCTGCAGTTTGCCACGCACAAAGTCACCAAGGGCGGCAGCTGTGCCACCTCATCCAACCTGATCCGTGGCACCTACCGGCAGGCGTATCTGCCGTTTCGCAGTGATGTTTACACCGGGTTCCGCACCTGCGCCGCCTGAATTCCTGATTTGTCCATAAGGTGACTTGCCAGGGCCACACCGGTCTCACTCATCGTGAGGTAGGCATCATTGGCGCCGGCTTCGCGAATTTTTACGGCTTCATCGGCATACATGGTGTGCGCCACGATATAGCCCTCGAAGCCGAGCTTGCGCAGCATCCGCGCGGCGATAAGCTTGCCTTCGATGTCACTCATTGCCAGCACCACCGAGTTGAGTTCCGGCATGTGCAGACCTTCCCAAAAGGTGGTGTCTTCGGCGTCTGCAAAGACGACATTGCGCCCATCTTTCTGGTGTTTCTCGGTTTTGGCAGGGTCTGAGTCGATCCCCATGATTCGCGTTTCATGGGGCGCAAGCCAATCGTAAGCCGCAGTGCCTGTTCGCCCCATGCCCATCACCAGAACCCGTGTAGTACCCAGGGAGATAGGTTGCTCATCAGGATGACGTTTCTGACTCTCGAAACGAACCAGCTTGTGGGCAACATGCTCGTAAATACTGTGGGAAAACCGGTTGAGCGGCGCCGAAAATACAAACGACAGGGAAACCGATATCGCCAGCGGAACCAGCCATTCTGGCAGGGCAACACTGGCGACAATGAGCCCGAATTCACTGTAGTTTGTGAGTGACAATGAGGTGAGGAAGCTACTGCGAGCCCGCAGGCGGAAAGCCAGCAACAGGAAGTAGAACAGGATGCCTTTGAGTGGCAAGAGCAAGGCTGCTACTGCCGCAAAGATCAGAGCTTGCTGGTCTGGCAGGCCGTCAATGCCGATCTGCAGGAAAAAACCGACCAGGAAGATTTCTTTCACGCTCCAAAGGGACTTGGCCAGTTCCTGGGAACGGGGATGGTTGGCCAGCATGGCACCGAACACCAATGCACCCAGTTCCGAGCTCAGACCCACGGCCTCAAACCCAAGGCCACCAACCACCAGGGCCAGTAAAAGCCCGAGCAGTACCAGCAGTTCGTCGTGCCCGCTGGCATCCAGCAGCCTGTAGAGCAGCGGCCGGAGCAACGGAAGGCCGAATACAATGACGGCCCATTCTGAGGGGGTTTTGCCGGCCGCGAGACTCATCACCACCAGTGCAATCAGATCCTGCATGATCAATATGCCAATAGCGACCCTGCCGTGGAAGGCTCTGAGTTCCCGTTTGCTTTCCAGTACCTTGGCGGCCAGTACGGTGCTGGAAAAGGACAGGGCGATCGCCAGCATCAGGGCCGTTGTCCAGTCCAGGTCAAAAAGCAGGTAGAGGCCGGGGGCAAACACCACACAGGTAATCGCAAAGTGGAGCAGACTGCCGCCGATGACTTCCGGGCTGACAATGGAGCGTAGCTTCAGCTTCAGGCCGACTGTAAACAAGAGCAGCAAAACGCCAAGATGAGCAATGTGGGCCAGTACATCGGTGGGCTCTGCAGTGATGCTGGTAGTTGCGCTGAGGCCGCTGAGCACAAAGCCGGCGGCCAGATAGCCCACCAGCGGAGGCAAACCGATTCCCTTGACGAGAAGGCCGATAACAAAGGCAAAACTTATCCAGATGGCTTCAGGCATGGGCGAATCTTCTGACGACGGAATCCAAAGCTCTGAAGCCTACCTTTTTTTCGGGCCTAGCTGTAGTGGCGATTGGTTTCAGGGTTGCCGGTCGGCAAGAAAGTCCCGGAACAGGGCTGCCGATTCCTCCGGCGCCTCCACCATCGGCGCGTGGCCGATATCATCGAGAATGGCCTTGCGCGCGTTCGGGATAGCCTCAACAAAGACATCGGCATTGCGATAGTCAATTACCCGGTCGAGTTTGCCCCAGACCACCAGAACCGGCGCCTGGATGTTGGTTATGGCGTTGCGGAAATCCGGCTCGAAGCCGGTGTCTCGGATGGCCCGGAAAATGACTTCGTTGACTTCCCGGTTGGCGATGGCCTTTTCTTCCATCACGTCAAAGATCGGCCAGGGCACGAAAGGGCGTTTTTCCAGAGCGAAGTCCAGCAGGCGGTCGAAATCGCCTTCCCGTTTCGGGATGAGCGGGTTGTCGCCATCCATGACCAGGTCCACCAGCTCACTTTCATATTCGAAGATACCGGCAGGGTCGAACAGTACGGCTGTGTGAACCTGTTCTGGATGGGTGGCAGCGTAGAGGGCAGTGATGGCGCCGCCCATGGAGTTGCCCATCATGTGGAAGCGTTCCACCCCGAGCTCCTTCAGTATCTGGTGGACGTAATCTACCTGATCCTCAAAACGGTAGCCGATGTCCAGGGGTTTACTGCTGTCGCCATGGCCTGGCAGATCGAGGGCATAGATGTTGAACTCACCCTGGAACTCTTTGGCCAGACGGGTCCAGTTATCCTTGTTTGCGCCGAAGCCGTGAATCAGCACCAGGGTGTCGCCATCGACCGGTTCTTCACTGCGAAGGTAGGCAATGTCCAGATCGCCAACGGTGACTTGCGCGGCCTCCAGACCGGCGCTTGAGCGTTCCCAGCCTATGGCGTTTTCGTAGATGCTCTGGCGGGAGCAGGCGCTGACCAGCAGGGTAACGGTCAGCAGCAGGAACAGCTTCAGGTGAGTGCGGCGCACAGGGAACTCCTTTTCGTTATGGCTATTATTGAATGCCAACACTAACCCATAAAAAAGCCCGGTCAATGACCGGGCTGACGCTGTTACTCGGCGAGCCGGAGCCTCAGCTCTGCTCCCGGGCAATGGCCCGGTAGGCAATGTCGTTGCGGTAGAACATGCCGTTCCAGCTGATTTTCTTTGCCAGCTCATAGGCCCGTTGCTGGGCTTCGGTGACGGTGTTGCCCAGAGCGGTAGCGCAGAGCACGCGGCCCCCGGCAGTGACTACGTCGTCGCCGTTGAGTTTGGTGCCGGCGTGGAAGACCTTCTCACCTTCTGTTTCACCGTCCGGCAGGCCGGAGATGACATCGCCCTTGTCGTAGCTGGCGGGATAGCCACCGGCAGCGAGTACGATGCCGACAGAGGCGCGCTCATCCCACTCGGAATCGCACGCGTCCAGCTTGCCATCCACGGCGGCCTGGCACAGTTCCACCAGGTCGGACTTCATGCGCAGCATGATCGGCTGGGTTTCCGGATCGCCAAAGCGGCAGTTGAACTCAATGACCTTGGGGGCACCGCTGGTATCGATCATCAGGCCGGCGTACAGGAAACCCTTGTACGGATGGCCTTCCGCCGCCATGCCGTTGACCGTGGGGTAGATCACCTCGTCCATGATCCGCTGGTGCACATCGGCAGTGACCACCGGGGCGGGAGAATAAGCTCCCATGCCACCGGTGTTGGGGCCGGTGTCGCCGTCGCCTACGCGCTTGTGGTCCTGAGACGTGGCCATGGCCAGTACGTTCTTGCCGTCGACCATCACGATGAAGGAGGCTTCTTCGCCGTCCAGAAACTCTTCCACCACCACGCGGCTGCCGGCATCGCCAAAGGCGTTGCCTGCGAGCATGTCGCGGATGGCATCTTCGGCTTCTGCCAGGGTCATGGCGACGATTACACCTTTACCGGCAGCCAGGCCGTCGGCTTTAACCACGATGGGTGCGCCTTTTTCACGCACGTAGGCGAGGGCCTCGTCGACATCGGTGAAATTGGCGTAGTCGGCGGTGGGAATCTTCTGGCGGGCCAGGAAGTCCTTGGTGAAGGCCTTGGAGCCTTCCAGCTGGGCGGCGCCAGCGCTGGGACCGAAGATGCGCAGGCCGCGGGCTTCAAATTTGTCCACCACGCCGGCCACCAGCGGGGCTTCCGGGCCAACGATGGTCAAGCCGACGTTGTTCTGCTCGGCGAAGTTGGCCAGGCCGTCCAGGTCCATCACGTCCAGGTCGACGTTTTCCAGATTCGGTTCCCGGGCGGTGCCGGCGTTACCCGGTGCGACAAACACTTTATCCGCTTGCGGTGACTGGGCGGCTTTCCACGCCAGGGCGTGCTCACGTCCGCCACCGCCAATAACCAGAATGTTCATGTGTTACTCCTGAGTTCTTCGATCAGTGACGGAAATGGCGCATGCCGGTGAAGACCATGGCAATGCCATGCTCGTTGGCGGCATCGATCACTTCCTGGTCGCGCATGGAGCCGCCTGGCTGAATCACGGCGGTAATGCCGGCTTCGGCCGCGGCGTCGATGCCGTCACGGAACGGGAAGAATGCATCCGACGCCATGACGGAACCCTTCACTTCCAGGTTTTCGTCGGCGGCTTTGATGCCTGCAATCTTGGCGCTGTAGACGCGGCTCATCTGGCCGGCGCCGACGCCGATGGTGCGACCGGCTTTGGCATAGACAATAGCGTTGGATTTAACGTACTTGGCCACTTCCCAGGCGAACAGCAGGTCGTTTAGTTCCTGCTCGGTGGGCTGGCGTTCGGTGACCACTTTCACGTCTTCCATGGCCACCATGCCCAGGTCGCGATCCTGCACCAGCAGGCCGCCGGTGACGCGCTTGTAGTCCATGGTCTGGGCGCGTTCACCGTCGAATTCGCCGCAGGCCAGCAGGCGTACGTTCTTCTTGGCGGCAACAATCTCGACTGCTTCCGGCGCAACGCTCGGGGCGATAATCACTTCCACGAACTGGCGATCCACAATGGCCTTGGCGGTCACCGCATCCAGTTCACGGTTGAAGGCGATGATGCCGCCAAAGGCCGACGTCGGGTCGGTGGCAAAGGCCAGGTCGTAGGCCTGCAGTATGTCGGCACCGATGGCCACGCCACAGGGATTGGCGTGCTTGACGATGACGCAGGCCGGGTCGGCGAAGGGTTTGACGCACTCCAGCGCCGCATCGGTGTCGGCTACGTTGTTGTAGCTCAGTTCCTTGCCCTGAAGCTGTTTGGCGGTGGCGACACAGGCTTCCTTCGGGTGGCGTTCGGCGTAGAAGGCAGCGCGCTGATGCGGGTTTTCCCCATAGCGCATATCCTGAACTTTCACGAACTGGGCATTGAAGGTGCGGGGGAAGTCGGCGTTGTCGTTATCCGGGGTACGCCCGCCCAGATAGTTGGCAATAGCACCGTCGTAGCCGGCGGTGTGCTCGAAGGCCTTCACGGCCAGGTCGAAGCGGGTGCTGTAGGTCAGCTCGCCGTCGTTGTCCGCCAGTTCTTTCAGAACGCGGTTGTAGTCGGAGGCGTTCACGACAATGGCAACATCGTTGTGGTTCTTGGCGGCGGCACGAACCATGGTGGGGCCGCCAATGTCGATGTTTTCAATGGCTGTGGCCAGGTCGCAGTCCGGGTTGGCCACGGTGTCCTCGAACGGATACAGGTTCACCACCACCATGTCGATGGGATTGATTCCGTGCTCAGCCATGATGGCATCGTCGGTGCCACGCCGGCCCAGAATGCCGCCGTGGATTTTCGGGTGCAGGGTTTTGACCCGGCCATCCATCATTTCCGGGAAACCGGTGTAATCGGACACTTCGGTGACCGGTACGTTGTTTTCCTTGAGCAGGCGGAAGGTTCCGCCGGTGGAGAGCAGCTCGACGCCGCGTTCGGTGAGGGCACGGCCGAAATCGACGATGCCGGTTTTATCACTCACGCTGATCAGGGCGCGACGGACGGGGGTGTTTGCCTGGTTTGCCATGGGTCACTTTCTTCGCTGGTCAGATAAGCCGGATTGTAAGCCTGGGTGCAAATAACAAGGGCCTCGCGAACGCATCCGGGAGGCCCTTGTGGGGTCAGGTCTGATTATAGCAGACCGTATTGCTTGAGTTTCTTGCGCAGGGTGCCGCGATTCAGCCCGAGCATGGTGGAGGCCTTGGTCTGGTTGTTGCGGGTGTATTTCATCACCTGCTCCAGCAGCGGGGCTTCCACTTCTGACAGTACCAGTTGGTACACGTCGGTAACCGGCGCGCCATCGAGTTGCTCAAAGTAGTTCTTCAGGGCAACTTCTACGCTGTCACGCAGGGTGACGCTGTTGCCGCTGTGGTTTACCGTGTGCAACTGATGCAGATCATCGTTGGCCGGGGTGCTTAGGGATTGATTTGCCAAAGTCTCAGCGGTCATGCTGCGAATACCTCTCCATTTCGTAAGCCTGCAAAATACTGTGCGATGCTGTCTTTCTGCTCCAGCGCATCATCGATGGCGTTGAAGCGTTGTCGGAACTGTTTGCTGTCATCATGGGACTGCAGATACCAGCCCACGTGTTTTCTGGCGATACGCACGCCCATCAATTCGCCGTAGAAACGGTGCAGTTCTTCCAGGTGCCCGGCCAGAATGCGCTCTACTTCATCCATGGGCGGTTGGGGCAGGTGTTCTCCGGTTTCCAGATAATGAAGAATCTCCCGGAAAATCCAGGGCCGGCCCTGGGCACCCCGGCCAATCAGCAAGCCGTCGGCACCGGTATGGCTGAGTACCTGCCGGGCCTTCTCCGGCGTGGTAATGTCGCCGTTGGCGAACACCGGTATGCCAACGCTGGCCTTGACCTCTGCGATGGTGTCGTACTCCGCGTCGCCGTTGTATTTGTCTGCGCGGGTACGGCCGTGTACGGCCAGAGCCTGAATGCCGGCATCTTCCGCCATCCTGGCGATGACTGGAGCATTGCGGTTGTCTCTGTCCCAGCCGGTTCGCATTTTCAGGGTCACCGGCACATCCACCGCCTTCACCACGGCTTCCAGAATTTCCCGCACCAGCTTCTCGTCTTTCATCAGGGCCGAACCGGCGGCCTTGTTGCAGACTTTCTTGGCCGGACACCCCATGTTGATGTCGATGATCTGAGCACCGAATTCAGCGTTTTGCCGGGCTGCATCGGCCAGCATCTCGGGGTCGCCGCCGGCGATCTGGACCGATCTGGGCTCCGGTTCGCCTTCGTGATTCAGGCGAGTCCGGGATTTACGCGTATGCCAGAGCTTGCTGTCCGCTATGACCATTTCCGATACCGCCAGCCCGGCCCCCATTCGCCGGCATAAAAGCCGGAAAGGGCGATCGGTTACACCGGCCATGGGTGCAACAATCAGCGGGTTGGGCAGGGTGTACGGCCCGATTTTTGCCGTTGGCAGCATGATCTGAGTCCGTGTCACAGCGGGTTAAGCAAAATTCGGCTGGAGCGGTTGTTCAATTTCTGACCGCTCCGGTCTCCGAAGGGCGGTAATGATACCGCCGGGGGCAAGCTGATTGAAGGGGCGAAAGCGTTAAAAAATTGATTATTTTTCGCGCTTTCTGGTTGACTTTTGCGCTGTCAACTGTCGGCCCGAAGGCTATTGATTCGCATCAAGGCGCCCAGGGACGAAAGCTCAGGTTGTAGTTGACGGCATCCCGTCCGGGGTCGCGTATCCGGATGGCGATCCGCACCGGCGTCTCTACCGGCATGCTGGCAAGTTCTGCGGCCTCACCGGCCAGGTACTCTTCTGGCGTAAAGGTGCTTTGGGCCACCACATCGCCATTGAGGTTGGAGAAGGTCAGAGCTATCGCCGGGAACGGCTGCTCAAAGCCGGCGCGGTTGAGAATCACGGCATCGACAATGAGTTGATCCCGGTTCTCCGGGTCGGTACGCACCACCAGTTTACGGCTCTGGATAGCCTCGACATTCACCAGGGGTTTGAGTTCGCATCCGGCAATCTCGCAGCCCTTCTCGTAGAACGGTCGGAGCTGGGGGATGGCAGAAAGCCGGTCAAACTGGTACCAGGTAACCTGGGCAATCAGTACGCCCAGCAGGGCCAGCACCGCCAGTGCCCAGAATACGGTTCTGAGCCGGCCTCCGCCGTTACCGACGGATACAGGATCCCGTCGCAGGTCATGGTAGAGGGTGTCTGGCGCCGCTTGCTTGCGGGTACGGCTGACAATCGGGTCGCCCACTCGATCGTCATCCGCCAGGCTGAGGTCCGTGATATCCGGTTCCGTGGACGGCTCCGCTGAAGAGGTCTCCTTGGCGGGTAGGGTTGTTTCATCGGACTCGCTGTCATCACGGCGAAGCGGCTCAGGCCGTGTTTCGGCAGCAGGGGGCGTCTGAAGCGATGCCTGTTCCGGTTCGGGCTGCGGCTGGGCAGGACGCTGAGGCTTCGCTGATTCTGGCTGAGCCGATGGCTTGGCGGGCTCGTCGTCGTTGAGCATGGCCTCGGCCCAGCTCTCGTCGATATTCTGGTTTTCCGGCGTCAGGTCGTCGTCGCTGAAGCCGGATTCCTCGGGCTCGTCGAAATTGCGGAAGCTGTCGCTGAGCTCATCATCTGAGAACGTCAGTTTGCTGCCGGCATAGCGGCCTTCGGTGGCATCTTCCTCGGGGTTGTCCGCAAAGATCAGTTCCTCTTCATCGTCGAACCGGCCGGGCCTGGTTGCTCCGGTTTCAGAGCCAGATGACGAGGGCGACGGGCGGGCCCCGGCATTATCTTTGCCAGAGACCACCTGGTGTTCGACCGCATTGAAAATCTTCATGCAGTTCCCGCAGCGTACCTTGCCCCTGGCGACGCTCAGCTGTTCGTCTGTTACCCGGAAACGGGTCTCACAGTTGGGGCATTGGGTCTGCAGGCTGCTCTGGGTCATGCTTCGTTCCTGAAAGCTCGATCTCTGGTCGATCACTACGATGGAGGCAGTTTAGACATAAACGCCTGTGTCGTCATCCGTCCTTGCGCCGTCCTGTGAGGCGTATCCAGTCTTCTTTCTGTTCCGGTTCGTCCATGATGAACCAGGGCTCATAGGCTTCCATCACGCCACGGGCCTGATTGAACAGGATGCCGGACAGTACCAGATCCCCGCCGGACCTGGTCAGTTCGGCCAGTCTCGGTGCCAGGCCGATCAGCGGCTGGGCAAGGATATTGGCCAACATAATATCGGCTCGGGTGTCCGGATCGTTGCCGGGCAGGTACAAATCCAGGCGGTTATCTTCAACGCCATTCCGGCGGGCGTTGTCACGGCTGGCTTCCAGGGCTTGGGGATCGGTATCCACGCCAACGACATGTTCTGCCCCCAGTAACAGGGCGGCCAGGCCCAGAATGCCGGAGCCACAACCGTAGTCGGTCACTTGCTTGCCCGCGACATCCTGGCCGTCAAGCCATTCCAGGCACAGCGCGGTGGTCGGGTGGGTGCCGGTGCCGAAAGCCAGGCCCGGGTCGAGCAACAGGTTGGCGGCGTCCGGGGCTGGCGCCTCGTGCCAGCTGGGCACAATCCACAGGCGTTCACCGAACTGCAGCGGGTGGAAGTCGTCCATCCAGGCCCGCTCCCAGTCCTTGTCTTCCACCAGGGTAACGTCAATGTCGGCCAAAGACTGTTGGGTCTGCTGGTGCCAGGCGTCGCGAATCTCCGCCAGTAACTGTTCGATATTGCGATCAGACTGGAACAGGCCAGTGACGGTGGTCTGGCTCCAGAGGGGGGTAGTGCCCGGGTCGGGCTCGTACAGCGGCTGGTCGGCGGCGTCTTCCATGGAAACGGCATCGGCGCCCATTTCCATTAACAGATCTTCCAGCTGATCCGCAGTGTCCGGATCAGCTGGAATCTGGAGTTGTATCCAGGGCATGGTTAATCCCGCATCAGTTTCTCAAGGTAGTGGATGGTGAAGTCTACCTGTTTAAAGCCACCATCGCGTACCAGTTTTCGATGCAGGGGTTGGTTGGTCTTGATGCCCTCGACCAGCATTTCGTCCAGCGCATTCTTCATGCGCCGGCGGGCGATCTCCCGGTCGTCGCCCCAGGTGATCAGTTTGGCCACCAGGGAATCGTAGTACGGCGGTACGGTGTAGCCGCTGTACAGGTGAGAATCCACGCGGATGCCGTTGCCGCCAGGAGCGTGGAAATGACTGATCTTGCCAGGGCTGGGCACGAAGGTTTTCGGGTCTTCGGCGTTGATCCGGCATTCAATGGCATGGCCGGAAATGTGGATCTGGTCCTGGCTGTATTGCAGTGGAAGACCGCTGGCAATACGCAGCTGCTCGCGCACAATGTCCACACCAGTGACCATCTCAGAGACCGGATGCTCAACCTGTACCCGCGTGTTCATTTCAATGAAGTAGAACTCGCCGTCCTGATACAGGAATTCGAAGGTGCCGGCGCCGACGTAGCCGATTTCCTTGCAGGCATCCACGCACGCCTTAAGCGTTCGCTCGCGGGATTCCTGGTTGATGTTCGGTGCCGGTGCTTCTTCAATTACCTTCTGGTTGCGGCGCTGCATGGAGCAGTCCCGGTCACCCAGATGGATGACGTTGCCGTGCATGTCGGCCAGAACCTGGACTTCCACGTGGCGTGGGGTTTCCAGGAACTTCTCTAGATACACGGTGGGATCGCCGAAGGCATTCTTGGCTTCGCTCTGGGTGATCTGTACTGCTTTCAGCAGGGCGGCTTCAGAGTGCACCACCTGCATGCCTCGGCCACCACCACCAGAGGCCGCCTTGATCATCACCGGGTAGCCAATCTGTTTCGCCAGCTTGAGGGTGCGTTCGTCGTCGTCCGTCAGCGGGCCGTCGGAGCCGGGAACTGTGGGTACGCCGGCCTTTTTCATGGCTTCGATGGCGGACACCTTGTTACCCATCAGGCGGATGGTCTCTGCCCGGGGGCCGATAAAGCGGAAACCGCTTTTCTCGACCTGCTCGGCGAAGTCGGCATTCTCGGCCAGGAAACCGTAACCGGGGTGGATACCCACCGAATCGGTCACTTCAGCGGCACTGATGATGGTTGGGATATTGAGGTAGCTGTCTGTGGCACTGTTTGGGCCAATGCAGACAGATTCGTCGGCAAGGCGAACGTGCATCAGGTCGCGGTCTACCTGGGAATGTACCGCAACGGTCTTGATGCCCAGCTCCTTGCACGCGCGGAGAATACGCAGGGCGATTTCACCGCGGTTTGCGATCAGAACTTTTTCTAACATGGCCATGGTTAGCAATCACCGAATTCAGGAAATGACGACCAGGGGCTGGTCAAACTCAACCGGCTGGCCATTTTCGACCAGGATTTCGGTAACGGTACCGGCCTTGTCGGCTTCGATCTGGTTCATCATCTTCATGGCTTCAACAATACAGATCACGTCACCCACGTTAACTTTCTGGCCCACTTCAACAAAGGAGCTGGCGGTGGGGGACGGCGCACGGTAGAAGGTGCCAACCATCGGGGATTTCACGGCGTGGCCAGAGGGGGCTGCCGGAGCCGAGGATTCCGCAGCCGGGGCGGCATCAGCCGCGGGTGCCGGAGCCGGGGCAGCGGCCTGGGGGACTGGTGCCGCGTAATGGCTGACGTAATGTCCACCGGCGGCGGGCTCGCGACGGCGGGAAATGCGAACCGAATCGTCGCCTTCCTGGATCTCCAGTTCTTCGACGTCTGATTCCTCAAGGAGCTCAATGAGTTTCTTGATTTTGCGAATATCCATAACTGTTCCAGTCCCGTTTCTGTGTTCTATCGGTGAATTCGTTGCAGGGCCGCCTTCAGGGCGAGATCGTAGCCCTGGCTGCCCAGCCCGCAGATAACGCCTTCGGCGATATCTGAAAAATAAGAGTGATGGCGGAAAGGTTCCCGCGCATGCACGTTTGAAAGATGCACTTCAATAAAGGGAATGCCCGACGCCAGCATGGCATCCCGAAGGGCCACGCTGGTGTGGGTGAAGGCGGCGGGATTGATGATGATGAAATCCACCCCTTCAGCCCTGGCTTCATGCACTCTTTCTATCAATTCATATTCCGCGTTTGACTGCAGGTGTAACAGATGATGGCCTTTCTCAGCCGCCTTGCTGCGCAAGCGGTCGTCTATATCGGCCAGGGTCTCGTGGCCATAGACCTCGGGCTCTCGGGTTCCGAGCATATTCAGGTTCGGGCCGTGGAGCACAAGAATGGTCGACATGGTTCTGTCTGCCTTGATGGTTTTTTAACAGGATCGCCGAAGATGACGGCACGTTACCCCAATGGTGCGTGCTTGTTATCCCCAGATCAACACTTTTTGACAATCCTGCCGGTTGTCCATTGCTCTGAAAAGGTTACACAGCAACCTGCTGTCACGCGATGACATTTCGTTGATGACAATCATTGTTGATCATGGCGGTGAATGTCGGTATTCGACATTGGTTTCATGGGCCGGGCGATTGCCCGGCCCGGAAGGTCAGGTCTCGGCCAGGGTCACGCAGTTGCGGCCGTGCTCCTTGGACGTATACAGGGCGCGGTCTGCGCGCTCGCACAGGGCCTGGGCGGTTTCACCCTGCCAGTCGGCAATACCGCAACTGAAGGTGACATTGAATTCCCGGTCGCCGGCCTGCTGGGTCAGCTCGGAGAAGCGCTCACGAATTTCGTTGAGGACATTGCGGGCATCGCCCGGGCGGGTGTTCGGCAGGATGATGGCGAACTCTTCTCCACCGTAGCGGCCAATATGATCGGTCTTGCGCAGACGTTGCTTCAGGAACATGGACAGGCTGCGCAGAATCCGGTCGCCAATCGGGTGGCCAAAGGTGTCGTTTACCTTCTTGAAGAAGTCGATATCGATCATGGCAAAGCACATGGGCTGATCTTTCTGGCGCGCACGCACGATTTCCTGCTCCAGCAGATGCAGGGTGTGGGTGTGATTGAACAGGCCGGTCAGGCTGTCGCGGATCATCAGTGCCAGCAGTGAGCGGGCTCGCCGACCCCGGTTGTGCAGGGTCGCAATCAGGTGCTTGGGATCGATGGGCTTGGTCAGGAAGTCGTCACCACCCAGGCTCATGGCGTGCAGCTGTTTGCTGACGTCCTCTTCCGCCGACAGGTAAATGATGGGAACACTGTGGAAACGATCCTGCTGGCGGATGACACGGGCAATCTCCATGCCGGTGCAGCCGGGCATGTACATGTCCAGGATGATGATTTCCGGCGAGAACTCCTCCAGGGCATGAATGATTTGCATCGGGTCGGTGATGATGTGAGCGGTCATTCCCGCCTTTTTCAATACCGTTTCCATGTATTTGGCCTGGGCCCGGGAATCGTCCAGGACCAGCACCTTGTAGGGCTCGACAGTGTTGCCGTGGGTATAGGTTTCGATCTTTTCTATCAGTTGGCCGGGGTCCACCGCCGGGTAGAAGAACTCCTCCCCGCCGCAGCGGGAGGCGCGCAGCCGGGTTTCGATGCTGCCGTCCTCGTCGCTGACGAAAATGATGGGGATCGGAGTGTCGTGTTGCTCCTGTAACTGTTCCACGGTCGCAATGCCGTCATTATCTCTGCCGCCGAAGCTTACATCCATCAGGATGGTTTCCGGTTTGCTGAGCGCACAGGCCTCAATCAGGTCTGCTGATGCACTAAAGGCGGAAGCGCGAAAACCGAAAAATTCCAGTTGCCGGATCAGTCGTGAGGCCATCTCTTCGTTCGACAGGGCAATATAAACTGGCGTGCGACGATACTGCTGGGGGGCGCTGGAGGTGTCCTGGTCGGTGCGCCGCTGGGTGGACAGGCGCAGATTCTCGGTGGCATCTTCCAGTGCCTTGGCTTTGGCATCGTCCAGGGGGGTGTCCTGATGCCAGTCCGTCAACAGGGACAGGATCAACTCGCCGGCAGCCGCGTGGCTGTCCATCTCGAAACGCCGGGCATAACGAACGAGTTTGTCGGCTGCGGCAGTCAGATCGTCCCGGTGGGCTGGCGCCTGACTGCGGTCGTCGCGGATTTTCTGCCAGGTATCAAGCACCACCCGGGCCTGGGTGGTGACACGGCGGGCGAAATGCTGCCTGAG
Organism: Marinobacter sp. EVN1; assembly: GCF_000475375.1. Lineage (NCBI taxonomy): Bacteria > Pseudomonadati > Pseudomonadota > Gammaproteobacteria > Pseudomonadales > Marinobacteraceae > Marinobacter > Marinobacter sp. EVN1. The sequence goes on from NZ_AXCB01000045.1 coordinate 312,931, forward strand.
TTTCTCTTTCTGGCTTTCGTCGTTCATGGTGCTCCGGCCTGTCTGTCCAATTGTTGATCGCGATATTCGTCTGCGCGAATTTTTGCCATTTATGAGTTATACAGAGGCTTTATGGTCCTTGTGTAGAGTCTATAGTGTTTAATGTTGTGGGCGTAGGTTGCGCTATGTAAATGTTTGTCAACTCTGCGGCCCGGGTCACAGGTAACCTGATACTCGTTTCTCTGATGGAGCCCCGATGTGATGGCAGGGATGCTCGACAACTCTTATAACCGCAGGCAGCGAGGGGAAATTACCTTGCAGACCTTGCTGTTGCTATTCGCCGGCACTCTGCTGACGCTCACGCTGGTGGTTGCGTTCGTGACCAGCTATGGCTATTTCCGGGACTATGTTGCCGATCAACTGGCCGCTCACGCCCGCGATGGTGCCACCGCAACCGGGCTTTCGCTGTCCAATGCCATTGACGGTTCTGATCCGGTGGCCTCGGCGTCACTGATTGATGCGGTATTCGACAGTGGTCGTTACCTGGCTGTTGAGTATCTGGGGCACGATGGCGAGATGATTGCTGGTCGGCGCATGCCGCTGCAGGCTAACCGCGCGCCAGAGTGGTTTGTTTCCCTGGCGGCATTGCCCTTGCCGGTGGCGGAGGCGGAGGTGGTCAGGGGCTGGAGCCGGTTGGGCAAGGTGCGGGTGGTGAGTCATCCCGGGCGGGCCTACGACGACCTCTGGCATATTTCCCTGGGGCTGCTGCTATCCGCCCTGGTGATCGCCACTGGTGGCTTGCTGGGGCTGTTTCTGTTACTCCGGAGGACTTTGAGGCCCCTGAAAGAGGTCGAGGCCCAGGCCCGGGCGCTTGGCCAGCGGGATTTCCGGAAGCGAGTGAGTATTCGCTCCACCCGGGAGCTGAACCGGGTGACAGAGGCTATGAACCAGATGGCGGATGACCTGGGTCAGTTGTTCGAGGGGCAGGGCAAGCTTATCCAGCACTTGCGGCGCGTGAACAATGAAGATCCGGTGACGGGGCTGGCGAGCCGCAGCGCGTTTGACCAACGCATGAAGGTGGAAGTGGAATCGGAAGAGAAGTCGGCGCCTGGCGTTCTGATCATGCTGCAGCTGGCCTATTTTGCAGATTATAACCTGGCCTATGGCCGGGACGAGGGGGACCGGTTGTTGCGCCAGGTGGCCGGCGGCATCCGGGCGTTTGTCGCCCGACATGCCGAATCCTTTGCCGGGCGCAGAACCGGTGCAGAATTTGCGGTGTTTGTGCCCGGTGCCTCGGCAGCGGACGTGCGAATCTGGGCCGAGCAGCTGGTGCGGGAGCTGGATGGCATCTACTCTGACCTCTCCGCCCCGATGGACGCTCATGTTCATGCTGGCCTGGCGGTGGCCAGACCCGGTGATGGCATCAGGGTCTTGTTGGCCGCCGCCGATGAAGCTCTCAGGGCCGCCCAGCAAAGGGGGGACTCCTGCAGCCTGCTGCTACCCGATTCCGGTGTTGAGAGCCATCACAATATGGAGACCTGGCGCACGATCATTACCCAGGCGATTCGGGAAGATAAGCTGTCTCTCTGGCTCCAGCCCATGGTGCATGGTGAGGGGCAGACACTGGTCCATTATCAGGTGTTCTCCCGTATTGAGTCTGCAGAAGGGCCGCTGAAAGCCGGTTTGTTTGTGCCCATGGCCGAGCGATTGGGGCTGGTGAGCGATATCGACCGTATGCTGCTTACCCGGGCGCTGGAGTGTCTTGAACGCCACCCGGAACGACGGCTGGCGGTATCACTGGGTAGTAATTCGATCGCGTCTGATAGCTTCCGTGACGATCTGCTGACCATGGTTACCCGGGCGGGGCGCACAGCCGGGCGCTTGTGGGTCGGTATTGCCGAAGTGACCATTCAGCATCACCGCAAAGCCGTCAGCTCTCTGGTAAGAGAGTTGTCGCGGCTTGGTGTACCGGTGCTGGTTGACCGGTTCGGAGTGGGCGGCGTGCCATTCAGTTATCTCAAGCGGCTGCCGTTCAGGGCCGTTCGGATTGATCACAGCTTCATCCACAACCTGGACCGTCATGATGAAAACCGGTTCTGGCTGGAGTCGGTTGTGGGTATTGCCCACAGTCGGGGGGTGAAGGTGTACGCTACGGGAGTAGAAACTGCGGCGGAATACTCGGTACTCTGTAGGCTGGGTATTGACGGCGCCATGGGCTACCATCTTGGCAGACCATTTGCCGCAGACACGTAATCAACAGGAGATCAGGAGTCTTATGCCTGGCAAGATCAGACAGTACTTCAGGGACAAGAAAGACGATGTGCAGGATTACACCGGCGGTAGCGGTGTTATTGGCAAGTTGGTGGTTGCCTTGCTGGTGGTCTACCTGCTGATTGCGATGGTTCTGGGTATCTACTGGAGCAGTGAACCGGATACCTTTTCGGTACGTGATCACACCCGTACGCTGGCAAGCACCATGGATAGGGAGCCGGTGACCGGTTTTGCCACCACCGCCACCATGATCCGTATTGCCGAGACCCTGCTGGATAAGCCCGGCGGTTATATTTCCAACGATATCGCGCCTCCCGGTCTGTGGATGGACAATATGCCGAACTGGGAATATGGCGTGCTGGTCCAGTTGCGGGATCTTTCCCGGGCGATGCGTAAGGATATCAGTCGTTCCCAGAGCCAGTCAGCGGAAGACCCGGATCTGACCATTGCCGAGCCCCAGTTCCACTTCGACAGTGAAAGCTGGGCCATTCCATCGACCGAGAACGAGTACCGGCGTGGTATCAATGCGCTCAAGCGCTATCTGAATCGCCTGTCCGATCCGGCCCAGGCGGACGCCCAGTTTTTTGCCCGGGCGGATAACCTGAACAACTGGCTGGCGGATCTGGAAACCCGGTTGGGTAGCCTGTCCCGCACGCTCAGCGAAAGCGTGGGCAAGGCGTCGGTGTCGGATGCCGTCGCTAATCTGAATCCGGATGATCCTCTGGCGGAAGAGACCGGTGGCGAGGATGTCAAAACCTCGTGGACCAAAATTGATGATGTCTTTTACGAGGCGCGAGGCAGTGCCTGGGCGTTGCTGCATATTTTCCGGGCGGTGGAAGTGGATTTCCGGAAAGTGTTGCAGGACAAGAACGCCATGGCGAGCGTCAAGCAGATCATTATCGAACTGGAGGGCACTCAGGCCTCCATGTGGAGTCCGGTGATTCTCAATGGCAGTGGTTTCGGTGTGCTGGCCAACCATTCGTTGACCATGGCGGCTTATCTGTCACGGGCCAATGCCGCAATCAGTGATATGCGGGACCTGTTGTCGCGGGGCTGATAAGCGCCCTCGGCTGAGCTTTGGCTCAGGCACAAAAAAAGCCGGGCAGTCGTTAGACTGGCCCGGCTTTTTTATGGTCGAGGCGCAATCAGCCCTTGTAGGCGTTGATGGCGTCTTCGATAGCTTTCTTGGCGGCTGCAGCGTTGTCCCAGCCCTGCACTTTCACCCACTTGCCGGGCTCCAGAGTCTTGTAGTTCTCGAAGAAGTGACGGATCTGATCACGCAGCAGTTCCGGCAGGTCTTCGATTTCACGAACGTTGTGGTAGGTCTGGGTCAGCTTGTCGTGGGGCACGGCCACCAGTTTGGCATCACCACCGGCTTCGTCTTCCATGTTCAGTACGCCTACCGGGCGGCAACGAATTACCGAACCAGCCTGCACCGGGTAAGGGGTGACCACCAGGACGTCCAGTGGGTCGCCGTCGTCGGCCAGGGTGTGGGGGATGAAGCCGTAGTTGGCCGGGTAGAACATCGGAGTGGCCATGAAACGGTCAACCAGCAGGGCGCCCATGTCCTTGTCCAGTTCGTACTTGACCGGAGAGCTGTTGGCCGGGATTTCGATGGCAACGTAGATGTCTTCTGGCGGGTTCTTGCCAGCGGGAATGTTGTCGAATTGCATGTGCGATCCTTCCTGGTACGTTAGGGTTCGTTTAACTGCGTTTAAAAAGTGGGCGCAATTATACGGAAGTCTCTTGCCATTCGAAACTAAACCTTGGTCACAGCCTGATCTGTTTGGCAATCAGCTCCTTCATGATTTCCGTGGTGCCGCCGCCAATGGACAGAATCTTGGCATCCCTGTACAGCCGCTCCACCACTGACTCCCGCATATAGCCCATACCACCAAACAGCTGTACCGCCTCGCGGGTGACTTTTTCGCACACGTCCACGGCGAAGTTCTTGGCCATAGCCACCTGTTTAATGGGGTTTTTGCCGGCCTGCATCAGTGCGGCACAGCGGTAGGTGTATTCCCGGGCGATGTCGATCTGGGTGGCCATGTCAACGAGTTTGTGGCGGGTGACCTGAAAGCCGGCAACGGGGCGGCCGAAGGCCTGGCGTTGTCTGGTGTAATCCAGGGCGGCTTCGTAGGCGATCTGGGCGGTCATGTAGGCCATGATGGACAGGCTCAGGCGTTCAGCCAGGAAGTTGCTCATGATGGCGATAAAGCCGGCGTTTTCGGCGCCGATCAGGCGGTCGGCCGGTACCCGGCAGTCCTCGAAGAAGAGTTCGGCGGTGTCGCTGGCCCACCAGCCCATTTTCCGGAGTTTGTTGCCGGTGTTGAAGCCTGGTGTGCCTTTGTCTATCAGCAACAGGCTGATGCCGCCGTGGCCTTCGCCCCCGGTGCGCACGGCGACGGTGTAATGGTCGGCGCGGATGCCGCTGGTGATGAAGGTTTTGCTACCGTTGACGATGTAGTGGTCGCCGTCTTTTACGGCACGGGTTTTCAGGTTGGCGACGTCGGAGCCGCCACCGGGTTCGGTCACGGCCAGGGCGGCGATTTTGTCGCCGCGCAGGACGGGCGGCACGATCTGTTCCCGAATGTCTTGTTTGGCCCACTTGGCCACCGGCGGCAGGCCGATATCCAGGGAGCCGATACTGGCCACGAAGCCGCCGGAGGTGGATCGCATCAGCTCCTCGGAAACCGCGATTTTCATAAAAATATCGCCTTCACCGATGCCGCCCAGAGTTTCAGGGAAGCCGATGCCCAGGAGTCCGGCATCGCCGGCGAGTTTATATATTTCACGGGGGAATTCACCGGCCTCTTCCCAGTCGTCAATATGGGGCCGTACGTGGGTCTCAATGAATTTCCGGGCGGTTTGGCGCACCTGTTCATGGGTTTCGTTGAAGTAGTCAGACACGGATTGGCTCCCTGTGTTCTTGTTTTGCGATGAGGTGAGTGTCGCGCAATCCTGGCTACCAAGCAAGCGCTTGGTTTGGATTTGTTCAGGCAATAAAAAAGCTGGCCCGAATGGCCAGCTTGTCAGGCGGAGTGCCTTACAGGGATTTATGCACCGCGGGCGATGCTTTTCACTCCGTCACGGGTGCCGAGTAGCAGCAGATCGGCCGGGCGGCGAGCGAACAGTCCGTTGGTGACCACGCCGACAATGTTATTGAGCTTTTCTTCCACCACCAGCGGGCGGGAGATATCCATGTTGTGGATGTCGATGATGATGTTGCCGTTGTCGGTGATAAAACCATCCCGGTAAACCGGATCGCCCCCGAGTTTTACGATCTCGCGGCCGACATGGCTGCGGGCCATGGGGATGACTTCCACGGGCAGCGGGAATTCGCCCAGAATGCCGACTTTCTTGGATTCATCGGCGATGCAGATAAAGGTCTTGGCGACGGCGGCCACAATTTTTTCCCGGGTCAGGGCGCCGCCACCGCCTTTGATCAGTTCCAGGCTCTCGTTGGTTTCGTCGGCACCATCCACGTAAAACTCGATTTCGTTGACGGCGTTGAGGTCGTATACCGGGATGCCGTGCTTTTTCAGTCGTTCGGCGGTTGCCTCGGAGCTTGCGACGGCGCCGTCGAAGTCGTTGCGGTATTCCGCCAGATAGTCGATGAAAAAGTTGGCGGTGCTGCCGGTGCCCACCCCGACAATGCTGCTCGGTTCCAGGTGAGGGGCGATGTGATCCACTGCAGCTTTGGCAACGGCTTGTTTCAGTTCGTCCTGGGTCATGGGGGGGGCTCCCGGAGGTTTGCGTTGAATTTGGTAGCTATTATACGCCTGCAGCAACTCTGCTTATAGACGGCACGCGTGCAAACTTTCTACACTGTGGGTTTTTCCTGATCACTCACCAGCAACCGGAACCATCATGCCGCAACGCTATATCAAGAAGATACTCGATGCGCGCGTCTACGACGTGGCCATCGAAACACCCCTGACTGAAGCCCGTAGTCTTTCCAAGCGCTTTGGCAACAATATTATGCTCAAGCGTGAAGACCTTCAGCCGGTGTTTTCCTTCAAGATTCGCGGCGCCTACAACCGGATTGCTCAGCTGTCGGAAGAGCAAAAGGCCAAGGGAGTTATCTGCGCTTCCGCCGGCAATCATGCCCAGGGCGTGGCTCTGGCCGCAAAGAAGCTGGGCATCAAAGCCGTAATCGTGATGCCGCAGACGACGCCGGAGATCAAGGTACGCTCAGTTCGCGACCACGGTGCCAGAGTGGTTCTCAAGGGGGATGCTTTTGACGAGGCTGCGGCCCACGCACAGGAGCTGATCCAGAAGCACGGCTACACCTACATCCCTCCCTACGACGACCCGGATGTGATTGCCGGTCAGGGCACTGTAGCCATGGAAATCATGTGGCAGTTCAGCAAGCCGATTCATGCCATCTTCATCTGTGTCGGTGGCGGCGGGCTGATTGCCGGCATGGCAGCCTATATCAAGTATCTGCGCCCGGAAATCAAAGTGATTGGTGTGGAGCCGGAAGACTCCAACTGTCTGCAGGCGGCGATGAAGGCCGGTGAGCGTGTGGTGCTGGATGAGGTGGGCATCTTCGCCGATGGCGTGGCGGTCAAACAGATCGGTAAGTATCCCTGGGAAATCTGCAAGGATCACGTAGATGAAGTGATCACAGTGTCCACGGATGAGATCTGTGCGGCCATTAAGGATGTGTTTGAAGATACTCGCTCCATTGCCGAACCGGCAGGTGCTCTGGGTGTAGCGGGTATCAAGAAGTACATCGAGCGGGAAAAGATCGAGGATGAAAACCTGATCGCCACCCTCAGTGGTGCCAACATGAACTTCGACCGACTGCGCTATGTGTCCGAGCGCACCGAAGTGGGAGAGAGGCGCGAGGCGATTCTGGCGGTAACGATCCCGGAGAAACCGGGATCGTTCAAAACGTTCATCAATGCGCTGCACAAGCGCAGCATCACCGAGTTCAACTACCGCTATGCGGATGCTCAGAACGCCACCATTTTCGTGGGGATCCAGATTGCCGCTGGCGGACATGGCCGGGAAGAACTGGTGCAGGATCTTCGGGAAAGCGGGTACTCGGTGGTCGACCTTACCGACAGCGACCTGGCCAAGCAGCATATTCGCCATATGGTCGGGGGCCATGCGCCGACGATTACCAACGAAAAGGTGTTCCAGTTTGAATTCCCCGAGCGCCCGGGAGCTTTGTTGAAGTTTCTGATGTCGCTGGGAACGCGCTGGAATATTTCCATGTTCCACTACCGCAATCATGGTGCGGCCTACAGCCGGGTGCTACTGGGCGCTCAGGTTGAGGACAATGAGGTGGCGGACTTTGAGAGGATGCTCGACAAGGTTGGCTTTCGTTATGAAAACATGACTGACAATGAGGCTTATCGGCTGTTTTTGGGAGCAGGCAACGGGCGTTCCACCTGAGGGTGGAACGCCACAACTCTTACATAACGGTAATCTGTCAAAAATTGTAAAAATCAAGTTACGTGTTAGTCTTTCGTCTAATTCTGCGAATCAGTAATAGTTGTCTGATTTTCCTGCCAATTGAATGAAAGAATAACGGGAATCCAAGAAATGGGGAGCAAGCCTGACATCATTCGTGCCATTGTGCTCATCTTTGCTGTCGGCCTTGTGATTACGGGTTTTACGTCCATTCAGGCGTCTGAGGACAAGCGTGCCGACCGCGAAGCATCTGCAGTAGGTTATGTTCTGTCTGCCAATCAGGGCCTGAAACGGTAACAACGCCTATCCGTTACCACACCGTGCAAAGGCACATCCCAGGGCTCAACCGGCAACTGTTCCACGCGCTGAAAATCGTGGGCCAGGCCAACCAGTTTTGGTGCCATGCAGGGCCTGATCCGGCTGAACGCGAAGGTTCGGTCGTAGAAGCCGCCGCCCATACCCAGTCGCCCTCCGGTTTCGTCAAACCCCACCAATGGAAACAGCACCGCATCCAGTGCCCAGGCCGGCTTGCGCCTTGAACGCGGGAACGGGGGTTCTGGAATGCCGAAGCGGTTTGCCGTCAGTTGCACTCCATCATAATAGGGGCTGAAAACCAGCTTGCCCGGGTAGATCGGGTGCAGAATGGGCAGGTAGAACCGGATGCCTTTTTTGCGAGCCAGATCAATGTACAGGGACGGGTCAATTTCGCCGTCGTTGGCCAGGTAGATGCCAATGTGGCGTGCCCGGTGCAGGTCGGGGTGCCTCAGCAGGTTAAGGGCGAGACGTTCGGAAGCTTGCCGCTGTTCTTCAAACGACAGGCTTCTCCGTTTCTGGCGCAGAGATTGGCGGAGCTGGCGGCGTGAGGCCCGATCATTGCCGGAGTCCAACGTCCTTGCTTGATGATGCGGATTCAAGATGGCGATTACCTGCTGCAGCGTCGTGAATTCGGCCTATGTTGTATCACATCAATAACGCCCCGTTAAAATTCTGCTAGTCTGCAGTCCGTTGTTTTTTCAGAGGCTGTATTCTGCCATGGATTTCCCCCGATACGCTCGCCTGTTGCTTCCTGCGGTTTTGATTGTTGCTTTGTCTGGTTGCGCGACCGGATCCCCCGAGGTTTACCAGGTGGGTGTTCGTGCGTTGGCTTCTGCTGAATATTCCGGTGCCCGCCACCATCTCCAGAGTTACCTTGACGGTGAGACCGAGAGTTATGAAAACAGTCGGGCGCGCTATGAACTGGCTCGCTTGACGTATCTTGGCCTGGGCGGGCCAGCGGATGAGCGGGCAGCTGCCGAGTTGCTGGAGCGAGAGCTGCAGAAACAGTTTTCGGTCTATGAGCGCGAAGCGCGGCATTTGTTGGCCGAGATCTATCGGCGAGGACAGGCAGAGAACCGTGATGTGTCCAGGTCGTTAGTGCTTCTACGTGCGGCGGACTATCCGCGAGCCTTGATTGATCTCGCGATGATCTATTGGTCCGGGGAGCTGGTCGAGCAGGATCGCAAACAGGCGGTGGCGCTGATTCCCGAAATTGGTGAGGTAGATAGTGCTTCGAATCTGTTTCATCACCGGGCTCTGGCTGAATACTGCGGCCCCGACACCCGGGATAGGGTGCCCGCCTGGGCCTGTCTGGATGAGGGGGCCGAGTTTATTCTCCAGAGTGCAGACGAGGCATGGCGTGCAAGTCGTCCGGACACCGATGCAGGCACCATGCGCTTCCTGGCTACATTGTATCCGGCCCTGGTGGATCCCAGTGCGCAACGTCGGGTAGCGTGGTACCGGTATGCCGGAGATAAAGGTAGCGCCCGCGCTCAGTACATGATGGCCCAAATATACGGAGCGCCAGATTCACCTTGGTTTAACCCTGCCGAAGCAGAGCAATGGCTGCAACGGTCGGCCGATCAGAACTACCCGAAAGCATTACTGGCCCGAGGTGTGGCACTGGCTCGCGGACAGCAGCGTTCCGAGGCTGATTATCTTGAGGCGCTGGATCAACTGGAGCGTGCGGCCGACCTGGGCGAGAAAGAGGCGAATCTCTGGCTGGCTCACCTGTATCTGAATCCCGCAGACGGGCGCTCGAAGCGGGTCGGTCTGGCCGTTGCGCGTCTCGAACAGATAGAACGGGAAGACGATCGGGCCAAGCACTTGCTGGCTGATATCTATCTCTCGAGCCTGCCTGGTATGGCCGAAGAACAGCATCGCCGAGCCTTGGAACTGTTGGAAGGCATGGCTTACCGGGATGCGGAGGCGGCCTACAAACTTGGTGCGATCTACAGTCAGGGGCTGGCCAGTATTCCCCCCAGTCTGGTGGATGCTGTAGGTTGGTTGAGGCGCGCCGCTGATAAGGGCCACCTGCCCGCACAACTGCTTTTGGCGCGAGAGTTGTGGCAGGACGGCCGGGATGAGAGCGCTGCGAAAGCTCGCGAGCGGTTTGTGCTTATGCCGGTTGCCGATGTGCCGGAAAACCTGCGTCAAGCTGTCTCCAATGCGCGCTATCGACAGGCAATGTATTACGCCGGTCAGGCCGAGGTTCATACAGAAGAAATTCGAAAGCTTCTGGAGAGGGCGGCGGAGGAGGAGAACATGGCCGCCCTGGCGTACCTCGGGCTGATGTACTACCGGGGTGAGCAGGTGGCCCCGGATGATGAGCTGGCCTATCAGTACCTGGAACGCTGGGATTCGCTGTATCAGCAACGAAAGGATCAGGCCAGGTCGGACGACTCAGTGTGGTCTGGACTGTTGTTCGATGAGCGGTTCGGTAACCAGGAGGTTCAGGACGCTTTGCTGCGCTTGAGATTCAGGAAGTCGCAATCGGAGTAACGGTGAAAAGCTTCCCGGGCTGCCGTTATCGGATGTAGCCCTTGAACCCAGAAGTTCAAGGTCGGTGGCCGCTGTGACATATTAGGCTTTCCCCCTTGGGGGACATGCTCACAATGCCCTGAAGTAGCCACCTGGGTAATGCGCATCGGCTCGAGGACGTACCCGACCAGCGAACAGCCCAGGAAGTTGGTTCCATTATACGGGCAGGGCCGGGGAGGATTGCAACCCCGTTTCCGGATTCTTTCCGGATCAGTTGTCCGAAGGCTCTCCCAGCGCTTCATCAAGCCGGTTATCCATGGCACGCAGGATGCTGCTGGTGGCGTCTGACATGGTGTCGCGTTCCAGCAGTTCATGGGTGATGTTCAGGGCGGCCATCACGGCAATGCGCTCGGTACCGAATACCTTGCCGCTGGAGCGGATTTCACGCATTTTGGTGTCCAGATGCCGGGCCGCACGTAGAAGGGCTTCCTGCTCTTCCTGCGGACAGGCCACCAGGTATTCCTTGTCGAGAATCCTGACTTCCACGGTGGTTGGGGTCTGTGACATCAGTGGTGCTCCAGTGCCCGAAGACGGCCGATCATGGCTTCAATCTTGTTTTTGGCAAGATCGTTTTTGTGCATTAGCTGGGCCCGTTCCCGGTTCCAGTCGTCCTGCAGCTCCCTTAGCAGGGCGTTGTCTTTCTCCAGCTTGTCGCAGCGCTCGATCAGCTTGTCCAGCTTGTCCGCTAATGCCTGTACTTCGGACTGTTCCATGACCTGCCCAACATCGGTGATTTTGATGAGAGTTACTATAAGTGCGCGCGCCAGACCGGTCAATTTACCGCATTGTCATGGCGTGCTCGCCGTGAGGCCTGTCACCTTTTGCGTCAGTTCAGCTGGAATCCTGTGCCCCGAACCCCTGTTGTCGGCCTGCTCGCCAGGTGTTCAGTGCGGGGAGGGCGGATACTAGCAGGGCAGAAAGAGGCGCTGCCATCAGTAACAGCCACTCCTCCCGGGCCATCGGCCGAAGCCGGATTTGCAGTCCGTAGTGTTCCAGTAGCCAGGGGCTGAGGCCGGCGATGGCGGCAGCGCCGAGCAGCAGGGCGAACAGGCAACTGGCCAGGGCAAGCCCGACGCACTCCAGGCTGTACAGGCCGGCAATCAGCCCCGGTGAAGCTCCGGTCGCTCGCAAAACGGCAATCTCCCGTTGCCGCTGGGCTTGCAGGGTGAGCAAAACCGCAATCAGTCCCACCAGGCTGGTGATCACGACAAAGCCGCTGATGCCCAGCAGGGCTTTTTCAAATTGCCCCATCATCCGCCAGAGCTCGCTCAGGGCCACACCCGGCAGGATGGCCGACAGAGGTTCCTCGCGGGCCTGGTTCAGCTCCCGTTGAACCTGGAAGGTGAGGATCGGGCGGTCCAGGCCAATGAACACGGCGGTGATGGTGTCCGGTGTGTAGTCCCGGTTGCGTGCCTGGTCGGCCGACAGGGTCCGGCCCGGGATGGCCACGCCGGATTCCCAGCCCACATGCATGGCTTCCATGGCTTCAAGGCTGATGTAAACCGCCTGGTCGACGGGCGTGCCGGTTGGCGCGAGAATGCCGGATACCCGGAATGGCAGGTCCTTGTGATTCGAGAAGCTGGTGCGGCCACCGCCATGGGAAAGGACCAGGTCGTCGTTCAGTTTATGGTCAAGCTGCCGTGCCACGCCGGCGCCGATCACCACGTCAAACAGGTCAGAAAACCAGTCTCCGCTAGCCAGGGTCAGCGGTTGGTCGTTGCCATAGCGGAAGCGGGCCAGGAACTGCTCGTTGGTGCTGACAACCCGAAAGCCGCGGTAGCTGTCGCCCAGGGAAATAGGTATCAGCCAGTCGATGCGGCTGTCCTCAGTCATGGACTGATAGGTGGACCAGCGAATGTTGTTGGTGGCATCACCGATGTGGAACACCGTGTAAAGCAGCAGATTCAGCTGGCCACTGCGGGCCCCTACGATAAGGTCGGTGCCGCTGATGGTACTGGTGAATGATTGTCGGATTTCTGTGCGCAGGTACTGGATGCCAAGCAGCAGGGTTACGCTCAGCGTCAGGGTCAGGCAAACGAGAGCCAGTACACGGCGCCGGTACCACAGACTGGCGGCGGAGAGGAAGATGGTGAGCTTGAGCTTGTTCATGGCGCCACCTCCAGGGCCATGCGATGATGAAAGTGCCTGGCCAGTGACTGATCATGGCTGACAAATACAACCGAGCTGTTACTGCGCTCGGCCAGCGTTAGCAGTAGTTCAAGAAAGCGGTCCCGATTGTCGCTATCCAGAGCAGACGTGGGCTCATCTGCAAGAATGATCTCCGGAGCGCCGATCAGCGCGCGGGCGGCAGCCACCCTCTGCTGCTGGCCGATCGATAGCCGGGTCACTCCCTGGTGCCAGTGGCTTTGCGGAATGCCCAGTTGTGTCAGCAGGTGTTGGGCAGCTTCGGTGGCGGAGGGTATCGCACGCGAATGGCGCAGATTTGATAGCTGGCAAGGCAAAAGTGCATTGGTCACAGCGCTCAGATAGGGCACCAGGTTGAACTGCTGGAAGATGACGCCCATATGATCGGCGCGAAGTCGATCCCGGGTGCCGGCCTTCATGGTGGTCAGTTCCTGATTCAGCAGCTGAAGGCTGCCACGGCTGGGCGTGTGCATGCCTGCGAGCAGTCCCAACAGCGTACTTTTACCAGTACCACTGGGGCCGTGCAGGAACAGGTGTTCACCACGTGTCAGCTGAATATCGGGGAAGGCCAGTTCCCGAGCCTGGTTTTGCCATCGGAAGTGCAGATTCCGGGTTCGGATGGCCAGAGTGTCCGGGCGGGAACTGTCCGGCGGTTGTCGTGTCTCGCTGTTCATATCCGTATCGTGCTCGCCGTTGTATGATGGCGCCGGTTGCTGATCTGGTTTTTTGGAGAATCCGTGTTGATGTTCACTGATGTTCTGTTCCGCAAGTCGCTTGCCTGCCTTGGACTGGGCTTGTTGTTATTGGTTTCCCTGGCGGTCCGTGCCGAGCCCCGGGAGATCGACTGGCTTGAGTTAATGCCTGCGGAAGATCTGGCGCTGCTCGAGACTATGCCGGAAATCGAACATGAGGGCGATGGCCCGCCCCTGTTGCCGGACGAAATCATGACCGGGCGGGTGGTTCCGGAAATGGGCAACGTCCAGGGCCGGATTCCGGGCTTTGTGGTACCTCTGAAAACCACGGACGATATGCGCATCCTCGAGTTCTTCCTGGTGCCCTACTACGGCGCCTGCATCCATGTGCCGCCACCACCCCCAAACCAGATCATCCACGTAAAATACCATGAAGGGTTTACCCTGGAGGCTCTATACGACCCTGTCTGGATCGAGGGTGAACTGGTGATTGAGCGAACCGAGAATGATCTCGGCACTTCCTCCTATTCCATGGTGGCGCAGTCGGTAGAACCTTACACCGAGTAACGGTTCAGCGGCCAACCCGGAATTGCTGGTCGCCGGCTTCCAGTCTTGTGGCGCCTTGGCCTTCAGGGCCGATCCACTGAACATCCAGGTGTTCCAGTGCCGGAAAGTGCTTCACCATCGGTGTGGTCAGTGTCTGGTGATCGGCAAGTCCGTCACAGGCCAGTGATTGGGTAATCTCGATATCGCTGTGGTCGTTTGCTTGCCCGTCCTCGTGATCGTGGTCATGGTGTTTGTGCGCATGGTCACTGTGATGACGGGGCGCCTCGGGCCACGAGCTGTGAAAGCTGGCATCTTCCACGTTGCAGTTGCCATCCTCAGTGTTAATCAGAGGGGTCGACATCAGCCACTGCTCCAGATCCGCCAGTTGCTGATGCTGTTGCTCTGTGCGTGGCTCGTGCTCGAAGCCAAGCAGATTGTATGCGGGTGAGCGAAGGAAGACATCGGCGGTGTTGGTGTCTATGGCTACCTGGAGCTCCGCGTGGCCATGTTGATGGGCGCTGGGGTTGTTGGCCGCGCCCGCGGTCAGCGGAGCCAGTGCGGCGCTTGCCAGTGCCACGGTCATGAGGGGCATAACGTTTCTGCGCATCGGGTCATCCTGTCCATCTTTGATATGTTATAACATTTTTGTCTGGCGTGAAGATAAAAGCAACCCCGTCTGCCCGGGTATTCGTGCCAGGATTTCCCCAGAATGCTAGGATACGGTATTCGTCGGGGCACCACCCCGGCGCGTATCTGAACGTACACCACCGATATAAGGAAACGGCAGCTTCATGTCCGAAACCGATACCTCCGCCGCCCGTGCGGCTGAATTTGAACGCTGGGCCAACGTGTTTACCGCGCACAAGGCGTTCAGCCACCCCTCTGAGCTGCACGGTGTGCTCTGTGGCCGGCTGGCGGCAGGCTCCCGTATTGACGAGCCTGAGTGGCTGGCCATGGTTTGCGAACACATGGGGCTGGCTGATGAAGCGGCTGAAGAGTCGGATGACCTCGCCCCCTTTATGAACAGCGCCTACGGTAAAACGCTCAAGCAATTGCAGTCCACCGACATGAGTTTTCAGCCGTTGTTGCCAGATGACGACTATGCCATCGAACAACGACTGGAAGCCCTGGTGGCCTGGGTTCGAGGATTTCTGGAAGGCATGGCGCTGGCGGCCGGCGCTTCCCTTGGCCAGGCTCCGGATGAGATCCGGGAGCTGATCGAGGATATGGTGGCCATCAGCCAGCTGTCGGAGGACGAAGAATCCGACGACGAAAGTGAACAGCAACTGCTTGAAATTACCGAGTACGTGCGCCTTGGCGCGCTGGCGGTGTTCACCGAGTTCAATGAGCCGGAGAAGCCGGCAGGCGATTCGCCCACCCTGCACTGATCAGGAGCTATCATGGCTGTGACCATTCCCGTGAAAGAGTTTGCCGAGCGCCGTCGCAAGTTGATGGACCGGATGGCCCCGGACAGCATCGCCATTCTGCCTGCGGCGCCGGAGCGGGTGCGTAACCGCGATGTGTTACACCCGTTTCGTCAGGACAGCGATTTCCAGTATCTGACCGGCTTCGGCGAGCCCGAAGCGGTGTTGGCCCTGATTCCAGGCCGCGAGCATGGTGAAGCGGTTCTGTTCTGCAAGGAGCGGAACCCGGAGAAAGAGCTCTGGGATGGTTTTCTAGTGGGCCCTGAGGGCGCCATCGAACGTTACGGCTTCGACGATGCTTTCCCCATTGCGGATATCGACGATATTCTGCCCGGCATGATTGAAGGCCGAAGCCGGGTCTACTATCCGCTGGGCAAGGATCCGGCATTCGATAACCGGGTGATGGACTGGCTCAAGGTGATTCGCAGCAAGGTTCGTTCCGGAGCGCACCCCCCTGGGGAGCTGGTGGCGCTGGAGCACCTGCTGCATGATATGCGGCTGTACAAGAGTGCTGCCGAAATCAAGGTGATGGCAAAGGCCGGCCAGATCAGTGCCGAGGCCCACTGCCGGGCCATGAAGAGGGCTCGTCAGGGCGGGTATGAGTACAATCTTGAAGCTGAACTGATTCATACCTTTATGGAGCATGGTGCGCGCTCTACCGCTTATCCCTCCATCGTAGGTGGTGGTGCCAACGGCTGCATCCTGCACTACATCGAAAATGCGGCACCGCTGAAAGACGGCGACCTGGTACTGATAGACGCGGGTTGTGAGCTGGAATGCTACGCCTCGGACATCACCCGCACCTTCCCGGTCAGTGGCAAGTTCAGCCCGGAACAGAAGGCGCTTTACGAAGTGGTGTTGGCGGCCCAGTACGCGGCGATCGATGCGGTGAAGCCGGACAATCACTGGAACCAGCCCCATGAAGCGGCTCTGAGGGTGCTGACCCAGGGCCTGATCGATCTGGGCCTGCTCGCAGGCACGCTGGACGATGCTCTGGCCAACGAATCCTACAAACCTTTCTTTATGCACCGCACTGGCCACTGGCTGGGGCTGGATGTCCATGATGTTGGCGATTACAAGGTGGGCGATGCCTGGCGGGTACTGGAACCGGGGATGGCGTTGACCGTTGAGCCAGGGCTGTATATTGCGCCCGACAATACCGACGTAGAGCCGCGCTGGCGGGGTATTGGCATCCGTATTGAAGACGATGTGGTGGTCACCAAAGAGGGTTGCCGAAACCTGACCGAGGGCGTGCCGAAGACCATTGCCGATATTGAAGCTCTGATGGCGGACTGATTCAGTGAATACCGAGCGCGTGGATACTGACCTGATCATTGCCGGTGGCGGCCTGGCCGGGGCCACTCTGGCCCTGGCCCTGGCGCGCCTGGTGCCGGAACTGAAGGTAACGGTAGTTGAGGCGTTTCCGCTGTCACCAGAGGCGTTGCCGGAGGATTACCAGCCCAGCTATGACAGCCGGTCGACGGCACTGGCCTGGGGCTCCCGCCTGATCTTTGATCAGTTGGGGCTGTGGCGGCAGTTGTCTGAGCACGCCACCCCGATCCGCCACATTCATGTCTCTGACCGGGGTCGTTTTGGCGCTACCCGTCTGCATGCCAACGAACACGGTCAGGATGCCCTGGGTTATGTGGCAGACAACCGCTGGATGGGCCTGTGTCTGATGCGGGCTTTGCTGGACACCAGGGTAAGTTGGCAGGCGCCGGCTCAGGTGGAAGGCATGAAGCCCGTGGCTGGCGGTGTCCGGGTGGCCATCCGCAAGGATGGCGCACAGAAGGAACTGACCGCGCGTTGTCTGGTGATCGCCGATGGCGGGCGTTCCGGGCTGCGGGAGAAGCTGGGCTTTGTAACCCGCACCGAAGCCTATGGTCAGAACGCGCTGATAGCCAATGTCTCCACCAGCGACAGCCACCAGTTTACGGCTTATGAACGTTTTACTGAGGCCGGTCCCATGGCTTTGCTGCCCCATGGTTCCCCGAAGCGGCCGGGGCATCAATCGGCCCTGGTCTGGACCCTGGAAGACGAGGCTCTGGCCGAGATCCTGTCACTGTCGGATGAACAGAAATGTCAGAAACTGCAGGAACGGTTCGGTTGGCGTCTTGGGCGTTTTAGCCACATTGGCCAGTGCCATCATTATCCCCTGAACCTGACTACGGTAGATGAACCCGCCCGCCCGGGGGTTGTGCTGGTTGGTAATGCCGCTCATGCCCTGCACCCGGTGGCTGGCCAGGGCTTTAACCTGGCACTCAGGGGATTGATGACCCTGGTGGAACAGTTTCGTCGGGCGGTTGATGAAGGGATTTCTATTGGTGAACTTTCGGTACTGGGGCGTTACCAACAACTGCATCGGCAGGACTGGCAGCAGACGGTGCAGTTCTCCGATTCCCTGATCCGGATATTTGGGCAGCCGCTGGCGCCCGTTGCCGCCGCCCGGGATGCAGGGCTGGTGGGGCTGGATCTGTTGCCGGGGGCCAAACGCTGGTTCGCCCGCAAAGCCATGGGCACCGGTGGGCGCAAGCTGCTGGTAGGTTCCGGAGTGTCATCTTTCGAGGCGGAAAAACATGACAGGTGAGTCGGTGGGTGCGGCGTGTTTTGACATTCTGGTGGTTGGTGGCGGAATGGTCGGCTCGGCCCTGGCTCTGGGGTTGTCGCGGCAAGGCTGGAACACCGGACTGGTGGAAGGAGCCCGGGTTCAGGATCTGTTGGCCCCGGGAGAGACCGCCAGTCATACCGATGACTTCGAGCCCCGGGTCAGCGCCATCTCCCTGGCCAGTGAGCAGCTGCTGGAGCGTCTACGGGCCTGGCGCCATATCCAGGCCGGCAGGCATTGCGGCTATCGCGGCATGACGGTCTGGGATGCCGACGGCACCGGGCGAATTCACTTCGATGCGGCTGAACTCCATGCTGATACCCTGGGTACCATTGTTGAGAACCGGTCGATTGTCCGCGCTTTGTTTACCGAGCTAGCGGACAGTAACGTTACGGTGATGGATGGTGTGCGTGTGCAGGGCTGGAGTGCTGGAGCCGGCATCCAGTTGGACGATGGCCGAACGCTGTCCGCCAAACTGGTGGTCGGGGCCGATGGTGCCCAGTCGCGGCTGCGCCAGTGGTCGGGACTGGCTACCCGGGAATGGGATTACGATCAGCAAGCCATTGTGTGCACCGTCCGTACCCGGCAGCCGCACCAGTACACTGCGTGGCAGCGTTTTTCGCCCACCGGGCCGCTGGCGTTTTTGCCGTTGTTGACGGAGTCTGGAGACGAGCACTATTGCTCTATCGTCTGGTCACAGGATACGGCGGAAGCCCGCCGCCTGATGGCGTTGGAGACCGAGCAATTCCGGTTGGAGCTGGAGCGGGCGATTGAGCAGCAGCTCGGGGTTATCGAATCCGTTTCGCGCCGCTTTGCGTTTCCGCTGCGTCAGCGTCATGCCAAGGAGTATGTTGCCGACGGCCTGGCACTGGTTGGCGATGCTGCCCACACCATTCACCCGCTCGCCGGCCAGGGTGCAAACCTCGGCTATGGCGATGTGTCAGCCCTCCTGGACGAGCTGGGGCGGGCCAAAGAGCTCGCACTTTCGCCGGCAGACCAGACCGTATTGGCTCGTTATCAGCGCCGCCGTAAAGGCGAGAACCTGGCGATGATGGCGGCCATGGAGGGCTTCAAGCAGTTGTTTGCCCGGGATGAGCTGGCCATCCGGTGGTTGCGCAATACCGGTATGCGCTGGCTGGACAACCTGGCGCCGCTGAAGAACCGCATTGCCGCCGAGGCTATGGGTATAAAACGCTAACGGTTGTCCATTCTGAGTCGCCGGAACTGTTTTCCGGCGGCCTGTTTTCGTAAACTCCTCGCCTTCGTGTTCAATTTGCAAAGGAACTGTCTATGGCCGGCTCCAGCCTGCTCGTATTACTTGATGACATTGCTGCCGTACTGGATGACGTGGCGGTGATGACCAAAGCTGCTACCAAGAAAACCGCCGGTGTGCTGGGCGATGACCTGGCGTTGAATGCGCAGCAGGTCACCGGTGTTCGACCTGCCCGGGAAATCCCGGTGGTGTGGGCGGTCGCCAAGGGTTCGCTTATTAACAAGGCCATTCTGGTGCCGGCGGCACTGGCCATCAGCTTTTTTGTACCCTGGCTCATTACCCCGCTGTTGATGCTCGGTGGTGCCTTCCTTTGCTTTGAGGGGGCCGAGAAGCTGGTTCACAGGTTCCTGCACAAAGAGCAGGAAGAAAAGCACCGGCAAGAGCTGCGGGAGGCTCTGAAAAAGCCGGATGTGGACCTTAAAGCGGTTGAGAAAGACAAGATCAAGGGCGCTGTCAGGACCGACTTTATTCTCTCCGCCGAAATCATCGCCATCACGTTAGGAACCGTGGCCGACAAGAACTTCGGAATGCAGTTTGCGGTGCTGACCGTCGTGGCGTTGATGGTGACCGTCGGTGTGTATGGGCTGGTGGCGGGTATTGTGAAGCTGGACGACGCCGGCCTTTACCTGAGCCAGAAAGCCAGTGCCTTCGCCCAGAAGCTGGGGCAGGGCATTCTGTGGCTGGCGCCCTGGATGATGAAAACCCTGTCGGTACTGGGCACCATTGCAATGTTCCTGGTGGGCGGAGGTATTCTGACCCATGGTATACCGGCGGTGTACGGGGCCATTCACCATGTGGCCGGAATGATTTCTTCAGTGCCGGAAGTGCTGGTCACCACGGTCGGGGATGGCCTGTTTGGCCTGCTGGCCGGTGCTATTCTGGTTCTTGTTATTACGCCCGTTGCGAAGCTTTGGGAACGCCGGGCGGCGTAATCTATGGCGGAGCCGGCCCGATCACAGGCAGGCGTCAAACAGCCGGCTGATCAGCACCGGCACAGCGGTTTCAACCCGAAGAATCCTCGGGCCCAGATGCACGCTCTGGCAGCCGGCTTCCTCCAGCTTGCCGACTTCGTAATCGGTAAAGCCCCCTTCCGGACCAATGCACAGGGCGGCCGGCTCATTGAGGTGGGTGGGGCAGGGCGCCGCCATGCCCGGATGCGCCACCAGTGCCCGTTTGCCCTCTAGCAGTGTCGGTAGTTCATCCTCCACAAAGGGTTTAAACAGCTTGCGGATATGGACCTGAGGCATCAAAGTGTCTTTGGCCTGTTCAAGGCCCAGGGTCAGGTTCTCTCTCAGATGATCCTCGGTTAGCCAGGGCGTTTGCCAGAAACTCTTTTCCACCTTGTAGCTGTTGATCAGCCAGAGATCCTTCACACCCAGAGAGGCGCAGGTCTGCAGTACCCGCCGGAACATCTTGGGCCGGGGCATGGCCAGTATCAGCGTGAGCGGTAAGGGGGCAGGGGGTTGCTGATCCAGGGTTACCAGCAATTCGGCCTCGGTCTCTGTCATTGACAGCACTTCAGCATGGCCCATCAGGCCGTTTACCCGGCCAGCCGGTATGCGATGGCCGGTGCCGGCTTTGAGCACCGTTTTCAGGTGATCCAGCCGACGACCGCGGAGACGCACCCGGTCCGGGGCGACGAAGTCTTCCTCAAACAGCAGGGCCAGATTCATCAGGCTTCGGGCTCTTCTCCGTCGGCCTCTTCCCGTTCCCGGTAGGCGAGGCGACCAAAGATGATGCCGAACTCGAACAGAATCCACATGGGCACGGCCAGGAGCGTTTGGGAGATGATATCTGGTGGGGTCAGCAGCATGCCGATGATGAAACAGGCCACGACCACATAGGGGCGCTTGGCGGCCAGGTCTTGCGGCGTGGTGGCGCCGGTCAGAATCAGCAGTACCGTCGCAATGGGGATTTCAAACGCAATGCCGAAGGCAAAGAACATCTTGAGCACGAAGTTCAGATAACTGCTGATGTCAGGCAGTTCGACAATGCCCTCCGGGCCGATGGCGGTAAAGAAACCGAACACCAGCGGAAAGACCACGAAATAGGCGAAAGCCGCGCCAGCGTAGAACAACAGCACGGAAGTAAACAACAGCGGGAAGGCCAGGCGCTTTTCATGGGCATAGAGCCCGGGCGCCACAAAACTCCAGAGCTGGTAGAGAATGATCGGAATGGCGACAAATACCGCCAGAACCAGCGCCAGCTTCAGGGGCGCAAAGAAAGGCGAGGTGATGTCGGTGGCGATCATGGTCTGGCCGACCGGCAAAAGTTCGCGCAACGGCTGGGATAACAGCAGGTAGAGCTCGTTGGCAAATGGATAGATGACGGCGAAACAGATAATCACCGCCAACACCATTTTCAGTAGCCGGTTGCGTAGCTCGAGCAAATGCTCGATCAGGGGCATTTCCTGCTGTTCAGACGATGTCTGCTGGCCGTCTTGGGTGGCGCTCATGAATGCTTGTCCGAGGGGATGGTCGGTGAGGATTCACTGGGTTGATCGCTGGCCGCCGTCTCATCCCTGACGGGTTCATGCGGAGGTTCGGGCTGTTCGCCCGCCTCCGGAGACGGGGGCGTAACCCGCCGGGTTGCCGGTGCCGGCCTGGGCTTGCGGGTCTGATCGTCCGGCAGGATCATGTGCTCGTACTTTTTCGCCTCATCCAGGGCGCCGCGCACGGTCTTCTCCACATCGTCCAGGCCCACATCACCCGCCTTGCGCAGCTCCTCCCGGAGTTCTTCGGCCTTCAACTGCCGGTCCAGTTCACTGGTGAACTGGCTGACCATGCGCCGGGCGCCACCGATCCAGCGGCCAGCCGCCCGCGCCGCCGTCGGCAAACGCTCCGGGCCCAGCACGAGCAATGCAATCACGCCGCAGATCAGCAGCTCTAGAAAGCCGATGTCGAACATTCAGGGGGTGCTCAGCCTTGCTTTTCTTTGGGCTTGTCTTCCGCCTGGGCTTGTTGCTCGGCGTTCTGTTTTTCCAGCGGTTGCTGTTCGGCGTTCTTCTCTTCCTCGTCGCTCATGGATTTTTTGAATCCACGGATGGCGCCGCCGAGATCGCTGCCGATGTTCCGGAGTTTCTTGGTTCCGAATAACAGGATGACGATGCCAAGTACGATAAGAAGTTGCCAGATGCTGATACCCATGAGGGTTCCTCGTTCAAATGTTGCTGTTGCATGACATTGTACGCCAACCGCTACCCCTTGCGGAAATACCCCTTGGGGGTACTCCTTTACGGATTCCGGGAGGCTTTTTCTTCCAGGCCTGACAGGTCGAAGCGACTGGCCAGTTCATCCAGAACATCCTTCGGCCCCAGGCCTAACCGTGACAGCATCACCAGGCTGTGAAACCAGAGGTCGGCCGTCTCGTACACCAGGTCCCGGGTTTCGCCGGAATGCTCTGCATCCTTGGCGGCCAGCAGCGTCTCGGTGCACTCTTCGCCCACCTTCTCCAGTATCTTGTTCAGCCCCTTGGCATGCAGGCTGGCGACGTAGGACGTGTCGGGATCCGCGTCTTTGCGGGCTTCCAGTACCTGTGCCAGTCGTTCCAGTACATCACTCACGGTGTCTGCTCCTCAGTTGCTGCCGTAGATGGTATTCGGGTCTTTGAGAACCGGATCGGCGCTCACCCACTGACCATCTTTCAGGGTTCGGTAAAAACAGCTTCGCCGGCCAGTATGGCAGGCAATGCCGCCTTTTTGTTCCACTTTCAGCAGCACCACATCGGCATCGCAATCGAGCCTGATATCCCGGAGCACCTGCTGGTGCCCGGAGCTCTCGCCCTTGCGCCAGAGTTTGCCACGGGAACGGGACCAGTAAACCGCCTGACCTTCCTCAACCGTGAGCCGGAGAGATTCCCGGTTCATCCAGGCCATCATCAGGATATCGCCATTATTGGCGTCCTGGGCAATGGCCGGCACCAGGCCGTCTTCTGTCCATTGGATCTCGTCGAGCCAGTCAGGCTGTACGACGTTAGCGGGAGAATCTTGCATTTTTATGAATCCTGAATCTTTGATGGTTCAGCGACTGCCCCGGAGCATGACGCCTGCCGCTCCGGCAAGCAAGACCCAGCTCCAGACCGGCAGATCGGCCAGCCACTGCCCGGCGTGGGGCTGGCTGCCCACCAGAGCCGCGCCTGCCAGAACCAGGGCGATGAAGCCCCGGCGCCAACGGCGTTCGCTGCGCATTTGCTGCTCTTTCATCAGCGCCAGGGTTGCCCGGTTTTGCGATTCGGTGGGGCCGCTGGAGCGTATCTGTAGTAGTGCGTCGTGAACCAACTGGGGCATCTCTGGCGATTGTTCGAGCCATGATGGCAGGTGGTTCTGCAGAGACTTGATCAGGCCGGATGGACCGATGCGTTTACGCATCCAGTCTTCCAGAAACGGCTGGGCGGTACTCCACAGATCCAGGTCTGGATAGAGCTGGCGGCCAAGGCCTTCGACATTGAGTAGGGTTTTCTGTAACAGCACAAGTTGTGGCTGCACTTCCATGTTGAAGCGCCGAGCGGTCTGGAACAGGCGTAACAGGAAGTGACCAAAGGAAATATCCTTCAGGGGGCGCTCGAAGATGGGTTCGCACACCGTCCGAATGGCGGCCTCAAACTCGTTGACGCGGGTTTCCGGCGGCACCCAGCCAGACTGGATGTGCAGTTGTGCTACCTGGCGGTAATCCCGGCGGAAGAAGGCCAACAGGTTACGGGCGAGATAGCTCTGGTCGTCGGGGGCCAGAGTGCCGACGATACCGAAGTCGATGGCAATGTACTTCGGGTCGGCGGGATTGCTGACATCGACAAAGATATTGCCCGGATGCATGTCAGCATGGAAAAAGCTGTCACGGAATACCTGGGTAAAGAAGATCTCCACCCCTTTTTCCGCCAGTACCTTCATGTTGACGCCCGCCTTTTCAAGGGCGGGTACATCGGCAATGGGAATGCCATGAATGCGTTCCATCACCAGCACCGATTTGCGGGTGTAGTCCCAGTCGATAAAGGGGATGTAGATCAACGGGGAGTTCTCGAAATTCCGGCGCAACTGGCTGGCGTTGGCGGCTTCCCGTTGCAGATCCAGTTCGTCGTGGATGGTGGAGTCATAGTCTGCCACCACCTCCACGGGGTGCAGGCGCTTACCCTCAGACCAGTACTTTTCGAGCAGGCCGGCCATCAGGTACATCAGGCCCAGATCCTGGCGGATGACTTTTTCGATGCCGGGGCGCAAAACCTTGACCACCACCTTCTGGCCGTTGGGTAGGGTTGCGGCGTGCACTTGAGCCACCGACGCCGAGGCCATGGGATCTGGACTGAACTCGGCAAACAGTTCCGAGACGGGCGCAGCCAACGATTTCTCGATAATGCCTCGGGCCTGTTCACTGGGGAACGGTGGAACCCGATCCTGTAGCTGTTTCAGGGATTCGGCCATGTCATCCGGCAATAGATCCCGGCGGGTAGAGAGAATCTGTCCGAACTTAACGAAAACCGGGCCCAGCTCTTCCAGGGCCAGACGCAGGCGGTCACCCCGGCTCAGTTTTGGCTGTGGGAACAGGTGCCAGGGTGCCAGCAGAAAAAAGATTTTCAGCGGTGTGGGCAGTTCAGACAAAGGCAGAAACGTGTCCAGCCGGTAGCGGCAGAATACCCAGGCAATTCGGAACAGGCGTTGCAGGCGGGTCACAGGGTCTCCGTATTGTTATCGCTGCCGGGTGCTTGCAGTTGCTTCAGCCGAGCCTCCAGGCGTTCGGTGCGCAGGCTCAGCTCATCGATATCCTGAAATGTGGCCTCCAGCTCCCGCCGGCCGGGCAGAGTGCGGCTCTCTTCGTGGACATACTCCTCCACATTGGCGTTCATGGTGCTGAAAGCCTGGCGGCTCCACTTGACTGCCTGGCGGATGCGTTTGCCGATGAAATGGGCCGGCACATCGCCCAGGTGGTTTGCCATAGCCGCTTCCCAATCCGGTTGCAGCTGGTTCAGAGCGAGCTGCAACTGGTGGGCCAGGGCCGTGTCGCCCTCCACCGTCAGGCGTTCGTCGGCAAATACCCGGTCATCGCCCAGTGCCAGGGCGGCAAAGGCGACCGGCCGCCCGGTGATGATTAACACCGGTTGCGGATCCGGCTGACTGCGAACCTGTACCCGTTCGCCAACGCGATTCAGGGTCCAGTGCATGGTGACCGGGGCTGTAATGGTGAACTGAACCGGCCCGCCCAAGGCGCCCAGCAAGGCACGCTGGCCCGCCGGGTCCAGTGCCAGCGCCCGGTTCAGGGCGCCCTCAATAATGGCGCCTGTCGCAGACAGCAGGGTCGGGCCGGGGAACATCAGGGTTTGATTCCCACGTGCAGGGCCACGATGCCGCCGGTCATGTTGTAGTACTTGCAGTTCACCAGGCCGGCAGTTTCCATCATGCCCTTCAGGGTTTCCTGATCCGGATGCATGCGGATGGACTCGGCCAGGTACTTATAGCTCTCGCTGTCCCCGGCAATCAGCTGGCCCATCAGGGGCAGGGCGGTGAAGGAATACGTGTCGTAGGCCTTGCTCAGCAGCGGGTTGGTGGGCTTGGAGAATTCCAGCACCATCAGCTTGCCGCCCGGCTTAAGTACCCGGGCCATATCCCGCAGGGCCTGATCCTTGTCGGTCACATTGCGTAGGCCGAAAGCAATAGACACCGCCTGGAAACTGTTGTCCGGGAACGGCAGGTGTTCGGCATCGGCCTGTACGTATTCGATGTTGCCGGCGTAACCCCGGTCGGTCAGGCGGCTGCGACCCACCTGCAGCATGGAGGCATTGATATCGGCCAGCACCACTTTGCCGGACGGGCCCACCAGATCGGAAAACTTCATGGTCAGGTCGCCGGTACCGCCGGCAATGTCCAACACCTGATGGCCCGGGCGTACGCCGCTCAATTCAATAGTAAAGCGCTTCCACAGGCGATGAATGCCCATGGACATCAGGTCGTTCATGAGGTCGTACTTGCCGGCGACACTGTGGAAAACCTGGGCCACCTGACCGGCCTTCTGGCTTTTCGGCACATTGCGAAAGCCGAAGTGGGTAACGTCGTCCTGGCCGTTGCCTTGGGTGCCCGGTGCTTGCTGCTCGCTCATGGAAGTTGGTCCTGTCAGAATCTAAGCCCTGTATTCTAACCTTTGAGGGGTTGGCTACAAGTTTATTGCCGGCTTACACTGTAAAACCGTTTCCAACTCACTGAGAAAACTGATTCATGTCTGTTATCGATATCCATCGCGCCCATTCCCTGGATAAGGAGCACGCCCGCGAGGCGGCCGAAACCCTGGCCAAGGATTTGTCCAAACAATTCGATGTCAATTACCAGTGGGAAGGCGATCTGCTGAAGTTCAAACGCAGCGGTGTCAAAGGGCAGCTGGATATTTCCGAGAACGACCTGCATATCCGGCTGGAGCTGGGGTTGATGCTGCGGCCGTTCAAGTCCCGCATTGAGCAGGAGATTCACTCCCAGCTGGACCAGATCATCCAGGCCTGAACCCCGCTACAGGTCACCCGGCAGGCAGAAAGGGGTCGGGTGGCCCGCCAGAATGTTGTCCATCACTCGTTGTTCCCGGCTGAGCAGGCGATCAATCAGCAGGTCGACCCGATCCATTTTTCGAAAGGCGCTGTAACCCCGGTGCAGAAAGCTGTGCAGATCACCCAGGTCGGCCATCTCGGCCGGACCGCGGGTCATGGACAGTAGCCAACCGAGGGTGCGGTTGCGAACGTAGCGATCCAGTTCCTGTCCGGTTTCCGCTACCAGAGCCAGTTGTCGCTCGCGAATTGCAAGCTGTTTGCTGGCGCGATAAGCCTCGCAGTAACGCTCATCAACAAGACCTGTTGCCGAAAAGCCCTGCTGCGCCAGTATCTCTGCCAGCTCAAGATCGAGGCTCTGGGTAATCAGGTTGAGCTCGACCAGGCCGGCAAAGGTGGCCAGCAGGTGGTCGGGAAGCCATTTCACCATTTTCGGGAACACCCGGTCGATGTTGTCATCACGGCGGGTCATGCCGGCAGGGGCATAGAGGTCGGTCAGCAGAAATTCCAGGCCGGTGTGGTAGCCCGGGTGACGGTATAAATCCTGGTGCGTATTTTTCAGCCGCTCTGCCTGCCAGTCTGCCACTTGGTGGGCCTCGTCCCGCAGGGGGTGCCCGGCCTTGTGTTGGCGGAAATCGTGGTATTCCAGCAGCAGGCGTTTCAGGCGGTGGGCGTTCTCCGTGTGCACATCCGTGGCAACCAGCCGCTCACGATACATTAAAGGCTCCAATCAACCGGGCAGAAAAGCGCCAGTTTAACGAAGCCTTGGGTGTGACGCACCTGCCCGTTTGCGTTGAATTCAGCCTTGGGCCGCAGCCTCGAGGGTTTCCAGGCCCGGCACCCATTCCTTGCTGTCCAGCGTGATGAAGTGGCTGGGGGCTTCGGTTTCGACAATGCGCATGGTGGTGGGGCTGGTGCGAGCGCTGGCCAGCATGGCCTGGCGATCCAGTATTCGGTCGGTGGCCGGTATCAGGAAAGTCCCATGGCGCACATGGCGATACACCGAGGTGTCGGTACGCGCCATCCACTCCATGATGTTCTCGATGTTGCGAACAATGGTCAGGTGGTCTTTGGTGGCGTAGAACAGTTTGCTCAACAATTGGCGTTTGCGCGGATTCATCTTGCCAAAGAAGGTCTGACCATAGGCCGACTGGGGGGCGCTGTTGATCAGACGAATCAACCAGGGCCACATGCCATGGCTGACCGGCTCCAGCAATGTGGTTACCAGCGCATGCAGTTTGCCCTGGGGTAAAACCGGCGCTTCCAGTACCACTTCCACGTTTTCGTAAAGCTCCGGCCACTGCCGGATGGCCTCCAGAATAACCGCGCCACCCCGGGAGTGGCCATGGATCCGGATATTCTCGGTGCTGGGCAGGTTCTGCAACGACTGATTCAGGATACAGGCATCGTATTCGATGGTGCCTTCCAGGTGCTTGATGGGCACTTCCCAGGCCGGATTCTCAGGTGTCACACCGTTCACCGGGATGTGATAGTTGCTGCAGGTGAGCAGAATCAGTTCTGTGGTGGGGCCATCGTAGGCCTGGGTGAAGTAACAGTGATTTTCAAGAAAACCATGTACGCCAATCACGGTGTGCGCTGCTGTGCCACTGTGATTTCGAACAGACACCGCACCCCGGCCCACGCGGTAAACCCGGCCGGAGAACATTTCGGAATAGGCGCTTTCGATCGGTTTGATCAGCTTGCGAACATGACTGGCTTTCATGATTCTTCTCCCTCCGGCCGCTTTTCGTTGTGTTATTGGTTTTGCTGAGCCGGTATGACATTTGTACCGTGAATGCCGAACGGGTTTAGTGGCGCCAGTGCCTTAAAAAATGGTGTGTTGAGGCCAATTGGCCGATCCGGGACACGGTTTTACAACCATCGCACCGGACCATATAACCAGTATAGGACTGAACAGTTACTCACGTGTAATTTTTTGTAACTGTGCGCATGGTATCCGAGGATGGAGCCGGTATCCGGACTCTGGCACAATGCCGGATTGGTTTTCTTTCATACAGGCACGCTATTGATCGGGGATAATCGGGTTTGAGCCAGGAGCAATCGCATCTCATGCTGCCTTCGGATTCAGCCTGGCTGGCTCTGGAACGGCCCGAAAACCCGATGACCATCACCATTATGCTGAGGGTCGACGGGCTGACGCCGACCCGTTTCCGGGAGTTTCTGGAGGTATACTGGCTGGCCTGGGAGCGGTTCCGTTGCCGCCCGGTATGGCGTGCGCCCGCCTGGTATTGGGAAAAAGACCTGACCTTCTCCGCGCCCCAGCATCTTGACGTGGCGCTGGACCGGTTCGAGCCGGAACAGTTGCAGGACTGGGTCTCGGAGCGCCTGAACGAGCCCTTACCGCTGTATCGTCCACGCTGGAAATTCTGGTTGGCCCCCAACGCCAGGGGCGGTGCGGCATTGTTGCTTCGTCTGCACCATTGTTATGCCGACGGTCTGTCATTATTGGGCATATTTGATCATCTGTGTCCGCCTTCACCGCGTCAGTATCCCGCTATCTATGGTGCACCAGAGGAGCCGCGTGCCGGCCGCTGGATGAACGCAGCGCAGACCTGGCTGGAAGGCCGGATTACAGAACTGATGCCAGTGCCCGGGCCCCGGGAAGCCCCCGGAGCTACTCAGAAGCAGGGCGAGAGCGGAGTTCTGGGCAAGGGGGTTCGGCTTGTACACGAACTCAGTGAGTTTCTGGCGACACCGGAGGACTCTCCGTCTGACCTTAAGCGTCCATTACTGGGGCGGCGCCTTTGTCGGTGGTCGACGCCGGTTCCTCTGGCCCGCTTCCGGGAGATCGCCAGGCTTACCAGCACCACCATCAATGATGTCTTGCTTGCCTGCGTGGCCGCTGCGGTCAGACCGCGCCTTGGCCTGTGCGAAGAGGCCCTCGACGAAGCGGTGATGCATGCGGCTGTGCCTGTGGATATCCGGGCGCGTTTACCGGAAGGCATTCGGCCGGGCGTGCTGGAACCGGGTAATTGTTTCGGCACGGTGTTTGTTCCCCTGCCTGTCGATGGTGAAAGTGCTCTGGAACGATTGTTCCGGATCAAGCATGAAACCCGGAAGCTGAAACGAAGCTGGCAACCGGGCCTCGCGTGGGGGCTGACCGCCTCGGCTGCGCTTCTGCCCGAGCCCGGACGTCGTCCTCTGGCCGATCTGTTTTTCAGGAAGGCTTCGGCCGTGGTCTCGAACGTTCCCGGCACGCCAGAGCGTCGTTACCTCGCTGGTTGCGCCATCACGGAACAGATGTTCTGGGTACCCCAGGCGGGCGATATTGGCCTGGGCGTAAGCATCGTCAGCTATGCTGGCCAGGTGCAATTCGGTGTGGTCGCGGATGAAGCCCTCATGGCCGATCCCGCAGATTTCCTCCATGACTGCCTGCAGGAACTCGGACATTTTCCGAGCCAGTCTTAGTCCTAAAGTCCGATCTCTGATGCCTCCTAAATGAGCAGGGAATCTGCTCTCACGACCAATACTCCCCTTCCGGTCATTCACTGACCATGAACCTCAGGCGCCTTATCGCGCCATGGAGCCGGTGCTGATGCCGGCTCTTTCATCCCAGATTTCGAACAATAAACCGGGGGAAGTATGAACAACAACAAACTGAAACAGTCGGGGTTGGCCATTGCCGTGGCTGCGATGATGGGGGCCAGCGCCAGTGCCCAGGCAGCGGTTGAAGTATACAGTCAGGACGGAACCAGTTTTTCGGTGGATGGCTACTTCAACGCGTTTTACGTGAACCGTGACGACAGCGTCAACGATGTTCGTAATTCTGACGTCAAGATGGGTTTCCTGCCTAACACCATCGGATTCAACTTCAGCAAGGACATGGGCGAACTTACGCTGGGTGGTCGTTCTTCATTCTGGACCACCATCAACGACAGCCTCCAGTCGCCTACGGATACCAGCATTGATGTCCGACAGCTGTATGCCACAGTGGACGGAAGCTTTGGTCAGGTGCTGATCGGGAAAGATTTCGGGTTGTATGCCCGATCCAACATCTTCCTGGACGAGTTGCTGATGGGCTTTGGATCACCGGGTGCGGCCACCGGGGTCTCTTTTGGCAACATCCGCACAGGGTATCCGTACCCGAATCCCTCTGCGCAGATTACCTATCGCTCGCCAGATATGTCAGGCCTGAACGTGGCTGTGGGTATTTTCGAGCCGGCCAATACAACGCCCGGCGCTGAGTCCGAGCAATCCGCTCCGCGGCTTGAAGCAGAGTTGACCTACGCGACGGAGCTGCAGGGCGTCTCGCTGACAGGCTGGCTCAATGGGCGTCATCAAAGCTCAGAGAATGCCACCACAGAGATCGACAGTCAGGGTATTGGCTACGGGGTCAAGGCCTCGATGGCCGGTCTTTCCCTGACCGCCTCCGGCTTTACTTCCGAGGGAGATGTTCCGGTTCTGATCACCGATGCGGCCCTCGCCTCAGAAGAGGATGCGGATGGTTATCTGATTCAGGGTTCCTACACCCTTGGGGCAAACCGGTTCGTGTTGTCGTACGGGGAAACGGACTCTGACCAGGGAGACTTTGAAACCGAGAACACCTCCGTTGCCGTGTTTCATGATGTGAACAGCAACTTCAAACTCGTTGCGGAATACAACATGTTTGAGCAGGACGTGAAATCTTCGGGCGCTGAAGTGGCGGATACAGACACCCTCGCCATTGGCGCGATTGTCATGTTCTGATCCCACCCCGATGCCACTGCAGGACCAGGGTGCTTTCCGGTCCTGCAGTGGCTGTCTCAGACTAAAGTGCCGGTTTCTTGCGGCAAAAATCGCGCATCATCGCTGGCCATTGATTCGGGAGTTTTATAATCAATGAGTTACGCCGAATTCGGAACGCCGATAAAAAGCACCGAAGTCGAATTTTCCTCTACCAGCATCGGCGTAGAATCGGCAGGGATGTCGAAGCTTCCGAGAGCTGTTTCCATGAATCCAGATGCGTCCGCAGTAGCGGTCCGGGTTGCCAGTGCCACCGTCCGAGACCCGGAACTGGCCGCGGCCGAACTCGCCCGGCAATTGCAGCACGAGCATCTGGGTTGTGTTCTGTTCTTCTGTTCGGTGGAGTTCGATCTGGAAAAACTGGGGCCAGCGCTGCAGGCTGCCTTTCCGCAAACCCGGATTTACGGCTGTACCTCGGCCGGGGAGATTACCGAACAGGGATACGGACGCGGGTGCATCAGTGCTTTGGGGTTCGATGCCCGTTTTTTCGCGATTGACTGCGCCCTGATCAGTGAGCTGGAGCGTTTCACTTTGCAGGATGCCCAGCAGGTGATTGACGGTTTGCTGTCCACCTGTCGGGAGGCCCGGCTTGCGCCGGTGAAAGGCAACACCTTCGCGATAACGATGCTGGATGGCCTTTCGAGCCGGGAGGAGTTGGTGCTGGCTACCCTGAATGCCGCGTTGGGTACCATTCCTCAGTTCGGCGGCTCTGCCGGGGACGATGAGCGCCTGGCTGATACCCATGTATTCTTTGATGGCCGCTTCCACAGCGCTGCGGCCACCGTGATGCTGGTTAATACGCCTCTTGATTTCCGGGTGTTCTCAACACATCACATGCAGGCTCAGGATGAAAAGCTGGTGGTGACGATGGCCTGTCCCGAAAGCCGCACCGTTTATGAGCTGAATGCTGAACCCGCCGCCGAAGTTTATGCCCGGACGGTAGGTGTGCCGCTGGCAGAGCTGGATCGAGGTGTGTTTGCCCTTCATCCTCTCGGCGTTCGGGTCGGGGGTAACCATTTTGTCCGCTCCATCCAGAGGGTAAACCCTGATGGCAGCCTCACCTTCTACTGCGCAGTTGAAACCGGCATTGTGATGGTGGCGATGAATCCCGGGTCGTTATTGGAGAGCGTTCGGACTCAGATTGAAGCGTCTGAGCGAGTGGTGGGTAAACCTCTGGTCACTCTGGCCTGCGACTGCTTCCTGCGGAGACTGGAGGCCGAGCTGACCGGGCAACTGGATGCGGTTTCCGAATTCCTGACCGAGCACCGGGTGGTGGGCTTTAACACCTACGGTGAGCAGTTCAATGGCATGCACATCAATCAGACCTTCACGGGGGTGGTCATTGGCCAGCCTGAATGCAGTATCGAGTGACTCCACTCTGCACTCATCGTCCGAGAAAGACGCCAGAATTGCACAACTGGAGGATGAGAATCGTCGGCTCCGAAGCATTCGCGACGCATTGATTGACCGCGTGGAGTCCGGTGCCAGCCACAAGCCAGCACCCTACGCAGCGTTTGAGCACTCGGTTATTCTCGCCGAGCAGGTCCGTGAACGGACCGAGGCGCTGAATCTCGCCATGGAAGAACTCAAGGTCAGCAACAAGGCGTTGAACCGCGCAAGGGAGGAAGCGGAGACCTCCCGGCAGCGCCTGAGCGATGCCATTGAGAGTATTGCGGACGGCTTTGTGCTGTTCGATCGGGAACACCGCCTGATTCAGACCAACAGCCGTTTTCGGAGTTACTGGCGGCACGCTGGTGTGCCTGTCCCGGTGCCAGGTACCCATATTCAGGCGGTGAAAAGGTTGGCGCTGAGCTCGGGGTTGATTGTTGAGGAGCACAGTCACGAGGAGGCCGAGGGCACCGTTTTTCTGTTATCCAACGGCCGCTGGGTTCAAATGACTGAGCGCTCTACCCGGGAGGGCGGCCAGGTTGTGCTCTACTCGGACATTACGGACGTCAAGAACAGTGAGATGGCACGGCGGATCAAGGCGCTGGAAGAGAGTGAGCGCTGGATTCGAGTCGTCACGGATCATGTGCCGGCGCTGATTGCCTATGTCGGCGCGGATCTGACGGTCCAGTTCTGTAACAAGGTCTATCAGTCCTGGTACGGCCGCAACGGCGTTTCGCCGTTGGGTAAACACCTGGAAGAGGTGCACTCCGAAGATTTTTACCAGCGTCTGCTGCCTCAGATACTGGAAGTCCTGGACGGCCATAGCGTTAACTTTGAGTTTGAAGAAACCGGCGAGCACGGTGACCAGCGTTATATGCTGCGATCCTACGTGCCGAATCGCGATGAGACCGGTGAAGTAACTGGTTTTTTTGTACTGATTCGCGATATCACCGAGCGTCGCAAAACGGCGATTGCGCTGGAGCGGGCCTATGACGATCTGGAACACCGGGTGCGGGAGCGCACGGCCGCACTGACCGGCCTGAACGAGCAGTTGCGCCAGGAGATATCCGAGCGTTCCGCTGCCGAGTCCAGGCTCCGAGAGGCCAAGCGTGAAGCGGAGCAGGCGAACCTGTCGAAAACCAAATTTCTGGCCGCGGTCAGTCACGATCTGTTGCAGCCTCTTAATGCGGCTCGTCTCTTCACCAGTGCTTTGCTGGAACAGAGTTTCGGGCCGAAGGCCGAAGGTCTGGTGAGATCCGTCAGTACCTCGCTCGACGATGTCGAAAACCTGTTGGGCACGTTGGTCGACATCTCCAAGCTGGACGCGGGAGTGATCACACCCGATGTGACCGCCTTTGATCTCAGAGACCTGCTCAATAATATCGCCAGGGAGTTCCGGCAAATGGCGTTGGCTGAGGGGTTACGCCTTGATTTCGTACCCTCATCAGCGATTGTTCACTCTGATTCCCAGTTGCTGGCCCGAATCCTGCGGAATTTCCTGACCAACGCCATCCGCTACACGGAACAGGGGCGAATTGTCCTCGGTTGCCGCCGTCAAGCGAACCATGTGCTCCTGCAGGTGTGGGATACCGGGGCGGGTATTCCCGGTGACAAGCTCACCGAGATCTTTCAGGAGTTCAAACGCATCCGACCGATGGGCGGCCAGGGCGATAAGGGCCTGGGGCTCGGGCTGGCGATCGTGGACAAGATTGCGCGAATGCTGGGGCATGAGGTTTCGGTCTCTTCGGAGGAGGGCCGGGGGTCAGTGTTCAGCGTCCGTGTGCCGCTCGGAAAGCTTCGGCCAGCCCCGCCGGCCCCCAGAGATACCGGGGTCGTGTCAGCAGATCATGGGCTGTCCGGTGCCCGGGTGTGGGTGATTGATAACGATCTGGCCATTTGCCAGGGTATGAAAACCCTGCTTGAAGGGTGGGATTGTCAGGTGGTTACGGCCATCTCTGCGGATGACCTGGCGGCCAAGGTCGATGTCGTCAACGCTCGGGTCGATTTAATCCTGGCGGATTATCACCTGGACAATGACGAGAATGGTGTGGATGCCGTAGCCATCATCAACCGTCAGCGCCACCGGCCAGCTCCAGTTCTGATGATCACCGCGAATTACACCAATGAACTCAAGCAACATATCAGGGAGCTCGGCTATCTGCTGATGAACAAGCCGGTGAAACCGCTCAAGCTGCGCAGTGTGCTGACTCACGTGATCCGGACCTGAGGAGCCGCTGGTTCATCCGGAAAGCGCGCCCGGCCGGCTGTCCAGGCGTCGGTTTCAGCGCTTCAGGTATTGATTGAAATCGACATCGCCTGCCGACAGGATGGCCTGGACCCGGTTGTGCACGCCGAGTTTGCGGAGTATTGCAGATACATGAGCCTTGACCGTGGTCTCGGCAATGTTCAGGTTGTAGGCGATCTGCTTGTTGGATTCGCCCTTCGCCATCCGCTCCAGTACCAGAAGCTGTCGCCGGGTAAGGGAGTTCAGCAATTCCGGCGAGATCGGGTTTTCATCGCTCCGAACCCGTCGCTGGCTGCTCTCTTTCCCGGTGCGAATGATATCGGACGGAAGATAGACGTTGCCGTTCAGGATCTGCTGGATGGCATCGGTCATCTGCGCTCGTGGTGAAGACTTGGTGATAAAGCCGCAAGCTCCGTAGGTGATGGCCTGGAGAACGACCTGTTTGTCTTCCTCCGCTGAAACGATCACGACCGGGATGGTTGGGGCCTCGTTTCTCAACGAAATCAGTCCGTTCAGGCCATGCATACCCGGCATGTTCAGATCCAGCAGAATCAGGTCGAGATCGTCGTTCTCCCGGGTTATCTCCAGGGCGCTGTCAAGATCATCGGTTTCCAGAATTTCAGTGCCGGCAAAGCCTGAGGCGATGACGCTACTGATGGCTTCGCGGAACAGAGGGTGGTCGTCAGCGATCAGGATCTTGTAGACCGGGTCCATGGGTGCGTCCGCCTGTTGTTGATCATTGTCGGGGGTAGATTCCGGATCATCATAGCGGTTTTCGGAAGAGAGTGCGGCATCGAGCTCGTTCAGCATGGCGGCCTCCTGTGGAGAGAATCGCCGGCTTCCGGTTCGATTCCCTACTTATTATTGTGATTCTCTCATTACACGCGATCTGCGCCAGAGGTTGAATGCGACCATCGCACCAAAAAACAGGCACCAAAGTACTATTCTTGCGCCGGGGTGCGGTTCGTATCGTTGAGTCATGAACGCGCCAATACATACAACACGCTCTCCCGGCCACCCTGTCGGTCGCCACTGGTTGCTTACCGCCCTCACAGCGCTGTTGTTGCTCGTGAGGTGCCCGGTGGTGATCGCGGCGGGCGATGACGATGGGAGTGATCTACCGATTTTATCCCTGAGTGTTCTCCAGTTTGGCACCGCCCATTGGGAACTGGATCATCTGCAGTATCGGGGCCTCGACAGGGCCAACGGATTCCGGCTTGAATTGTTGCCGGTGGCGAATCTGCCGGCCTCGAGGCTGGCAGTGACAGCGGGGTCCGTCAACGGTGCCGTCGCCGATCTGCTCTGGACTCAGTTCCGGTATCAGGCGGGGGCCTCCTACCTGTATTTGCCGTTTTCTTCCCGGATTGGCGAGATACTGGTGGCCGAGACGTCTGATATATCCGCACTGGCAGACCTGCCGGGCAAACGCATTGGTGTCGCTGGCGGACCTGACAGCAAAGGCTGGGTTCTGCTGAATCGTGTAGCCGCCCGACAAGGGATAGATTTGTCGGCGTCTGCGTCAGTCCAGTTTGCCGCACCTCCGTTGCTCAGCCAGTCCCTCAAGCGGGGGCAGTTGGATGTCATCGTGACCTATTGGCATTTTGCGGCACGAATGCAGGGGGAGGGTGGATGGCGGTCGGCGTTCAGTATGGCCGAGTTGCTGTCAGAGCTTGGCCTTGAGCGCCAACTGCCGGTGCTCGGTTATGTGTTCCCCGAAGACTGGGCCCGGCAGCATGCTGATCTCATTGATCGGTTTGCCGTCGCCCTGGCTGGCACGAAAGCCGAACTGGCCCGCGAAGCGGGGCACTGGGACCGTCTCCGGCCATTAATGGGACACCCTGCGGATGGTGTATTCGAGGCGCTCAGGCGGGGATTTGTGCAGGGCGTTCCCGGATCTCAGACCGACCAGCGCATCGCTGATATGAAACAGTTGCTGATTCTGACCGGCGCCGACCCGTCACAGTTAATGCCCGACGACCTGTTCTATCGGTGGCAGCCATGAACGTGGGGACGCACCGCCCGCCGGTCTGGAGCTACTGGATTGTGCTGCCTGGACTGATGGTTTTGTGGGCGATGACTGCAGGATATCTGGGTTCCCCGTTGTTGCCGGGTCCGATGGAGGTACTGGAAACCCTTGTCAGAGAGTCCTCCTCAGGCCAGCTCTGGATGCACCTGGGAGCAACTTTGTCCCGCGTTATCGTGGCGTTTTCCCTGGCGATGCTGCTCGGTACCGCTATTGGCCTGGCGTTGGGGCGATCACGCACCTTCAATGCGCTTTTCGATCCTCTGCTGGTGCTCATGCTTAACCTGCCTGCTCTGGTGACCATCATTCTGATGTACGTCTGGTTCGGACTGGTGGAAGCTGCGGCTGTGATGGCCGTCGTTGTAAACAAGATACCCAATGTCGCAGTGACGGTGAGGGAAGGAGCCCGGAGCCTTGATTACCGGCTTGAGCAAATGGCCAGCGTGTACCGATTCTCCCTATGGCAGCGGTTGCGTGACGTCTGGATGCCCCAGCTTTTCCCCTACCTGATGGTGGCGACCAGAGGAGGTTTGGCGCTGATCTGGAAGATTGTCCTGGTCGTCGAGTTGCTCGGCCGGTCGAATGGAGTCGGATTTCAGTTGCACATGGCGTTCCAGGTGTTCGATGTGTCCGCCATCCTGGCATACAGTCTGGCGTTTATCGCCGTGGTGCAACTGATCGAGCTCGCGATACTGCAGCCACTTGAAAACCGTTCCAGCAGATGGCGCCAACCGGAGTCGGTCCATGCTTGAGTTGCGGATCGCCGGTCGGGATTTCGGTCAGCCGGTGCTGGGTGAGATCTTTGTGGGTATTGAACGGGGCGACCGTATCTGTCTGATGGGCCCTTCGGGCATTGGCAAGACCACACTGCTGAATGCCATTGCCGGTCTTGATAAATCGATTCCGGAATCGGCCGTGCTGGGGCGTGAGGTGCTTCGGGTGGGGTACCTGTTTCAGGAGCATCGCCTGCTGCCCTGGAAGAGCCTGATGTCGAACCTCAGGCTGGTTGGCGCCAGCAAACGGGAAGCCGAGGAATTGCTGATGCAGGTTGGCCTCGCCGGTTACGGGGCCTATCTGCCAGACCAGTTATCCCTGGGAATGGCCAGGCGAGCGGCCTTGGCGCGATGCCTGGCTGTTAAACCGGACCTGCTGTTGCTGGACGAGCCGTTTGCCTCGCTGGATCCGATCATGGTCGCCGAACTCAAAGCGCTGGTCTCCGGGATTCTGGACGCGCAGCCGGATATGGCGATGATCTGTGTGACTCACGATGACAAAGATGTCGTGAGTCTGGCTAACCGTCTGTGGTACCTGAATGGGAAGCCGGCCAGTTTGCAATGGACCGACACGGTGGGCGATCCCCAACGATTGGAAAAACTGCTGGGAAGGTTGCGACATGGGTAGTCGCGTCGCGCTCGTGGTGTCAGGTTTCGTCGAACTCCGGCAAACCTTGGGTCATCGCGAGCTCTGACCGGCTTGCGGCATGTTCCATGACCGTCCTTTGTTCACGGAGTTTTCTCTTGAAGGATGCAATCTCCGTTTCCGGA
The DNA here is from genome assembly GCF_000475375.1 of Marinobacter sp. EVN1. NCBI lineage: Bacteria > Pseudomonadati > Pseudomonadota > Gammaproteobacteria > Pseudomonadales > Marinobacteraceae > Marinobacter > Marinobacter sp. EVN1. Next base: position 351,605 of record NZ_AXCB01000045.1, read on the forward strand.
ATGGCTGCGGCGGTCGGGATGTCGGCCGTTAGGGGATCAACCGGGCGACCATTGATGTGGAACTCAAAATGAAGGTGGGGGCCGGTGCTGCGCCCGGTATTTCCTGACAAGGCAATTTTCTGTCCGCGCTCTATCGCAGCGCCTTTACGAACCAGGATCTTATGGAGATGCAGGTACCGTGTGGTGTGCATCCCCCCATGCTCGATGTCGATGTATTTGCCGGCGTAGGGGTGGTTTCCAACGCGGGTCACGATGCCGTCTCCGGTACTGAGTACCGGGGTGCCCGTTGGTGTCGCCAGATCCACCCCGTTGTGAGGTGCGGTACGCCCTGACACGGGGTGTAATCGCCTGGGGTTGAAACGTGAGCTCACACGGTATTGCTTCCGGGTGGGCAGGCGCAGAAAGGCGGGCGTCACACTCTCGCCCTTCTCATCGTAATAATTACCGTCCTCATAAAGAAAGGCGTAATGGGTTCTGGCACTGCGTTCCAGAGACAGGGCTTCGATGCGGGTCTTGCCGGTGCTTTGGGTGCCCGTCATTTCGTGGCCAATGATGATGGAGAACCGGTCGCCGGCCCTGAGATCCCTCCGGAAATTGAGTTGGCTACCCAGAAGCTGGTCGATGAGAAGGATCTGCGCCTGCGTTACGCCCGCTTGCATAGCTGAGGCGTAAAAATTGCCATTGATCGTGCCCCTGAGCACCTCGGAGACCCAAAACGTCTCTTCCTCAAAAGCCTGATGCACGAAGGTGCCATCGGTTTGGCGCGAGTAGGTCACATGGCGTGCCGGGTCGAGAAACAGAACCAGTTCTGAAAACTGCCCTTGCTCATTGAAGTCCAGTACGAGTCGGGTTCCGGGCTTCAGGGTTTCCAGATGCAGATACTCGGCGTCTGCTGCCAGAACCTCCTGGAGGTCCTCCAAAGGCGCGTTGTTTGCGCGGAAAATCCGGCTTAACGTGTCTCCAGTTTCCACACGCCAATCAACGGTTATCCCCTTAGGGCGCTCCGCCGCCTGCCGGTCCTCCGTGCCGGCTGGTCCAACGGCCTCTGCCGGAGCTGAAGCTGTTTGGTTCCCGAGCTCCGGCGTTTCCGATGGCACAGCGGCCATTGCCGGCGACGATTTGAGTGGCAACAGGTTTGCCGTCAACAGAATGGCGGCCGCCAGGGCAAGCGCAATTTTCTGGAGGGTTGAAAACATTGAGAAGATCTTCATTTTCTGAGTCTCTATGCCACGTTCTGACCGTTCGACAATTGACGGTTCGTCCGACGGAATACGGCGTTTACTACATTCAAGGCCACGAACAGGAAGGCGACAACGCACACAATGGTTGGCCCGGTTGGCGAATCGAAGTGATAGGATAACGCCAGACCTGCAATATTGGCGCAAACACCAATTATGGCAGCCATGACCGCCATGGCTTCCGGCGTCCGGCTGAATCGACGCGCGGTGGCTGCGGGGATGATGAGCATGGCGGCGATCAGCAGAACACCGACCACCTTGATTGCCACTGCCACCACAATCGCAAGAGCGATCGTCAGCACCAGCTGCTCCCGGCGCGGCGATATTCCGCTGGCAAGTGCCAGGTCAGGACTCAGGGTTGATAATAGCAGAGCAGACCATCGATATCCGATCATAACAAGAACCAGGGCAGCACCGCCCCAGATAACGGCCAGATCTGTTTTGCCCACGGCAAGGATATCTCCGAACAGGTAGGCCATCAGATCGATTCTTACTCCCGACAGAAACGAGACGGCGACCAGCCCTACCGCCAGCGCAGAGTGAGCCATAACGCCGAGCAAGGTGTCCATGGCATATCCCCGGCCGCTCAGTGTCGAGACGGTCACCGCCATCAGGAGCGATATCATCAGCACGCCGGCGAAAATCGGTGTGGAGAGAGTCAGTGACAGGGCGACACCCAGCATCGCCGCGTGTGCGGTGGCATCGCCAAAATACGCCATGCGCCGCCACACGATAAAGCAGCCCAGAGGCGCCGCGGCCAGAGATACACCAACGCCTGCCAGTGCGGCCCTCATCAGGAAATCGTCAAGCATCAGCCCGCCTCCCGTATGTCGCCACTTCCTTGGTAATGCCCCCTGTGGCTATAGAGCGCCAGCGATTCATCATCCTCGTCGAAGCCGAACAGCACGCGATACTCCGCGGAGCTACTGACAAGTTCCGGTTTACCTTCGCAGCAGACGTGCCCGTTCAGGCAGATCACCCACTCGGACCGGCGCATGACGACTTGAAGGTCGTGGCTGACCATGATCACGCCACAGTTCAGGGACTGCCGAATTTGCTCGATCTGTCGATAGAAGTCCGCCGTACCACGGCGGTCAAGCCCCTGGGTCGGCTCATCAAGTAGCAGAAGATCGGGTTTTTCAAGCAGCGCCCGTGCCAGCAATACTCGCTGAAGCTGGCCTCCCGACAGAGACATCAACTGTTGGCGCAGAAGTTCTGGCAAACCGGCCTGTGCCATGGTCTCCCGGATCGCATCCGTTGAGGCACGGTTCGGGAGTTGCAGAAAGCGTTGCACGGTCATCGGCAGGGTTTCATCAATGTGGAGTCGCTGCGGTACATAGCCGATTGAAAGACCGGGTGCGCGGATGATCTCGCCTTCTGAAGGTTGCAGTGCGCCAATGAGCATTTTCAGCAGGGTGGACTTGCCGGATCCGTTAGGACCAATGACGGTGACGATCTGGCCGCGATCAACCTGCAGGTCGATATTTTTCAATATCCGGTTTTTGCCGATCTGTACCGACAGGTTGTGAGCTTGAATCAGCATCGATGAATCCTTGTGGGCGTGTTTTCCCAGTTTCGCTGTCTGCATAATAAGTAGAGTGTTGGCGCGCTGTGAGTTTTCAATCCAAAAGATATGTTATAACATAACATTTTCCGCCTTCTGCAAATTGATTGCAACCAACCTCAAGCTGTCCAGGAGATTTCAATGATACGACCGATAATTCTAGCTGGCGCCGCGCTCAGTTTCCTGCCCTTCAACAGTTGGGCATCCGCTCCCAGAGTCGCGGTCGATATCGCCCCGCTGCACTCCGTTGTGACTCAAGTGATGAAAGGGGTCGGAGAACCAGAGCTGCTGATTCAGCCTGAGGCGTCACCTCACAGTTATTCCCTCCGTCCATCAGAGGCCGAAGCACTTGCCGAAGCGCAGGTGGTTTTCTGGATCAGTGGTGAGCTGACGCCCTGGCTGGAGAACTCTCTGGAGAACCTGGCAGGTTCAGCAACCAGGGTCGAAATGCTGGAGTTGTCCGAGACGGTCAAATACGGGTTCCGGGAAGGGGCAACGTTCGAAGCGCACGCTCATGGTGAACATGGTGCAGAAGGCGGCCACGATTCGCACGGCGAGGGGCAGGATGGTCACGATCAGCACCATGATGAGCATGATGAACACCAAGATGCGCATGATGAACATCAAGATGAGCATCACGAGGACCACCACGCCGAGCATGACGGCCACCACCATGGAGAGCATGACCCTCACGCCTGGCTGGATCCGATGAATGCGAAAATCTGGTCCGCTAAAATTGCCCAGGCCCTCTCGGAAGTTGATCCGGCGAATGCCAGCGTCTATCAGAACAACGCCAAGGATTTTGCCCAGTCGATGGACAACTTGATCGCTTCATTGCAAGAGCGGGCAGATCGAATCGAGGGGATCCGTTTTATCGTTTTTCATGATGCCTATCAGTATTTCGAGCGTCGCTTCGGGTTGCTGGCAGCTGGTGCAATTTCGGTGTCCGATGCGTCAGATCCCAGTCCGGCTCGAATCCGTGAGATTCAGTCGATGGTCTCTGAGCTTGGCGTGACCTGCGCGTTTACCGAGCCACAGTACGACCCCGGACTTGTGAAAACGGTTTTCGAGGGTTCTAAAGTGAAAACCGTCGGGGTTATGGATCCGTTGGGTGCTGACCTCCAAATTGGTGGCGGTCAGTATTCGCTACTGCTTGAGGCGTTGATGAACAGCCTTGAGAAATGCCGATAAAAGCGATGAACGGTTTCCAGCAATTCAGTCAGAGCTTCTCGGACGGTTAACCCAATGGACAAGCTGACCGCAAATCAAAGAAGGGTCTTGGAAGTCCTGCAGCAGGCGGATGCCCCGTTGGGTGCTTACGCCATTTTAAAGGAGACAGGCTTTCGCGGTGCAACCCAGGTCTATCGGGCATTGGACCGGCTTGGCGATCTCGGATTTGTCAGGAAGCTGGAAAGCCTTAACTCCTTCATTGCGTGCTCGGATCGAGGCAAGGCCTCCCCCGCCGCCTTCTTGATTTGTGATCAGTGCGGATGGATCCGGGAATTCGTCGATGCCCGGGAGATTGCGGAGTTGCAGGCATCTCTCGGCCAATCGGACTTTCAGGTTGTTCGAGCGGTTGTGGAATTACACGGTATATGTTCTTCGTGTGCCGGCCGGAAAACTCACGCTGAAAAAGTATCAACCTCTAACAGATCGAGACAGGTTTAGCATGAATCAGGATTTACCCGATGTCGCCAGTAATGAAACCTCAGCTATCCGTGCGCCGCTAGAGTGGGTGGGAATGAGCCGGATAGACATACCGGTTCAACTGGACGAGCCCGGGTGTCCGGGAACCATTCATGCTGTTGCGGATCTTCAGGTCAATCTGCCGGCGTTGACGGTGAAAGGCATCCACATGTCCCGCTTGTATCGGATGCTGGACGAGCTAACCCGAGTGGAGGGATTGGCGCCCGGAGACCTGAGAGAGCTTCTCCAACAGATGGTAGCAAGTCACAAAGACTGTTACACAGATGGCGCGCGGGTGGCGCTGGACTTCAGTCTTCTCGCCAGACGACCGGCGCTTCGGACGCCGGAATTGGCCGGCTGGAAGTCTTATCCGGTCCGGCTTGAGGCCACACTGGACCATACCTGGTTCGCGCTTAAAGCGTCGGTTCAGGTGCAGTATTCATCGACGTGTCCGTGCTCGGCGGCACTGGCTCGTCAGCTGGTGGCTGACGGTTTCAGAGAACACTTTCCAGACCGGTCCGGGCTGACGAGCGAAGAAGTGGCCGCCTGGCTGCAACAGAATGCTACGCTCGCTACGCCTCACAGCCAGCGGAGCGAAGCAACGGTGAGTGTAGAAATCTCTGACTCGTCAAAAAGCTTTGGCCTGATGGCGCTTATTGATCAGATCGAGGCAGTCTTGGCAACGCCCGTCCAGACCGCCGTCAAGCGGGCCGATGAGCAGGCCTTTGCGTGGTTGAACGGTCAAAACCTGATGTATGTCGAGGATGCGGCACGGCGGATCCAGAGTGCTTTATCCGGGCGTTACGATAATCTGCGCACCCATGTTCGGCATCTGGAGAGCCTGCATTCACACGATGCCGTTGCATCGGCCAGCGGGGATTTTCAGGGGGTGATCTGATGGGCGCCGATGGAATCCAGCTTTTCAATACGCTGGCGGGCCAGAAAGAGCCACTGAGCACGGAGCTCCCCGGGCGAGTGACCATGTACGTGTGTGGGCCCACGGTCTACAACTATGCGCATATCGGTAACGCGCGGCCGGCGGTGATCTTCGATGTACTGGCCCGGCTGCTGCGCCACGACTATCCCTGTGTGCTCTATGCCCGCAACTTCACGGATGTTGATGACAAGATCAATGCCGCGGCGGCTGCCGAAGGGGTGAGCATCAAGACACTTACGGATCGGTATATTGATGCCTACCATGAGGATCTCGAAACCCTGGGAGTTGAAGCTCCGGATTTGGAGCCCCGAGTCACAGAGCATATTCCGGACATCATAGAGTTGATTCAGGCTCTCATGGTTCGGGGGCACGCCTATGAAGCATCGGGGCACGTGCTTTTCCATGTGCCTTCCTATTCCGACTATGGGGCCTTGTCCAGACGCAAACCCGAAGACATGCTTGCCGGTGCCCGGGTTGGGGTCGCCCCCTACAAACGTAGCCCTCTGGATTTCGTGCTCTGGAAACCATCAACCGGCGATCAGCCCGGCTGGGCAAGCCCCTGGGGCCGCGGCAGGCCCGGATGGCACGTTGAATGCTCGGCGATGATCGGCAAGCACCTCGGCACAACGATCGACATTCATGGTGGTGGGCAGGATCTGATATTCCCGCACCATGAAAACGAAATTGCCCAGGGTACCTGTGCCAATGGCACCCTCTATTGTCGAAGCTGGGTTCACAACTCGTTTGTTACCGTGGATGGGCAGAAGATGTCCAAGTCACAGGGCAATGTGCTATTGATTCGCGACCTGCTTGCCAAGGCTCCCGGTGAAGCCATTCGCCTGGCTCTGCTGTCGACCCATTATCGCAATCCCCTCGACTGGAATGAGCGCCGCCTGACTCAGTCGATCGGAATCCTGGCCCGTTGGTACGGCTCTCTGGCCGACGCGGAGGATGACACGCCGCTGCAGGTCGGTGCCGAGAGCGAGCCAGACGCGGAAGTTCTGGCCGCTCTTCGCGATGATCTTAACGTGTCCCGGGCGTTGAAACGGCTGCATGAGCTGTGTCACCAGGTGCAGCAGGCCGATACACGCGAGCGGGCGAGGGAAGCGGCGCGGACCTTCCGTGCCTCGGCCGGCATGCTAGGCCTTCTTCGCTCGCCTAGCGAGCTGGCGCTTGCTGATTTGCTTGGCTTGGAATCGAGCAGTAGTCGTGAGGAATTGCCACCCGAATGCATTGAGGCAATGTTCCGTGAACGTCAGGAAGCCCGTGATCAGAAGGATTTCGCGCGTTCCGACGTGATCAGGGAGCAACTGAGGCAAGAGGGAGTGGTGATTGAGGATACGGCTCAGGGCTCGCATTGGCGTTGGGGAAAAGAGCGTTGACACCTTCTCGTCGAGAGAGATGTGTTTCCTTACTCTTCAGGTGCTTCATCGCCATAAGGTGCTGAATTCAAGCTGGAGGAAAGTCGCATGACTGTAGAGGGCTACCACCCTGAAAAATACGCGGATCTGTTGGTTGTTGGTGGCACCGTGCTCACGCCCAATGGTTCCGAACAGGCGGATTTAGCCTGTCGTGACGGTCGAATTGTCGCCCTCGGATGTTTGCAGGGGCAGTGGGACGCTGTTTCGACCATTGATGCCCGGGGGCTGCATATCTTGCCCGGTGTGATCGACAGTCAGGTGCACTTCCGCGAGCCCGGGCTGACACATAAGGAAGATCTTGAAACCGGGACTCGCGGCGCGGTGCTGGGTGGGGTGACCGGCGTTTTTGAAATGCCGAACACCAATCCACTGACCCTCTGGCATGAGGATTTACAGGCGAAGCTGGATGCGGCTCAAGGTCGGGCCTGGTGTGATTATGCCTTTTACATCGGAGGCTCGGGCGTCAATGCCAAACAACTTCAGATTCTTGAAACTCTGCCGGGCTGTGCGGGTGTGAAGGTATTTATGGGCAGTTCGTTTGGCGACCTGCTGGCGGACGATGACACCGTGCTACGAAACATTCTGCGCCATGGGCGCCGACGGATGGCGGTCCATGCCGAGGACGAGGCCCGCTTGCGCCAGCGCAAGTCGATTGTCGAGGCCAGTGGGGATGTTTGCCAGCATCCGGACTGGCGCGATATGGAGTCTGCGCTTCTGGCGACGAAGCGGATCGTAGCCATGGCGGAGGAAGCGGGGCGTCGGCTGCACGTCCTGCACGTTTCCACAGCTGAGGAAATGCGATACCTGGCCGGACATAAACGGCGCGTGACTGTGGAAGTGACGCCGCATCACCTCACCATGGCGGCCCCCGAGTGTTATCAGCGCCTGGGAAGTCTGGCCCAAATGAACCCGCCGGTCCGCGAACAGCGCCATCAGGACGCTTTGTGGCAGGCGATCCGAGAGGGCACCGTGGATGTGATTGGCAGCGACCACGCTCCGCATACCCTTGAAGAAAAAGCGAAACCTTACCCGCAATCGCCCAGCGGTATGACCGGGGTGCAGACGCTTTTGCCGGTGATGCTGGACCACGTACATAACGGGCGCCTCACGTTGCAGCGGTTGGTGGATCTGACCAGTGCTGGCCCTGCGCGGATCTTTGGCCTGGAGGGTAAGGGGCGCATCGCACTCGGATACGATGCCGACCTGACAATCGTTGATCTTTCTGCGCAGCGCACGATAACGAACGATTGGATAGCCAGCCGCAGCGGATGGACGCCATACGATGGCAAGAAGATAACCGGCTGGCCAATCCACACTGTGATTCGGGGTCATGTGGTTGTGCGTGAGGAACAACTTGAGGGCGCTCCCCGGGGCAAGACTATTCAATTTCTCGAAACATTCGGGGCAATCTCTGCCTCCGATTGAATTAATTTGATCAGAAAGGAACGATATATCATGACGACCGATTCCGGTAACACCAGAGATTCCGGCCCAGGCACTGTCGGGCTCGCTGCCAGAACCTCAATCGAGCAGGTGGAAGAAGGGGCGGAGTTGGCGCCCAAGTTCGACGCTGATGGCTTGATTACCTGCGTAACCACAGATGCAGAAAGTGGGGAAGTGCTTATGCTGGGGTATATGAACGCCGATGCATTGGCGAGAACCATTACCACCGGTGAAGCCCATTACTGGAGCCGTAGCCGTGAAGTTCTATGGCACAAAGGCGCTACCAGTGGGCTGGTTCAGGAGGTGGTTGAAATGCGCATCGATGACGACCAGGACGCGGTCTGGTTAAGGGTTCGCGTGGCTGGCTCGGGTGCCAGCTGCCATGTCGGTTACCGCTCCTGTTTCTATCGCAAGGTGCCGGTTGCGGCAGAACGAAACAACGGCAGTGATCTGGTGTTTGTTGAGCATGAAAAACAGTTTGATCCCATGGACGTGTACGGTGATGCGCCCAACCCTACTAGACTCTAAGGAGGAATGGGCGATTGCATGCTCAGTCGGCCAGCGTCGGCCATGCGGCAATTTAACGTATCGGCAGGCGTGCTTATTGTCGGTAATTGAGCTCCTTTCGCTCGTTCAGGGTTTTAACCTCTGCGCACAGTTCTGCTGTCGGGCGTGCCAGTAACCGGGGAATCCCGATGGGTTCCCCGGATTCCCGGCAGTAGCCGTAATCACCGTTTAATATTCGCTTGATCGCAGCCTCGATTTTCGGGAGCAGGCGTCGTTCCCGGTCGACAATGCGCAGCGCCAGTCTCGATTCCTCTTCGTAAGCGGCGCGATCCGCCTCGTCGTTCATTTCCGGCGGGCTCGCCAGCTGCCGTTTGGCAGACTCAATGCTGTCCATCGTTTCGGTGCGCAAATCTTCAAGCAATTTTCGAAAGAATGCCAGTTGCGCCTCGTTCATGTAGTCGTCGGCCGGTGCCTGCAGAATCTCATCTCGCGTCATTGTCATGATGGCTTATCTCCAGGCGGGAAAGGGGTCATTGAGGGTCTGCCAGAATTCCTTGCCCGCGAGCAACTGCTCGTCATCCAGCAGGCATGCATCCAGCTGGCGGGTTATGACGTCGCGATCCAGGTTCTGGCCAATGAACACCAGCTCCTGGCGCATGTCGCCGAAGGGTTCCTCCCAGCTTTCCATAATGGCCGTTCGGTATTCCGGGTCTTCTGGCCAGTTACTTTCCGGCACGGCTTTCCAGAACATGCCGGCAAAACCATAGCGGGCAATACCGCCGGCCTGACTCCAACTGCCTGCGAATTCGGGGCGGGTTGCGAGCCAGAAATAACCCTTGGAGCGGATCAGTTTGCCTTTCGAAGTCCCCTCGTGCAGGAAATCGTAGAATTTAGCGGGATGGAAAGGTCGGCGTGCGCGATACACGAAGCTCGAAATGCCATACTCTTCGGTTTCAGGAATGTGCTCGCCGCGCATTTCCTTGAGCCATCCGGGTGCCTGCTGAGCACGCTCGAAACTGAAACGGCCGGTCTCCAGCACCTTGTCGAGCGGCACTGCGCCCTGGGAGATCGGAATAATTTCCGCTTCTGTGTTTAGGCTGCGAAGTACTCCTTTGAGTCGTTCCAGATCTTCCGGGCTGGCCAGGTCGGTCTTGCTGATCAGCAGGATGTCACTGAACTCGATCTGGTCAACCAGCAAATCCGCAACGCTGCGCTCGTCTTCCTCGCCAAGGCTCTCGCCGGTTTCCTGGAGTGACTGGGCCTCGTCATAGTCCTTCAGGAAGTTCACCGCATCCACCACCGTCACCATGGTGTCCAGGCGTGCGATATCAGACAGGCTAACGCCGTCTTCGTCGGCAAAGGTAAACGTCTCCGCCACCGGCAGGGGTTCTGAAATACCGGTGGACTCGATCACCAGGCAGTCAAAGCGCCCTTCGGATGCCAGTTTCCGGACCTCGACCAGCAGATCCTCCCGGAGCGTGCAGCAGATGCATCCATTGCTCATCTCCACCAGTTTCTCTTCCGAACGGTTGAGCGTGACCTCCTGCTGGACCTGAGCGGCATCGATGTTGACCTCGCTCATGTCGTTCACGATCACCGCCACGCGTTTGCCCGCGCGGTTATTGAGAATATGGTTGAGAACCGTGGTTTTGCCGGCGCCCAGAAAGCCGGACAGCACCGTAACCGGTAACCGCGAGTCAGATTGCTTCATTCGTAAACTCCTGCGTTTTTCCGCTACGCGCCGCGTCCACGGCGCTTTACTTTAGATATGTTATAACATAACATTCCCGGCCCTGAAACGTTACCTGTTTTTAAGTTCGTTCCGATAGCCTGCAGGCACGGAGGTTGTCCATGACAGTAGAGTCCAATGCAGTGTCCGGTCCTGTGGCTGTTCACGGGAGCAAGCCTGAATGTCTGACAGAGATATTCCGGGATGAGGTCAATCTCGCGGTCTGGCGCCGGGAACCGCGCACGGAATGCCTTGAGTTTGCCCGCCATTTCGCCTCAGAGATGTCCAGCTTCGAGCGCTTTGTGGCGCAGGAGAAAGACGAACCTGTTGATGAGATTCTTCCCGGCTGGGCACTGGAGCTGTCTGGCGCCCGGGCGTGGCTGGCGGATGTCAGGGAACTGATCGCCATGTATCGATGCCTGTTCGAGCCTGCTGCCGTGGGGATTCGGGTTCATGTGCTGGCTGACACCATGTGTCCCCGGTTTCACACCGACCGGGTTCCAGCCCGATTGCTGGTGACCTATTCGGGACGCGGGACCGAGTGGCTTGCAGAGCCGGATGTTCTGCGCGCGGAAAACCCGGGGCCGTTGCCGGAACAGCCAGCAGCGGAACACTGCATCCAGGTCATGCCAACCGGCTCGGTTGCGATCCTCAAGGGAGAAGCCTGGATTGGCAACGAAGGTCGCGGCCTTGTTCATCGCTCGCCCGCGCCGGGTGATACCCCAAGGCTGGTTCTGGGACTGGACTGGCTTTCCTGAAGCAATAAAAGCAATGTTATAACATTAACTAAGGAGTTTTTGATGTCTGATCAATTCCGCCAATTTCCCTTCAGCCTGCGACCGATTGCTACCTCTGCGCTGCTGGTTTCGGCTGCAATGCTGACGGCCTGTGGCGGTAGCAGCAGCTCTGAGGATGAGCACGAGCACACGGAGATCGACACCGCCGGTCGTCTGGCCCTGTTCGATTCCGACGCTTCGCAGCTCAAGGTGCTGGACCTCGACAGCAGTGAAGTGCTTGCCTCCATGGCCATGAATGGTGAAGCGCCGCGCCTCTATGCCTCACCCGGCAATCGGTATGCGGTCGCTATCCAGCGGGGCGACGATCTGGTGTCGTTTGTTGACGGTGGGCTGTATACCGAGGACCACGGCGATCACATGCATGATTACGCAGAGACGCCGAGCATGCTGACCCTCACCCTGAACGATCACAAACCGACGCACTATTCTTCGGGTGAATCGGAAGGTGTCGTTTTCTTCGACGGTGGTGAGGCCGCAAGCTCGAAAGTGACCGTGTTTTCCGATGCAACTCTGGGAAGTGGCACCACCGTGGCCAGCCTTCAGCTGGAGAACAACATGCACGGTGTTGCCAAGATGATCGATGGCCACCTGTTCGTAACCTATCGGGACAGCTCAATCACGGACACCACGCTGCCAGCGGCGGTTGAGCGTTACCATCTGGACGGTAGCAGCTTCGAATTCGAAGAACGCTACAGCCAGGCTTGCCCGAGGCTTCACGGTACTGCCGCCAATGCCCACAGCCTGGGCTTTGGTTGCAGCGATGGCGTTCTGGTGATTGATCTGCAGGAAACCGGTTACCCGGCCACCAAGCTGGCGAACCCCGAAGGCCTGGCGGAGGGCGCTCGCATTGGAACCGTGGTTGCCAATCACGATGTTGAGGAGCTGGTTGGCATTGCCGGTGACCGTCTGTTCGCGATCCATCCGGAATCAACTGCTGAGGTCTACCACGAGCTTGAACTCGGGGAGGGCGTTGGCCGCCTGGCCCAGGGCTTCACGACCCATGGCGAAGTGTTTTATGTGCTCGGCGATGATGGCGGTCTGCGGCTTTTTGATCCCGCCCATGGTTGGGAGCTGCTCACCACGGTTGAGTTGATGGCCGCGCCGGGTGAAGAGGACACGATGGCCGTGACCACGTCTGCCGCCCAGGAGCGACTGTTCGTGCTGCACAACCAGTCTGTGATCGAAGTGGATACCACCGATGGCGATATCGTTCGGACCATCGACCTCGGTTTCAGTGCCTCTGCCATCGCCTGGCTGGGTCTGGCCGAAGCGGGCCACGACCACGATCACGACGACGAGCATTCCCACTAATCTGCTTTCAATCCCGCGGGGCGCGTCGACGCGCCCTGCTGCTTTATATCCGGAGTCCCTATGTTTAAACGTTTTGCTCCTTTTGCCATTTTTCCATTGGCCATGACGGCGGGCTGGGCAACCGCCAAAGAACTCAATCCGGAGGTCAGTGTGACGCTGGACGGATACTACAAACAGAACGAGACCGCTCTGTCCCATCGCGAGCAGGGCTTCGGCCTCGGCCACACAGAACTGTCCCTGTCTTCCCCGATTGATGACCTGTTCTCCGGCCGACTCACCGCTGTATTCGAAGAGCACGACGGTGAGAGTGAGGTACTGATTGAAGAGGCGTATCTGCAAACGAACGGGTTACCGTACGCACTGAACGTTCGGGCAGGGCGGTTCCTGTCGCAGGTGGGCTATCTGAATGGGCGCCATATGCATGAGGACGACTTTGTCGAGCGCCCGGCCGCCTATCGCGCGATGCTTGGCAGCCACTATTACGACACCGGGGCACGCCTGAACGTGTTGTTGCCAACGCCTTTTTTTTGGCAGGTCGGTGCGGAAGCCTTTGCTGGTGACCAGCTGACTGAGGGTGAGGAAGACATTGGTGTTTACACCGTCAATACCCGGCTTGGTGGTGATATCAGTCTGTCACAAAGCTGGCAGTTGGGGCTCTCCTGGCTGCGGAACCGCCATGCGAAATCGGCGGAAACCGGGGACGGCAGCCACGATCACGATCATGAGGAAGGGCACGACCACAGCCACGGTGCGGCCTACACCGGCGAAAACCTCTATATCGCCGATCTGGTCTGGAAGTGGTCTCCCAACGGCAACAACCGCGAGCAACAGCTGACGCTCAGCGGCGAATACCTCTATGCGGATGAGCTGAACCAGTTTGCGGCGTCTGACGATACCAATGAAGGCTGGTACGTTTCCGGCGTTTACCAGTTTGCGCCCCAGTGGTCGGCGGGCGTTCGTTACGGTGAGGTGGATCTTCAGGAAGCCCATGGCGATCACTTCCACAATCAAACCCTGGAAGAGACCGACGTGATGCTATCCTGGTCCCGTTCTCACTTCTCCACGGTACGGCTGCAGTACACCCATCAGGAAGCGACCGGGTTCAGCAACGCCGACAATACCGTGATGGTGCAGTACGTCATGTCCCTCGGTGCCCACGGCGCCCATGGGTACTGATATGACACTTCGTAACGCCGTTGCGGCAATGTTGTTGATCGTGACAGCCGTGCCGGCCCAGGCCCAGCTTCGGGTGTTCGCCTGTGAACCGGAATGGGCGGCCCTGGTTCGGGTGCTGGTGCCGGATGCTGAGCTCACCACCGCCACCAGTCACCTTCAGGATCCTCACTACATCGAGGCTCGGCCAAGCCTGATTGCGGCGGTGCGGCGCGCGGATATTGCTGTCTGCACCGGTGCCTCGCTGGAAGCCGGCTGGTTGCCCATGCTGCTTCAACGGGCCTCGAACCCGGACATTCAGGCCGGACGCGCCGGACTGTTTTTTGCCGCCGACCATGCCCAGCTGCACGCCCCCCACGATCACGTGGATCGGAGCATGGGCGATGTGCACCCCGAAGGTAATCCTCATGTGCACCTGTCGCCGGATCAGTTGCCAGAGATTGCCCGTGCCCTGGCAAAGCGCCTGGGAGAGATTGAACCGCAGAGGGCTGCCGCCATACAGGGCCGCTACATTCGCTGGCGGGGCGACTGGAATGGCCTGCGTGCCGAGTGGCAGGCCAGGGCAGAGGCACTCAGAGGACAATCTTTGGTGGTTCAGCACTCCAATTTCGGCTATCTGTTGCGATGGCTGGGTGTGGAAAAGGCAGCGGATCTGGAACCGAAACCGGGGTTGCCTCCCAGCGCCAGCCATTTAAGCAATTTGCTGGCTAATCAAGAACTGGAGGATGCCAACGCCATCCTGATTGCCAGCTACCAGGATCCGCAGCCGGCAGAATGGCTGGCGGAGCAAACCGGGCTGCCCGTTGTGGTGGTGCCGGGGACGGTGACGGGCGAAGCGCCGGCGGACACCCTGAGCGGGCTGATCAGCGAGATCATCCGCCAGGTTGAGTCGGCTGCAGCCGGAGCCTCCCATGACGGAGTATGAATGGCTGCTCCTGCCAGTAGCAGGCAGCGCCATGCTTTGCCTGCTACTGGTCCCGTTGGGTTACCAGGTGATTGCTCGAGGCGTGATCTTTGCGGATCTGGCCATTGCTCAGTGGGCGGCATTGGGCACCCTGGCCGGCGTGTATTTTCTGCCTAACCACACCCTGGCTGGCGCACCGGTCAGCAGCCTGATGTTTGCGCTACTGGCGGCCGTGGCGGTTCACCTGATCTTCCGTCGTCTGGCGCAAGCGAAGGAGGCGTGGATCGGTATCCTCTACGTGGTCGGGGCGAGTCTCGCGGTGCTGCTGGTCAGTGGCGATCCGCACGGCGCCCAGGCGCTCCAGAGAGCCGCGTCGGGTGACCTGCTATGGGCCAGTTGGCCTGCGGTGCTTGCCGTTGGCATGCTCTCCGCGCTGGTCTGGTTGCTAAGCCTGTGGGCCCCTGGCTGGATGATGGGTGCGGTTTTCATGCCGGTGTTCGCGGTGGCGGTGACCTATTCGGTCTCCCTGGCCGGCATCTACGTGGTGTTTGCGACCTTGATTATGACACCGCTGATCCTCGGCTCCCTTGTCGGTAAAGGGCCTTTCCTGGCCGCTTGCTGTGGCATTGCCGGGCACCTGTGTGCGGTGGTGGTTTCCGTAATGTTCGATGTACCGGTCGGCCCGGCCATCGTGGTGGCGACCCTCGCCATGTCACTGCTCTGGTTGGTCGTCCTGCGCGGGCTTGCTGCCCAGAACCCGGGTGCGCTGCGGCCGGAAGCCGGCCGTGGCCAGTAACACCAGCACCGCCGTCACGCCCGCGGTAATACCGAAAGCCATCGGGTTCCACTCCAGGTAAAGGGAAAACCGGATGGCTTCCACCGCATGGGTGAAGGGATTGAACTGGCAAATCCAGTAAAGCCAGGGGCTGGCCTCATTCATGCGCCAGAGCGGGTAGAGCGCCGAGGACATGAAGAACATCGGGAAGATGACGAAATTCATTACCCCGGCAAAGTTCTCCAGTTGCTTTATCCAGGTGGCGATCAGCAGGCCCAGAGCGCCCAGCATGAGGCTGGTCAGAATCAACGCCGGCAGCACAGCCAGGTAACCCCACAATGGCGGCTCGACATCCACCAGCAGGGCCAACAGCAGGAATACATACACCTGGCCGATGGAGACCACGCCCATGGCCAACAGTTTGGTAACCAGCAGGAAGGGGCGAGGCAGAGGGCTCATGAGGAGCACCCGCATGCTGCCCAGCTCCCGGTCATACACCATGGACAGGGCGCCCTGCATGCTGTTGAACAGGATGATCATGCCGCACAGACCGGGCGCGATGTAGGTTTCATAGGTGATGTAGGTGTCGTAGGGCGGAATAATGGAAATGCCCAGCACAGCCCGGAAACCGGCGGCGAAGACCACCAGCCAGAGCAGTGGCCGGACCAGAGCGCTGGCAAAGCGAGTGCGCTGCTGCCAGAACCGGAGCCATTCCCGTGTCTGGATACCTACAAAACAATGCCAGTAGTGAGCTGCTTTCATATCAGCCGGCTCCGGTCAGGGCGTGGAAGGTTTCGGCCAGATCGAGGGTGCCTTCGGCGTCGCAGATGGCCTGGCCATTGCCGTCGGCCAGCAACTGGCCCTGGTGCAGGATCAGCACCCGGTCCTCTTCACGGACTTCTTCGATCAGGTGAGTGGCCCAGAGCACGGTCAGGCCGTCCTCTTCGCACAGGGTACGCACGTGCTCGTTGAGCGCCTTGCGGCTTGCAACGTCCAGGCCCACCGTGGGTTCGTCGAGCAACAGCAGCGTGGGCTCATGCAGGAGAGCCCGGGCGATTTCCACTCGCCGGCGATGGCCACCGTTAAGCTGGCGGACGGCATCGTTGGCGCGCTCCAGCAGGTTGAAGCGTTCCAGTTCCCGATCACCCCTGGCTCTGGCTTCTTTGCGGGACAACCCGTGCAGAGCGGCGTGGTATTGCAGGTTCTGGCGAACGGTCAGGTCCAGATCCAGCGCGTTCTGCTGGAACACCACGCCGATCTGGCGCATGGCCTCGGCCGGCTGCTTTTTCAGGGATCGGCCGCCCAGGCGAATATCGCCCTGCTGCAAGGCCAGCAGACGAGTGAGCAAGCCAAACAGGGTGGATTTCCCCGCGCCGTTGGGCCCGAGCAGGGCATGAAAACGGCCAGAGGTCAGCGCAAAGCTGACCTCCCGGAGCACCGGCTTGTCGCCGTAACGAAAGCTGAGGTTGCTCGCTTCAATGGTCATGACGTCGGGTCGATGACCACACCCCAGGGGTAGCGGCCTACCTTGATGGATTTAATCACCTTCAGGTCTTCCACGTCGATCACGGAGACATCGCCGGACACGCCGTTGGTGGTGTAGAGATGTTTTTCGTCCTTGTCGAGATCCAGCTGCCACACCCGGGCGCCAACCAGCAGATAGTCCAGAACCTCATAGGTCTGGGCGTCTACGACGGCCACGTGGTTGGAGGGCCCCAGTGCCACGAACGCGTATTTGCCATCGGAGGTCAGTTCAATACCCACCGGCTGGACCCGATCCTGGTTTACGCCGGGCACCTTGAAGGACATCTCATGGATCTGCTCCAGGTTGTCGACGTCGATGATGTGCACGGTGCCGCCGATTTCCGCGGAGGCCCAGGCAATCTTGCTGTCTTTGGAGAACTCCACGTGGCGCGGGCGCTGGCCCACGACGATGTTCTTCTCGATCTCGAAAGTCTCGGTGTTGATCCAGTGCAGCATGCTGGTGGTTTCGGAGGTGTTCACCGCCCACTTGCCGTCCGGGCTCACCGCCATGCCTTCCGGTTCGATACCCACATCGATCTGGGCCAGAACATCCTTGGTGTCCACATCCACCACCGTCACGATGGCGTCGTCTTCGTTGGCGATGTACAGGTGCCTGTTGTTCGGGTGCAGCGCAAACTGCTCGGGATCTTCGCCCGAGGGCAGGGTGTCCACGATTTTTCGGGTGGCCAGGTCCAGTACCTGCACCGTGTCGTCGTCACTGGCGCAAATGTACAGCTTGGTGTAGTCCTTGGAGAGCAGGATGCCCCGGGGCCGCTGGCCAACATCGATGGTTTCGATCACTTCCCGGGTTTCGGTATCAATCACCGACAGGGTGTTGTCTTTCTCGTTGGAGACATAGGCCACGCTGGCCAGAGCCGGTGTCGACAGGCCGATCATCGCCGCAAGGGCTGTGCGCTTGAACAGGGTTTTCATGGTGTAACTCCTTCTTGTTTTGAAAGTTGGCAACCGATGGTTCAGCCGTTGCTCCGACATTCGCTCTCGGGCCGGTCGAAGCCGAGGGTATCCAGTTCGGTATTCGGGTGAAGAAAGCCTTCGAACGGGGCGGTGGCCACCAGCCCTCTGGGGTGAACCATCGGAATGGGTTGACGCATCTGGCCATTCCAGTCCCGAAAGGTCACTTTTCGGCCCTTGAAAGCCGCCAACTGAAACTTGTCGCTGAACAGAAAATTCCGGATCTCGGTGGCATTGGCTGAGTTCAGGTCGGACACGGCAGTGCCAATGGCGCGAATGGCGGCCCAGGCGGCGTAGTCTTCGCTGTTCATGTCGCGATTGGCCAGTTCGCGGAACCGGTTCTGTAGTTGGGCAGCCCCCCAACTCTCCACCACCCGGTGCCAGGTGACCGGCGACATGCCCTGGGTGCCCACCACCGGGCGTGGCAGCCAGGTGTTGAACGGCACGTACTCGCCAAAATCGCCCCGCACATCGGCCACCACCACCGCGTCGTAATCTCTGGCCTGAGTGAACAGGGGCAGCTCTTTGGAGGCCGTGCGGCGGAGATCAGCGTCAAAGGTCCAGGGCTTGTCCTCGACAATCTCGAGCCCGAAGCGCCTGGCAGAGCGGCGGAAGGCATTGGCCCAGTTCCTATCCGCCTCGGTGGGGCCTGTAATCAGAAAGACTTCATCCCACCGCCGCTGGTTCAGCCACTGGCCGAGCGCATCGGTGAGCATGGAATAGCTGGGTATGGTGTGTAGCAGGTTCACGTGGCACTGGCCGGTGCGCAGGGCATCGTCTTCGGCGCCGGCATTGAAAATCAGGGTGTTGTCGCCGGCCTTCTCAGTGAGGGCCTTTAAGGTCGAGGCTGGCGCGTTTACGACAAACAGATCCAGCCCGTTCTCGCGCATGGCATCAAAGGCCGCAATGGCCGCCTCTTCCGAATCCGCCACATCACTCTGCAAGGAGTAGGTCTGGCCCAGGAATTTGCCTGTAGTGCTGTTGTCGTTGATGGCTAGCTCGGCGCCCCGCAGGCCGGCGTCCTCGGGTTCCGGGATTACATTGGAAAGCACGGGCCCCTGGTCTGGCAGCCACTGCAGATAGCCAATCCGCACGTCCAACGATTCCGCTTTCAGCGGGGTTGCTGCTGCCAGGGCGATCAGTAATGGAGTCACGGTCCGGGCGAGAAAAGACATGGGATTCTCCGGTTTGTTGTTGTACTTCCAGCTTATGAAAGGGGGAGAAGCCCGGAAATATTCAGAAAGTAGGAAAGTGGCGGTACTAAAGAACTATTCCGGTGGAAACTGTTGGCTTTAGCATGGGGTAGAGAAGGTGTTTTCTCGCAACGGATAAAAACAATGACCGTATATCGGAAGATTTCCCTGTTGATGCTGGCGGTTTTCCTTCTTGTTTATTTGCTTGGAGCGCTGTTCTACACCCAGCAAGCCCGCCATGACGTTCAGCGGGAGCTCGAAGGCGCTGCCGGGCTCGCCGGGAGTCTTGTGAGTCCCACTACTCTTCCAGAATCCGTTGTCGGCACTCTTCGTCACCTGACGCCTGTAGATGACACAGGCGGAAGCAGGGGTGGAGAGGTGCCGACATGGTTCTCTGCACTGATCGCCGGGGAATCGTCTCCGCCTGTGGTTAACGGCTGGCAGGTGAATCCCAAAGACGAAGTTGAGGAGATCTGGGAAGGCTTCCTGCTGATTTCGGGCGCCTATGCCATTGGTATGGGCCTGTGTTTTCTTGCCTTGTTCTTCATTGTTCGGCGCGGCATGCGCACACTGACCAGTCTGTCTGAGGCCATGGGTGCAGTTTCGGCAGGTCAAATGACATCCCGCCTACCGCGTCAGGGTGAACAGGAACTGGATGCGCTGGTTTGCCGGTTCAATTCCATGGCCGTGGCACTCGAGTCAGAACAGCAAACGGTGAGCCGCCTGCTTAACGAACTCCTGCAGTTGCAGGATCGGGAACGCGAGCACATCGCCCGGGTGTTGCACGACGATCTTGGCCAATACCTGACGGGCATTCGGGCCCAGGCACGCAGCCTGCTCTACGACCCGGATCTCAGCGATCGCCAGAAGCAGCAGGCCAGAGATCTGGCGGAACACTGCGAGACCATCCAGAAGCACTTTCGGCATTTGTTGCAGGAGCTGCATCCGCTGGTGATGGAGCAACTGGGGCTGGGCAGTGCCATTCGCCATCTGACCGAGCAATGGCAACAGCTCAGCGGCCTGGAATGCCGCCTGGCGATGGACGAGCGCCTGCCCGATTTTACCGGGGAGCAGCAAACCCATCTGTATCGGTTCCTTCAGGAAGCCCTGAACAATGTTTCCCGTCATGCCAACGCTTCCTGCGCCACGCTGGCGGTTGCCCGCAACGATAACGAGTTGAGCGTAGAGGTGGGTGATGATGGTGTGGGCAATGATCAATTGCCAGGCAATGCCGGCCTGGGCGTGCGTTCGATGTGTGAGCGAGCCCGCTGCCTGGGTGGCGAGGTAAGGTTTCTGAGCCGGTTGGGCGAGGGAACGCGAATCCGGCTGGCCGTGCCACTGACTCCAGGTACCGGAGGTGTTGCATGAAACTGATGATTGTGGATGACCACCAGGTAGTCCGACAGGGCATCGCCAACCTGCTGCGATCCATGTTGCCGGCGGTAGCCATCACCGAGGTCGATAACGGTCAGGATGCGGTGGCCCGCTATGGCGAGCTGCGGCCCGATGTGGTGCTGCTGGATATGGGGTTGCCCGATATCTCCGGGCTGGAGGTTGGGCGACGACTGCGTCAGCGCTGGCGGGGAGCGGCGATTCTGTTCTTCACCATGCACGATGAGCTGCCCATGGTGCGTCAGGCTCTGGATGTGGGAGGGCTCGGTTTTGTCTCCAAGAGCTGCGCACCCGAGGAGCTTGCGGAGGCCGTAAAGCGGGTAGCGTCAGGCCAGCCCTATATTGAGCACCCGATTGCCACACGTCTGGCCATGAATCAGGAGCGGCCGGTCGATCACCGCCTGCGGGATATGACCCAGCGGGAGATGGAAGTGTTGCTGATGTACGCCAGAGGAGAGAGTCTGGGCGGAATCGCCGAACGCTTGTGTGTCAGCAGCAAGACCGTGTCCAACCACCTGGCCGGACTGAAAAACAAGCTGCAGGTTTCTTCCTCCGTAGAGCTGATTCACCTGGCCGTGGATGCCGGTCTGATTCGCTATGGCCAGTTGGAGCAAGCCAGGCGGGTCTGAGCCCGCCCCGGCTCACCAGTCAAAGGGGCAGGCCTTGCAGCCCTCCATGTAGGTGCCCTCGAAGGTGGCATAGTGGATGCGGCTTCCGGTGAGGTCCGCGCCTGCCAGATTGGCCAGCCCCAGCTTGGCTTCCTGAAGGTTTGCGCCCCTGAGGTTGGCCCCCTCCAGATTCGCCTTGGGCATCCAGGAAATCTCGAAACTGCTGAATGGCATGGTGGCGTTTACCAGGGTAGCCCCGGAAAAACGGGAGAAGTCGAAGTTGGCGCCGGTCAGATTGGCGCCGCTGAAGTCTGCACCCTGGGCGAACAGGTATTGGCCTTGTATTCCCTGCAATTCGGCATCCTTTAGCGATGCCCCCCTCATGCTGGCCCGGTAGACCTGAAGACGATATCCGGTGACGTTGTCGAGGTTCGCCCCGTCGAGGTTGGCGCCTCGCAGACTGGTGTGGCTCAGGTTGGCGCCCGACAGGTTGGCACCACGAAAGTTGGCAGAGCGTAGATCCATATTGGACAGATTCGCGCCCTGAAGGTCCGCTCCGGGGCAACTGGTTTCACGTTCAAGTTTGCAGCCGTTGATGAGCGGAACTGGCTCAATATCGGCCATATAGTCACCGCCGAAAACGGGGGTGAACGCGAAAAGAAGAACGGCTGTTGCGGTGGCTCTCATGGATTCACTCCTGAATCAATCGTAAAAAGGGGCCTGGCAAGACGCCAGGCCCGAACCGGAGGAAGATTATCGGGAGGCCTGTGCCCAGGAAGGCATCTTGAAGACCCAGAAGGACCCGCCCTGGGAAATGGGCTTGGTCAGCTCCGCCATGTCGCCACCCCACAATGGAACGGCCCCGCCATAGCCAGAGGCCACACCGATGTATTGTTCTCCGTCCATTTCCCAGGTGATCGGCGACGAGATGATTCCCGAGCCGGTCTGGAACTTCCAGAGTTCTTCGCCGGTCTCGGCATCGAAGGCCTTGAGATATCCGTCACCGGTTCCGGTGAAGACGAGGCCACCCTTGGTGGTCAGAACGCCCGCCCACAATGGCATTCTTTCCTTGTGCTCCCACTCAATGTCACCGGTGATCGGATTCATGGCTCGAAGTATGCCTACGTGGTCGTCGTACATCCGCTTGATCCGGAAGCCCTGACCCAGGTAAGCCGCACCTTTTTTGTAGGTAACTTCCTCTGTCCAGTAATCCTCTTTCCAATGGTTGGCTGGAACATAGAACAGGCCGGTGTCCTGGCTGTAGGCCATCGGGTTCCAGTTTTTACCGCCCAGGAAAGGGGGCGAGACTTCAATAGACTTGCCTCGGGTTTCTCCTTCAGCAACCGCTGGCGGCCGCTGGCCTTCTACCTCGACCGGGCGGCCGGATTCCAGGTCGATGTGCGTGGCCCAGGTGATATTGTCGACAAAAGGAAACGCATTCTTCAATTTACCGTTTTCACGGTTGACCACGTAGAAAAATCCATTGCGGTCGGCGTGGGCCGTAGCTTTTACCGTGTCCCCGTCTTCATCATATTCGAACAGCACGAGTTCGTTGTTACCGGAGAAATCCCAGGCGTCGTTTGGCGTGTGCTGATAGAACCATTTGACCTCTCCCGTGGTTGGATCGACGCCAACCTGGCCGGAGGTGTAGAGGTTGTCGTAGTCAGCGGGGTCGCCTCCGGGCGAAGTACGTTTCCAGGTATTCCAGGGGGCCGGGTTGCCAGCGCCGATGATAATGGTGTTGGTTTCTGAATCGAAGCTGGCGCTTTGCCAGGGTGCGCCGCCGCCATGGCTCCAGGCCTCAACTTTTCCGGTTTCAGTATTCGGATCATCAGGCCAGCTGGGTGCCCGAGGATCTCCCGTTGGCGTACTTTTTTCGCCGTTGAGCCGACCGAAGTGGCCTTCAACGAACGGGCGCATCCAGATTTCTTCGCCGGTATCCGGGTCGCGGGCAAACAGTTTGCCGACGACGCCGAATTCGTCACCGGAAGAACCATGAATCAGCAGGACTTTTCCGGTTTTCTGGTCTTTCACCAGCACCGGGGCTCCGGTCATGGTGTAGCCCGCCTCGTGATCGGCGAACTTCTCGCGCCAGACCACTTTTCCGGTGTCTTTATTCAACGCGACGATGCCGGCATCGAGGGTACCGAAGAACACCTTGTCACCAAAGATCGCGGCGCCCCGGTTGACCACGTCGCAACAGGGACGAATACCCTCGGGCAGGCGGTGACTGTATTCCCACAACCGCTCCCCGGTCCTGGCATCCAGCGCGAACAAACGGGAGTATGAGCCGGTGACGTAGATCACGCCGTCATGGACCAAGGCCTGGGATTCCTGACCGCGCTGCTTTTCATCACCGAAGGAGAAGGACCAGGCGGGAACCAGGCGCTCCACGTTATCGCGGTTGATGGTTGTCATCGGGCTGTAACGCTGGGCTTTGGGGCCGATGCCGTATCCCAGCACGTTTTCGGGGCTGCGGGCGTCATTGGCAATGTCATCCCAGGTAACCTCTTTGGCCTGGAGTTGGCCGGCCAGACCGGCCGTGGTCCCCAGCGCCAGTGCCAGACTGATACCCCGCAACAGCGGGTGCTTGCGTGTTCTGATGCTCATATTCTTTCCCCTTGGTTTT
This sequence comes from Marinobacter sp. EVN1, assembly GCF_000475375.1. NCBI lineage: Bacteria > Pseudomonadati > Pseudomonadota > Gammaproteobacteria > Pseudomonadales > Marinobacteraceae > Marinobacter > Marinobacter sp. EVN1. The sequence continues at coordinate 375,408 of NZ_AXCB01000045.1, forward strand.
TGTTGTCGCCATCGTCTTGCCCATGGCATCGACGTCTCGAGTATTGGCAGTGACCGGGGAATCTGGCGACGGAAATCCGCCTTTCAGTACCGGGAAAACGTCAGGGAAAACCGGGAAATGTTCCCGAACGGGCGCTTTTTAACTGAAATGCATCGAATTTCACCGGAGGAATTCGGGCCCTCATGCTTTGGCCTTCGCTCTCTGCGTCTACTACCAAGGAACTACGCCAAAACCCCCAAAGTGGCATTCGGAATGCCCCGGTGGATTCCTAGACTGGAAGTCAGCACGTTGGCGACTGATAAATCCAATAGCCAACCACTGGGAATCCAATAACAGAGGTAGCAACAATGGCAATGTCCTTTTCACTCAAAGCACTGGTGACTGCGTCCCTGCTTGGCCTGGCGGGCCTGGTCTTTGCGCACGGCAACGTCACACCACAGGAAGTGGATACGGGCAACCTGCCGACACTCGGCGATGAAATCCGGATGGAAAACCCGTTCCGGGAAGGTAACGAGTACGGCGATATGAACGCCCAGGCGGTCAAGATTGGCGAGAGCGCTTACGCCGGCAATTGCGCGGGCTGCCATGGAATTCGAGCGATGTCCGGAGGCCTTACGCCTGATCTGCGGGAACTGACGGAATGGGATGACGAGTATTTTATCAACCGCGTGCGCAATGGCACCGACCGGGGCATGCCGTCATGGAAGAAAACCCTGGACCAGAACGCAATGTGGGCCATTCGGAGTTATGTGGAGTCTCTGCCCAAGCCGGAGTAACGGAAGTTGCTTCGATTCGCTCAAGGTTAAAACCGGGTCGGCCCACTGCCGGCCCGTCGTCGTTGGGAGAATACAATGAAAATACTGGCGCCCATTCTTGCCTTACTGTTCTTCACCCAGGCCACCCTGGCTCAGGAAATCGATGATGGTGACAAGCTGCTGAACCGTCCCGCGGAGCGTAACTACGACGTCATCCTTGAATCCGGCTACCTGAAGGTTGGGTTGTATCAGAATTTCCCGCCGTATTCCTATCAGGTGGATGGTGAACCGAAAGGGATCGATGTTGAACTCGGGCGTCGGATCGCCCGTGAAATGGGCGTGGAGTTCAAAGTGCACTGGATTGTGCCGGATGAGAATCTGGGTGACGATCTGCGCAACAATGTGTGGAAGGGCCATTACCTGGCCAAGCGCCGGCTCGCCGACGTGATGCTTCGGGTGCCTTATGACAAGACCTACGCGTACATGCAGGATTCCACCGGCGAGTACATCAACGAACAGGTTGTACTGTTTGGTCCTTACCAGCAGGAAACCTGGCAGATTGCCTTTGATCCGGCCAGGCTCGACAGCGTTGAGACGGTCGCTGTGTTTCAGTATCACCCCATCGGCGTGGAGATCGATACCCTTCCTGATTTTTACCTGACCTCGGCGTTTGCTGGCCGTATGCGAGAGAAGGTTCGCCATTATGGAAACGTCGCGGAGGCTTTCGGTGCGATGCGCTCTGGCGAGGTGAGTGCGGTGATGGGGATGCGAGCGGAAATCGACCATGAGCTTTCCAAGCCCGAAAACGCGCAATTCAAAGCTGCGAGTAACGGTTTTCCCGGTATTGGCAAGCAGGTCTGGGATGTTGGTATGGCGATCAAACACACCCATCGGCAGCTTGGCTATGCGCTCGAAGCCATTGTAGACAGGTTAGTGAGATCCGGTGAGATGAACGAGCTGATGTCCGGCCAGCAGCTCCGATACAGTGTGCCCGGATACTATCGGGATTTTCTTGATGAGGCCTCTTTGGTCCGCGCCGAGGGACGTCATTAGTGAGAAAGGCTCGCCATCGGCGAGCTTTCTTTTGGGGGTATTACTACCAAGTGATGAGAAAACCTGTTCCCCGGGGCAATTGTTGGTTTTGGTGTCAGCGCGAAGAATCGTACCAGAGGCGGGAAAAGTTCCCGGTTCGCTGAAACGACGACAAGAGAACCGAAAACAAGAGACTTGGAGAGCGCAACCATGAGAACCAACAAGTTCGGGATTCGCATTGCGGCCAGCGCCCTGGCGATGGCAGTTTCGTATGGCGCCCATGCGGTAACCGACGACGAGATTATCAACGATCACAAGAGCCCCGAGGATGTAGTCAGCTATGGCATGGGTACGCAGGGCCAGCGCTACAGCCCGGTGGCGGACCTGAACACCAGCAACGTTCAATACCTGCAGCCGGCGTGGGCTTTTTCGTTTGGCAGTGAAAAAATGCGGGGGCAGGAATCCCAGCCGCTGGTAAAAGATGGGGTGATGTACGTTACCGCCTCCTATTCAAGAATGTACGCCATTGATGCCCGGACAGGCGAGGAACTCTGGCAGTACGATGCGCGCCTGCCGGATGGCATCATGCCCTGTTGTGACGTGGTAAACCGCGGCGCTGCCATCTATGGTGACAAAGTGATTTTTGGAACTCTGGACGCCAAACTGGTGGCACTCAATAAAGAGACCGGCAAGCCCGTCTGGATCAAGAAAGTGGCGGACTATCAGGCCGGTTATGCCATCACGGCCGCTCCGATGATCGTCAAAGGCAAGGTCATTACCGGGGTCTCCGGCGGTGAGTTCGGTATTGTCGGCAAGGTTGAAGCCTACGACGCCAACACGGGTGATCTGGTCTGGACCCGCCCGACCGTAGAAGGCCACATGGGCTATGTCTACAAGGATGGCAAAAAAATTGAGAATGGTATTTCTGGCGGCAAGGCCGGAGTGACCTGGCCCGGTGAAATGTGGAAGAACGGTGGTGCCGCCACCTGGCTGGGCGGGACCTATGACCCCGATACCGATTCCCTCTTCTTCGGCACAGGTAACCCCGCCCCGTGGAACTCTCACCTGCGCCCGGGTGACAACCTGTTCTCGTCTTCCCGTCTGGCGATCGATCCGGATGATGGCAGCATCAAATGGCATTTCCAGACCACGCCGAACGATGGTTGGGATTACGACGGGGTGAACGAGCTGATCTCCTTTGACTACGAGGAAAACGGCAAAATCGTCAAGGCCGCCGCAACGGCAGACCGAAACGGTTTCTTCTATGTTCTGAACCGTGAGAACGGCGATTTCATCCGTGGCTTCCCGTTTGTAGACAAGATTACCTGGGCCGAGGGGCTGGACCCCGACACCGGTCGTCCAATCTACACCGAGGGCGGTCGTCCGGGTAATCCTGCCGATATGGACGGTAGCAAAGGTGAGACGGTGCTGGCCCAGCCCGCGTTCCTTGGTGGCAAGAACTGGATGCCGATGGCCTACAGCCAACAGACGGAACTGTTTTATGTACCGTCTAATGAATGGGCCATGGATATCTGGAACGAGCCGGTTTCCTATAAAAAGGGTGCGGCGTTCCTGGGCGCTGGATTCACTATCAAGCCGGCCAACGATGACTACATCGGCGTTCTGCGGGCTATGGATCCAAAGACCGGTGAAGAGGTTTGGCGCTACGAGAATACGGCACCCCTGTGGGGTGGTGTGATGACGACGGCGGGCGGTCTGGTCTTCACCGGCACGCCGGAAGGGCATCTGAAGGCGTTTGATGCCAAGACTGGCGAAGAGCTCTACCGCTTCAACACAGGCTCTGGTGTGGTTGGCACTCCGATCACCTGGACCATGGACGGTGAGCAGTATGTGTCCGTGGCCTCTGGCTGGGGTGGTGCGGTTCCGCTCTGGGGAGGAGAAGTTGCCAAGGTGGTGAAAAACTTCAACCAGGGGGGCATGGTGTGGACGTTCAAGTTACCCAAAGACCGGATCGCCAGTAAGTGATCTGAACGATAAAAAAGGTCGCTCCCGGGCGACCTTTTTTATTCCCCTGCCGGAGACAGGCCTATTCTATGGCCGATTCGCCACTCTTTGCCGGGAGGCCTGAAGGGCTTAACCAGACCGGCGCTTTTCTGTGCGGCGCAAGGCGCCTGGGGTGTAATCCCAAGCCGTGCTCTTTGCGCCACTGGCGTGGGCTGGTTCCATACCAGCGTTGAAATGCCCGGGAGAATGAGGCCAGGTCTGAGTAACCGAGAATGCCTGCCAGTTGGGTCAGACTCACGGTCGATTCCTGCAGATATCGTTCTGCCAGGTTCTTGCGTGTGGCGTTAAGCAATGTCTGGAACGAGGTCTTTTCCTGGGCCAGGTACCGTTGCAGGGACCGGGGGCTTAGCATCAGGTAGTCTGCGACAAGCTCGATGCTTGCGTTGCCGGCGGGCAGGCAGGTTCGAATCAGGCGCTGGACATAGTCTGGCAGTTCCCGCACCGAGAGCGCGTCCATTTTCTCCAGATGTTCCCGCATAAGCGCATGCAACCCCGGGTCAGAGTCACTCAGGGGCAGGCTGAGCAAAGACGCATCGAACACCCAGCCGTTGCTGATACTGTTAAATTGCGGTGTCACGCCGAGCAGGCGGGCATAGGTTTTGGTGGAGCTTCCTGCTCCGTGTCTGAAATGCACCCCGGCCGGCTTCCAGGCAGGCCCCATGAGCATCCTCATCAGCGATAACCCGACGCCGATGGCCAGTTCCACGATCTGTCGGCTCGGTGTGCTCTCCTGCAGCGCTGGTTCGTAACAGAGGAAGGCCATTCCTTCCTGGACCGAGGTGGTCACCTCGGCAGCACTGGAATGCAAGTGGTAGTACCGGGTGAGCTCGCTGAGCGAGTCCCCTACGGTATTGGCGTTCTTGAACAGGTATAGAAGCCTGCCAAAGACGGCGGTGCCCTGAAAAATGCCGTATTCAAGACCAAACAGGGGATGTCCGGAGGCCCTGGCGCAGTTTTCAAGGAGCTGTGTAAAGCGCGTGTAGGCGATGAGGCTGTCTGGTTGCTGCAGAGTGTCCTCGGGCAGACCGGCGCTGGCGAGCATGTCCCGGTAGTCGAGGGTATGTTTACGACAAAACTCGTCGAGCCGGGCCAATGACGAGGCGCGGGAAAGGTCAGTCAGGGGCATGGCGGCATCTTGTTGTTCCGTGGGCGGTGAGAGGGAGTCTTCCTGATGTGGCGCAAATTATCAAATTTTTGGCGCGTATTATCAGGTTTGTATCAAGTCGGTGCGCGAGGATTTGGAAGGGTCTTCCCGGACCTATGGCATAACAACTTATAAAACCCAACAGGAATAAACATGAAACCCTGGCTTGATTCTTACCCCAGCGACGTTCCCCATACCGTTGACGTGGATGCCTATGATTCCGTTCTCGGCCTGTTCAGGGATGCGATAGCCAAGTTCCCCGATCACGTAGCCATTGAGTGTTTTGGCGCATCCCTGACCTTTCGGGAGCTGGACAATGAGTCTGATGCCCTGGCCCACGCGCTGCAAAGCCGGTATGGCGTGGCGAAGGGGGATCGGATTGCGGTAATGCTGCCAAACATCTTTGCCTATCCGATTGCGCTGCTGGCAGTGCTGAAAACCGGTGCCGTGCAGGTAAACGTCAATCCGCTCTATACTCCGAGGGAACTTGAGCACCAGCTTAACGATTCGGGCGCTGAGACCATTCTTGTCTATTCCGGGTCGGCACCGTCACTGGCTGCCATCCGACACCAGACGTCGATCACGCGGGTCATCACCGTTAATCCCGGGGACGGCACCGCTCTCTCGATCCCGGGCTCGGACATTCCCGAAGATCTTGGGGATTACACCCCATTGGCGAATCTGCTGGCGGAACACGCTGGCAAGCGACCGCAAGCCGTACCCCTGGCGGGTGACGATGTGCTGTTTCTTCAGTATACCGGGGGCACCACCGGCCCCTCCAAGGGTGCGACGCTCAGTCACCGTAATCTGATTGCCAATACCCTGCAGTTCCGCAGCTTTATACCCGCGGCCAATGAACCGGGAGCGGAAGTGGTGGTGCTGGCGCTGCCCATGTACCACATTTTCGGTCTGATGATCTTTGTTGCCTACGCGGCCATCGGTTCAAAGGCGATACTGATACCTAATCCCCGGGACATGGACGCCTACCTGGCCGCGATCAAGGACGCCGGATTCAGTGTTATTGGTGGTGTCAACACCCTGTATGCCGGCATGACCAAGCATCCTTTGTTCAAACAGGTGGACCTGTCTCGCTACAAGGTGGCATTTGGGGGCGGCTCGAAGATCTTCCCGAGTACCTCTGAAGCATGGAAAGCCCATACCGGCGCTCACATCGTTGAAGGTTTTGGTTTGTCTGAGACGGCTCCCATTCTGACGTTGAACCTGATGGGGCAGGACCGTTTCAGTGGGACTGTGGGATATCCGGTACCTTCGACCGATGTCAAAGTCGTTGATGACAATGAACAGGAGGTGCCGATAGGGACCCCGGGCGAATTGTGTGCCAGCGGTCCCCAGGTGATGAGAGGGTATTGGAACCGGATCCAGGAGACTGAAGCCGCCTTCACCCGAGATGGCTACTTCAAGACCGGTGATGTGGCAGTGATGCATCCGGACGGCCAGTTCGAGATTGTTGACCGCAAGAAAGACATGATTCTGGTTTCCGGATTCAATGTGTACCCGAACGAAATTGAAGCGGTGGCAGCAGAGTTGCCCGAAGTCGCGGAAGCGGCCTGTATCGGTATACCGGACGAGAAAACCGGGGAGCGGATCCGGCTGTTTGTGGCGCCCGTTGCCGGTGCCGATGTTGATGAGGAGGCGCTGATCAGTCATTGCCGCCAAAGCCTTGCCAGTTACAAAGTTCCAAAGGAAGTGACAGTTCTGGAGGAATTGCCCAAATCCAATGTGGGAAAAATCCTGCGTAAAGATCTCCGGGATCTCTAACCCCCATCGCTGATTGACGCAGACGCGGGCCCTGCCGAAGGGCCGCGTCTGAGCGCCTGCGTGCACGTCCTGCAATCTACTACCAAGGGATGAGTTTTTCGCCCCCTTGGGATCATTCACCAATCCTGGTTTCACGACTACATTGAATAGGTAAACGCGAAGGCCGCGTTGGCAAGCGACAAACACAACAATGAGGTCAATGTCATGATCTACGCACAACCAGGAAAGGACGGTTCCGTTGTTTCTTTCAAATCCCGCTACGAGAACTACATTGGCGGTGAATGGGTAGCACCGGTTAAAGGCCAGTATTTCGAGAACATCACTCCCGTTACCGGCGAGGCGTTCTGTGAGATCCCGCGCTCGACGGCAGAGGACATTGAGCTTGCCCTGGATGCCGCCCATAAAGCAGCTCCAGCCTGGGGCAAAACCTCCCCAACCGAACGTTCCAATATTCTGCTCAAAATCGCGGACCGAATTGAAGCCAACCTCGAAAAGCTGGCCGTTGCTGAAACCTGGGATAACGGTAAAGCGGTGCGCGAGACCCTGAACGCAGACATTCCGTTGGCGGCTGATCATTTCCGCTACTTCGCGGGCTGTATTCGTGCTCAGGAAGGCCATATGGGCGAAATTGACCACAACACTGTGGCGTACCATTTCCATGAGCCCCTCGGTGTGGTTGGTCAGATCATTCCCTGGAACTTCCCGCTTCTGATGGCGGCCTGGAAGCTGGGCCCCTGTCTGGCAGCGGGTAACTGCACGGTGCTCAAACCTGCCGAGCAGACTCCTGCCAGTATTCTGGTTCTGATGGAAATCATCGGCGACCTGTTGCCGCCGGGTGTACTCAACATCGTTAACGGTTACGGTATTGAGGCCGGTCAGGCGCTCGCCACCAGCAAACGTATCGCCAAGATCGCGTTTACCGGCTCTACCCCGGTTGGCTCCCACATTCTGAAGTGTGCGGCTGAAAACATCATTCCTTCCACCGTCGAGTTGGGTGGCAAATCGCCGAACATCTACTTCTCCGATGTCATGAAGGCTGAGCCTGAGTTCATCGACAAGTGTGTTGAAGGTCTGGTGTTGGCGTTCTTCAACCAGGGCGAAGTGTGCACCTGCCCCTCCCGGGCTCTGGTTCAGGAAGACATGTTTGAGGAATTCATGCAAAAGGTCGTCGAGCGCACCAAGGCGATCAAGCGCGGTAATCCGTTGGACACCGAAGTGCAGGTAGGTGCCCAGGCCTCGAAAGAACAGTTCGACAAGATTATGTCGTATATGGAAATCGGCAAGCAGGAAGGGGCGGTTGTCCTGACCGGCGGTGACCGTGAACATCTCGACGATGAATTCAACAACGGTTTTTACATCCAGCCGACCCTGTTCAAGGGTGACAACAAGATGCGAGTGTTCCAGGAGGAGATCTTTGGGCCGGTTGTTGGGGTGACCACCTTCAAGACCGAAGAAGAAGCACTGGCTATCGCGAACGACACCGAATTTGGTCTGGGAGCGGGCGTCTGGACCCGTGACACCAATCGGGCTTACCGCATGGGGCGTGCCATTCAGGCTGGCCGGGTGTGGATGAACTGCTACCACGCCTACCCCGCCCACGCGGCATTTGGCGGTTACAAGCGCTCGGGTGTTGGTCGTGAGACCCACAAGATGGCGCTTGATCATTACCAGCAAACCAAAAACCTGCTGGTGAGCTACGACACCAACCCGCTGGGATTCTTCTGATCCGGATGCGTCGGGGCTGTCTGCATCGGCCCCTTTTTCGTGTGACCGCACAAGGACGGTGCTTTTGTTGAGCCCGGCGTCTGCCGGGTGGCTCCTGCTGGAGCCCGGGATGTTTTACCACTCTCCTTAGGCCCTTCCCAGGGCCTTTTTTTATGGCATTTGTTTTTTGTAGACGACTGGTCTAAAGTGTTCTCAGGTTTTTGTAGACGAGCGGTCTAAAGTAAGCGTAATGGCAGAATCCAAGACACCCCCACGCAGGCGCGGCAGGCCACCCAAGAGCCAGAACGTCAGCTATCAGGATACCCGGCAGGCGTTGATTGAATTCGGGCTGGCAGTGCTGACCGAGAAGGGCTATTCCTATACCGGTATCGACGAAATCCTGAGGTTGGCCGGCGTACCCAAGGGGTCGTTTTATCACTACTTCGACAACAAAGAAGCGTTCGGCCGGGCGCTGATCGAAGCCTACGGTGACTTCTTTGCCCGTAAACTGGAGCGATCCTTCGCTGACGATTCCCGGCCACCGCTGTCGAGGCTGGAGGCATTTGTTCAGGACGCCAAAGCGGGCATGAAGAAATACGACTACCGGCGAGGGTGCCTGATCGGCAATCTGGGGCAGGAAATGGCGGCCCTCCCGGAAAGTTTCCGCGAGCTTTTGAGCGATACTTTTCGGGATTGGGAAGCCCGGGTTGCCCGAGTTCTTCAGCAGGCCCGACAAGCGGGTGATATCCCGCAAAGCGCGTGCTGCGAGTCGTTAGCGCAGTTTTTCTGGATTGGCTGGGAGGGCGCTGTGCTCAGGGCTAAACTGGAGCAGTCAGCTCAGCCGCTGGACCGGTTTGCCCAAGGGTTCATGGCGCTTGTACAAAGAGCCTGAGAGCTCGATACGCAAGTTCACTGATTAAACGGAGAGCGGGAGGCAACATGTTCAAAGCAATTCTGATTGAAGGCAGTCGGGGTGATCAGCAGGTGGCCCTGAAGTCTGTTGACGAGACCCAGTTGCCGGAAGGCGACGTCACGGTTGAAGTGGCTTACAGCACCCTGAACTATAAGGATGCGCTGGCGATTACCGGCAAGGCGCCGATTGCCAAAACCTATCCCATGGTGCCTGGTATTGACCTCGCCGGGGTTGTGACGGAATCCGACAATCGGGATTTCAAGCCCGGCGACCAGGTCGTGCTGAACGGTTGGGGTGTGGGCGAAAAACACTGGGGCGGGCTGGCTGAGAAGGCACGCCTCTCCGGAGACTGGTTGATTCCGTTGCAAGCACCGTTTACCCCGCGCCAGGCCATGGCTATTGGCACCGCGGGCTACACCGCCATGTTATGCGTTATCGCCCTGGAGAAGCAGGGCGTCAAGCCGGATTCAGGTGACATCCTGGTAACCGGAGCAACCGGAGGTGTTGGGAGTGTGGCGGTAGCGATCCTGGCTAAACTCGGATACTCGGTGACTGCGGTAACCGGCCGGCCCGAAGAGGAAGGGTATCTTAAGTCCCTGGGGGCGAAGCAGATTCTGGATCGGGCTGAATTGACGGCGCCCGGCAAGCCGTTGGCCCGTGAAACCTGGGCGGGGGCTATTGATGTGGCCGGCGGACAAGTGTTGGCGAATGTCTGTGCGGCCATGAAGTATCGAGGTGTTGTTGCTGCCTGCGGTCTGGCGGCAGGGATGGACTTCCCGGCTACAGTCGCTCCGTTCATTCTTCGAGGCGTGACCCTTTGCGGTGTTGATAGTGTTATGGCTCCGAAAGCTGATCGTCTGTACGCCTGGAAGCGTCTGGCCGAGGACCTGTCCCCGGAGCTTCTGGACAGCATGATTACCGAGGTGTCCTTTGACGATGCTATCGGTGCCGCCGGACAGTTGCTCGAGGGCAAGTTGCGGGGCCGCGTGGTGATTCCGGTCGCCGGTTAACCGGCGTTTTGAACAGACTGAAAACAACAGAGGATGCAGAATGTCGGACCCAAAAGAACAACCGATCAGCCGGTTTCCGGTGCCAGAGATGGGCTCGTTGCCCAGCGATATCCGTGACCGGATTCTGAAAGTGCAAGAGAAGTCGGGGTTCATTCCTAACGTCTTCCTGGCGCTGGCACATCGCCCCGACGAGTTCAGAGCGTTCTTCGATTACCACGATGCTCTGATGGAGAAGGAGAGCAACCTGACCAAGGCTGAACGCGAGATGATTGTGGTGGCGACCAGCAACCTGAATCAGTGCCAGTACTGCGTGGTAGCTCATGGCGCAATCTTGCGGATCCGGGAGAAAAACCCACTGATTGCCGATCAGGTGGCGGTGAATTATCGCAAAGCGGATATTTCCGAGCGCCAGAAGGCGATGCTGGATTTTGCCGTGAAAGTGTCGCAGTCGGCCTATGCCGTGAATGAGGACGACTTTGCCACATTGCGCGCGCACGGGTTTACCGATGAGGACGCCTGGGATATTGCAGGCATCACGGCCTTCTTCGGTCTGTCCAACCGCATGGCCAATGTCACCAGCATGCGGGCCAACCCGGAATTCTATTCGCTGGGGCGCTGAGTGCAGGGGCGTTTACGCCCCTGCTGCATCTGTGGCCAGAATCCGCGCCTGTTTCTGCCGCTGTTTGGCCTGAACAATGGCGTCTACGCACTGATTCTGGTCCCGCAGAATCACAACGCACTCCAGGCACTGGATGCACTCGTCGTAGTCCACCCGGCCATCCTTGCGGATAGCGTTGATACCGCATTCGTTTTTGCAATGCTGGCAAGGCTGGCCACAGCGTTTGACCCTCTCCAGCCAACTGAACACTCGCAGTCGCCCCAGCACCGCCAGTCCTGCTCCCAGCGGGCACAGATAACGGCAGTAGAACTTGTGAACGAACAGGCCGATCGCCAGTAAGGCGAGGGCGTACATTACAAATGGCCAGTGCCTGATGAAATACAGAGTAATGCTGGTTTTGAACGGCTCCACTTCAGCCAGTTGCTCGGCCAGGGTCAGTGAAAAGAACGCGGTGGTCACAAGCCCGGCCAGTATCGGGTATTTCAACAGGATGAGCCGGCGGTGCCAGCGCTCAGGTATTTTTATCTGCCGCAATCCGAGGCGCTGACCTATCCACGCGACCAGTTCCTGAAGTGCGCCAAACGGGCAGAGCCAGCCGCAAAAAAGCCCGCGCCCCCAGATAAACAGGGTGACAAAGGTGTAGGTCCATAGAATGAATATCACCGGGTCCAGCAGAAATACGTTCAGGGAGAAGCCATCCCAGAGAGCCAGCAACAAGGTATAGATGTTCACGACCGAGAGCTGCCCCTGGGCATAAAAGCCAATAAAGAAGAGCGTGAAGAGCAGAAAGCCCCAGCGGAAGCCGTGCACCAGCCGGGGATAGCGTGTCAGGGTTTTCTGGCGCGCAAAGAACACCGTCAGTATGGTCAGGCCAGCGACCAGCAGGCTGATCTGCCACCATCGTTCTTTCCAGAGCCCAATCCAAACCGGTTGCTGGCCTTCATTAAAGTCTGGTGCCACCTCGACCGGTTCAAACAGGTCCGGGGAAAAAGTCACGGGCAGCGTGAAGCGTGCGTGGTCGGTGATCAGGTGATTTCGTGGCGCAGTGATGTCCAGATGGAACGATGCCTCGGAACCCGGGTTGAAGCCCGCATTGCCGCCGACCCGGAACAGGTTCATGGCGGCCATATCGGGTGCGCCCGGAGCCATGATCTGTTGATTCGGTTCGAGCCAGTTCAGATCCCTCATCTCGATGGCCAGCTCATTCTGATTGAGACCGATTCGGCTGGGCGTACTGCCGGGCACAAAGGCTTCGCTGACATGAGGATATACGCCTTGTGACATCACCATAATGACTTTGCCTCGATCATTCAGGCGTTCCTGAAACGCTTTGTAGCCTTGGTCGCCAAGCAGGTTTCGCCCCACCATGGGTGAATTCACATAGGCAAAATAGATCTCTGTAAATGCCTCGCCGGATGGAGGCGACAGGTCGGTTGGGTAGTCCGTCAGCGGGCGGCCCAGCTTCGCCTCCACCTCCTGCGCTGAGAGTGTCCGCTTCTGGACGTAGCCGCGGTCCAGCAGTTGTTGCCAGGTCAGAGGCTCATAATAATCTTGTCGGGCCCTTGTGGGGGCCGCCTGGGCGAACCCTTCCAGCTTGCTTCTGGCAACTTGTAAGGCGGAGGAGAGTATCGTGTCATTGATGATCAGTACAGAAACCGTGGCCTTGCTCACACCATCAAAGTAGACCTGTTGGCCACCTGTGTCGCGACTGGAACGACTGGATGCCTGAACGATGATCTGGTCTTTCAGGGACCGCCCTTCATACTGCGCCACAAATTCGTTCAGAGGTGCTTCGCCCAGGCCATGCAGAAAGACAGGCTCGTGATGGTGAAGCACCTCGACGCCCGTGAATCGGCCTTTGGTGTCCAGGCCGATCATCATGGTGATCGGCTTGCCCGCGAATCCCTGCAAGGTAACAAAATCGGTTGAGACATAGGCGTACCCCAGCAGTTCCTGGAGCTGGTACACGGGGTAGACGGGAAAGTCCGGCAACTTGCCCTCAATGACGGTTGCTGATGGAAACAGAGACTGAATGACGGCCCTGGGCTCCGGTGGCGGCTCAGCCGCGTAGGCAGAGGCTGTGAACACCAGTGAGAGCAAGAGCATCAGGCGCCCCACCATGAGAAGTCTCCTGTGATTGTTATTGTTTCTCTCATGGTAGGGCACGGCTGGTGGGGCTCAATTCAACCTCCGGGCCAAAGGTCTGCTACTTTCAGGCGGGCAAAAACGGTCCCAAAGTACCATATGGCGTGGCAGGCACTGTGATTAGCATGAAAGTGATCGTGGGCGCTTGCCTGCGGTGCCCATAAATGCCAAGCACTAACAATCATGACAAGAGGTGAGCATCATGTGGACCAAGCCAGCTTATGAAGACCTTCGCATCGGTTTTGAAGTGACTATGTACTTCGCTAACCGCTGAGCCACGAATAGCCAGCCCCCGGGCTGGCTATTTGCGTTCTGCTCGGGAGGTTGCCATGCAGATTCGAATTCTGGGTTCAGGGGCCGGGGGCGGTTTTCCCCAGTGGAACTGTAACTGCCGGAACTGTGCCGGTTTTCGGGCCGGTACCCTGAATGCCCGTGCCCGGACCCAGTCATCCATTGCCATCAGCGACGATGGAGAGCGTTGGATTCTTTTCAATGCCTCACCGGATATCCGGGCCCAGCTTGCGGACTTTCCAGCCATGCAGCCGGGGCGTTCGCTACGCGACACCGGAATCTCTGCCATCGTCCTGATGGACAGTCAGGTTGATCACACCACCGGATTGCTGTCACTGCGGGAAGGGCTGCCGCTGGACGTTTGGTGTACATCGCAGGTGCACAGTGATCTGTCCACCGGCTTCCCGCTGTTCGAGATGCTCCGGCACTGGAATGGCGGCCTGAATTGGCAAGCCATTGAGCCGAACGAAGATACGGCGTTCACGATACCGTGCGCGCCAACTCTGGCGCTAACGGCTATTCCGCTCCTGAGTAACGCTCCGCCGTATTCTCCAAGGCGAGACCAGCCGCACCCTGGCGACAATATTGGCCTATTCATTGAAGACTCCGTCAGTGGTCAGAGCGTTCTATACGCGCCCGGCCTGGGGCAGCCGGATGACCGGATCAAAGCCTGGATGGCCCGAGCTGACGTGCTGTTGGTGGATGGTACCGTTTGGCATGATGATGAAATGATCCGCCAGGAAGTCGGCACCAAAACCGGTCAACAGATGGGGCATCTCGCGCAGGCCGGGCCGGGTGGCATGATTGAGCTGCTGGACACATTGCCGGGCGCGCGCAAGATCCTCATTCACATCAACAATACCAATCCCATCCTTGATGAGGCCTCGCCAGAGCGCGCTGAGCTTGCGGCGCATGGTATCGAGGTGGCGTGGGATGGCATGCACATACACCTGTGAGGTCCGCCATGAACGCACAAGCTACGCCTGCCCTGCATCGGGACGATTTCGAGGCCGCGCTGCGTGCCAAGGGCGGCTACTACCACATCCATCATCCATTCCACCGGGCCATGTACAGCGGTGGGTGCACGCCTGCCCAGATCCGGGGGTGGGTGGCAAATCGTTATTACTATCAGATCAACATCCCCCAGAAGGATGCGGCCATCATGGCGAATTGCCCGGATGCCAGCGTCCGTCGTCTGTGGTTGCAGCGTATTCTGGATCACGACGGTCATGATGACGATGCCGGAGGCATTGAGGCCTGGTTGCTTCTGGCCGAAGCTGTGGGCCTGACGCGAGAGGAGGTGATTGATCAGCGGCACGTGTTACCGGGTGTCCGCTTTGCGGTCGATGCCTACCTCAACTTTGCCCGTCGGGCCACATGGCAGGAGGCTGCCTGTTCCTCGCTGACCGAGCTGTTCGCGCCGGAAATTCATCAGTCCCGTCTGGACAGCTGGCCAGATCATTATCCCTGGATTGAGGCCGAGGGTTACCGGTATTTCCGCAAACGCCTCTCTGAAGCGCGCCGGGATGTGGAGCATGGTCTGAGTATTACGCTGGATCATTTTGTCTCGGCCGCGGATCAGCAGCGAGCGTTCGAGATCCTGCAATTCAAACTCGATATTCTCTGGACCATGCTGGATGCCATGACCATGGCGTATGTTCACGAGACACCGCCCTATCATACAGTGACAGATCAGCCGGTGTGGCATCGTGGTCTGTAAGGAGGTAGCCATGGCTCAGGTTCCCCGCTTGCGTCGAGGTTTCCGGTTTCAGTGGGAGCCGGCACAGCAAAGTCACGTTCTGTTGTATCCGGAGGGCATGGTCAAGCTTAATGGCAGCGCCGGTGCCATACTGGCGGAAGTGAACGGTTCTCGCACCAGTACCGAGATTGTCGAACTTCTGGAGCGGGCGTTTCCGGAGGCTGGTCCCCTGTCAGCCGACGTCGAGGACTTTCTCGCCGAGGCAACCCGCCAACACTGGATTGAATGGCTATGAGTGGTGAACACGAAACGGTTGGTCACCCGCTCTGGCTGCTTGCTGAGTTGACCTACCGCTGCCCGCTCCAATGTCCCTATTGTTCCAATCCGCTGGATTATGCCGATCAGGCGCATGAGCTTTCGACGCGCCAGTGGCTGGAAGTGCTGAAGCAAGGCCGGGCAATGGGAGCTGCCCAGCTGGGCTTTTCCGGTGGCGAGCCCCTGGTGCGGCAAGACCTGCCGGAGTTGATCGCCGGCGCCCGGGGCATGGGTTACTACACCAACCTGATCACATCGGGCCTGGGACTGACGGAGGCGAAGGTTCAGGATTTTGCCGAGGCAGGGCTGGATCATATTCAGGTCAGCTTTCAGGCATCGGATCCTGAGCTCAACAATGCGCTGGCTGGCTCCAGAAAGGCCTTTGATCAGAAGCTGGCCATGGCGAGGGCGGTCAAGGCGGCGGGCTATCCGATGGTGCTCAACTTTGTGATCCATCGTCACAACATTCATCAGATGCCTGACATTCTTGCGTTGTGTGAGAAGCTGGGAGCCGATTATGTTGAGCTGGCCACTTGCCAATACTACGGGTGGGCGTTTGCCAACCGGGAAGGGCTGATGCCCTCGAGAGATCAATTGGTAACGGCTGAGGCCACCGTGAATCGCTACCGCACTGATCTGCTTGGGCGGGATCATCCGATGAAGGTGATCTTCGTAACCCCAGA
Organism: Marinobacter sp. EVN1; assembly: GCF_000475375.1. Lineage (NCBI taxonomy): Bacteria > Pseudomonadati > Pseudomonadota > Gammaproteobacteria > Pseudomonadales > Marinobacteraceae > Marinobacter > Marinobacter sp. EVN1. The sequence continues at coordinate 391,522 of NZ_AXCB01000045.1, forward strand.
TTACTACGAAGAACGTCCAAAAGCCTGTATGAATGGCTGGGGCAGCCTGTTCCTGACCGTTGCCCCTGACGGAACGGCGCTGCCTTGTCACAGCGCCCGGCTTCTGCCGATCGAGTTTCCCAATGTGACCGAGCAGTCGCTGGAGGATATCTGGTATCGCAGTCCCGGGTTCAATCATTACCGTGGTGACCTCTGGATGCCGGAACCCTGCCGTTCCTGTGACGAAAAAGGCAAGGATTTCGGGGGGTGCCGCTGTCAGGCTTACCTGTTGACCGGGAACGCCGACAATGCCGATCCGGTTTGCGGAAAGTCACCACATCACGACCGGATCCTGGCCGCCCGAACGGCGGCCGATCACGCGACGGCTGGTCTGGAGGATCTGATCTACCGAAACGCCCGGAATTCCCGTGTCATTTGCCGGGGATGAAATCCTGTCGGCCCGCACGGCGTGTCTTGAAACTCAGCAGTTTTCGGAACTGAAAGCCGACGGCGGGCTACTGTTCTGGCTGGCTTCTGAACCCGGCTCCGGGCGTGTAAACCTGTGGCGCTTTGACGGCGAGCGAACACGAAGAATCGAGACCGGTAACGGTGTCGGCAGTCGCCTGAACGGATACGGTGGCGGTGCCTTTGCGGTGATGGGGCGATTCATATGCTGGGTGGCAGAGGATCAGAGTCTCTGGCAGCTGGATCTTGGAACGGGCGTTCGGCTCAGCCTGGCCGCTCCCTCAGGGGCACGGTGGGGAGGGCTGGTGGCAGACCCCCACCGGCAGCGCTGGTTGGCTGTACGAGAATGCGGCGATCAACAGGCCCTGGTGGCGATTGACTCGTCTGGACAGATTACGGTGCTCGACGACCGTTTTGACTTCTACAGCGCGGCGGCGCTCAGTCCGGACGGCAAGGCCTTGGCCTGGGTCAGTTGGCAGCTCCCGGACATGCCTTGGGATAGGTCCATGTTGTGTCTGGCGCGGCTTGGTGCCAACGGCGATGTGCGGGATGCGCTCGTTGCGGAACCGCCGGGAGGCGGATCTGTCCAGCAGCCCCAGTTCGATGATAGCCAGCTCTGGGTTCAGTCGGATCACCTTGGCTGGTGGCAGCCGTTTAGGGTGGATCGAAATCACCACTCGCTGTGTTGGACCGCAGGAGCTGAGGTCATGGCCGATCACGCCAATGCGCCCTGGCAGCTCGGGGAGCAGCATAGTTGCCCCCTGTCTGGCGGGGGGTGGGGACAGGTCCGTTATGTCAGGGGGTGGGCCGAACTCTGGATTGATCGAGACGGCAGGCGTCGCCGGGTGGCATCGTCTTACTCGGATTTCCGGTGGCTGTGTGCGTGGAATAATAGCCTCGTTTGTCTGGCCCGCCGACCGGATAGCACGGATCACATTCTCAGGATTGATCCGGACACCGGAAGGGAGGAGGTATTGAGTGCGGCCTCTTCACCGATCACAGAACGCGACTGGGTCTGGCCGGAGACTCTGTGCCTGCCTCCAGATGACCAGTTTTCGTTCGAGCTGCAAAGCTTTCTGTACCGGCCGGCAAAGCCAGCCAAGGCCTCACCGCTCATCATCCTGGCCCATGGCGGACCGACCTCGGCTGCCTACGCTACCTTCAATGCCCAGATACAGTTCTGGTGTCAGCACGGGTTTGCGGTAGCGGACGTGAATTACACCGGCAGCACCGGTTTTGGTCGGGCATATCGTCAGGCGCTGGCTGGCAACTGGGGACGAGCCGATGTTGCCGATGTTGTAAGGGTGAAACATGCGCTTGGCGCCAGCCGCGGGATAGACCCTGAGCGGGTGTTTATCCAGGGGCGCAGTTCCGGTGGCTATACCGCGCTGATGGCAGCCATGCAGCCGGGACAGTTATTTCGTGGTCTCGGCAGTGTGTTTGGCGTGACCGAACCGTTGAAGCTGAAGGCAGCCACCCATCGGTTTGAGTCGGGCTATCTTGACTGGTTGTTGGGCCCACCGGGTTCTCGAGGTGTTAACTGGCGTTCCCGGACACCGGCCCTCCAGGCAGGCCGGATTGCCTGTCCGGCGCTGTTTTTTCAGGGCGGAAAGGACCGGGTGGTGGTGCCGGAGCAAACCCGGGAAATGGTGGCGGCTCTCAGAGCGGCAGGCCAGTGCGCCGAATTGGTCTGGTTTGATGAAGAGGGGCACGGTTTCCGCTCTCCGGAGAATCAGGTCACGATGCTGGATACACTATGGCGCTTCTATCGCAGACTGGCAGAGTGAGCCGGCCTTAGCCAAAAGGTCGATGAAGCGCTCGCCAAGTTGCGTTAATATGTCAGTTACTCCTATAACAACAACCGTACGCGTCAGGCCCCATGAGTTACGACATTTCTGCTTTGCGAAAGTTTGTCTCTCCGGAGATTGTGTTCGGCGCGGGATCACGCCGATCGGTGGCCAATTTTGCCAGCAATTTCGGGGCGCGCCACGTGTTTCTTGTCTCGGACCTCGGTGTCCAGGCTGCCGGGTGGGTTGGTGAGATTGAAACGCTCCTGAAAGAAGCCGGCCTGGCCTGCACCACTTACACTGCAGTTTCCCCCAATCCCAAAGTGGATGAGGTGATGGCGGGTGCCGAGCAGTACCGGTCGAATGACTGTGACGTTATCGTCGCCATTGGTGGTGGCAGCCCGATGGACTGTGCCAAGGGCATCGGTATTGTCGCCACGCACGGTCGGAGCATTCTGGAGTTCGAAGGGGTGGATACCATCACCAATCCCCCTCCGCCCTTGATACTGATTCCGACGACGGCGGGAACCTCTGCCGACGTATCCCAGTTTGCGATCATTTCGGACCCCAATCGGCGCTTCAAGTTTTCCATTATCAGCAAGGCGGTCGTGCCGGATGTCTCTCTGATTGATCCGGAAGTCACGGAAACCATGGGTGCTTATCTGACCGCCTGCACCGGGGTGGATGCGCTGGTTCACGCCATTGAAGCATTTGTGTCTACCGGCAGCGGACCGCTCACCGACACGCACGCTCTCGAAGCCATCCGACTGATCAACCGGAACCTGGAGCCATTGGTTGCCAACCCGGCAGATCCGGTATTGCGCGAGCAGATCATGCTGGCCTCCATGCAGGCGGGCCTGGCCTTTTCAAATGCCATTCTTGGGGCAGTACACGCCATGTCGCATAGCCTTGGGGGCTTCCTGGACCTGCCCCACGGATTGTGCAACGCGCTATTGCTGGAGCACGTGGTGGCCTACAACTTCCCGTTTGCCGAAGACCGCTTCCGGCGTGTGGCGGAGGCCATGGATATTGATACCCGGGGAATGAGTAATGCCCAGGTCAAAAAACACCTGATGGCCCGTATTGTTGCGCTCAAGAAAACCGTCGGCCTCGAAGCCCGGTTGAAAGAGCTGGGTGTGACGACATCGGATATCCCCTATCTTTCAGGCTATGCATTAAAGGACCCCTGCATACTGACCAACCCAAGGAAGTCGTCGCTTCGGGATGTTCAGGTGGTTTATGAAGAAGCCCTCTGAATCGCCTGACAGTGGATTTGGCGTTGGCGATCTGCTGGGACTTGGCAGTCAGTCGGTGCGTAAGAATTATTATCCGGCCTTGCAGGAACGTATTGAGGAGCTGGAGCGGGAACGCAACCGTTACAAATGGCTGTTCGAAAACGCGCTGCATGGCATTTTTCAGGCCAATCTGCGGGGTGGTTTTCTGGCCTGCAACCCGGCGATGGCGCGGATTTGCGGATACGACAGCCCTGAACAGCTTCAGCACCGGATGATCCGGCTTCGCGAACAGCTTTTTTTCAGCGCCGCGGAGTTTGATGTCATTCGCCAGGAATTGCTGGATTACGGCAGCCTTAGCGCGCGGGAGGCCCGTTTTCGTCGGGCCGACCAGTCGGCCGTCCATGTCGCCGTGACCATGCTGCGGCGGCCAGACCTCGGGCCTGAAGTGGTGGAAGCCTTTGTTGCTGATATCACTGACCGTGTTCAGGCCCGGGAAAAGCTCGAACAGCTCAACGCCGAACTTGAGCGCCGGGTGGAGGAACGCACTGAAGCGTTGCAGAACGCCAACGTGGACCTCCGCTATCAGATTGAAGAGCGCGAGAAAGTTGAGCAGGAGTTGGTGATTGCTGTCGATGCCGCCAAAGATGCAAACCGGAGTAAAGACAAGTACCTGGCCGCCGCGAGTCACGATTTACTCCAGCCGTTGAATGCCGCCCGGCTCATGATCTCGGCGTTGCAGGACAGCACCCTGCCCGATGCCGAACGCCGGATGGTGCACCAGGCCCACCGTGCTCTGGAAGGCGCAGAGGATCTTCTGGCCGATTTGCTGGACATCTCCAAGCTGGATCAGCAGGCGATGAAGCCCGATCTGGTGTATACCGACGTCGATGAGCTGGCGCGCAGTCTCGGCAGCGAGTTTGAGGCCGTGGCGGCCAACGCAGGGCTTGGTTTTCGGGTCCGTTCTTCACCGGCCATGGTGCGCACGGATCAACGTATGCTCACCCGTATTCTTCGAAACCTGCTCAGCAATGCCTTCCGTTACACGCGGTCCGGTGGTGTGATGCTGGCGGTGCGTGTGCGCGATGATGACGTTCGGCTCGAAGTCTGGGATACCGGCGTCGGAATTGATGCCGCCAAGCTCGATGAAATCTTTACCGAGTTTCATCAGATCCTGCCGCAGGGGAGCGGTGGCAGGCAAGGGGTTGGCCTTGGGCTGGCCATTGTCGAGCGAATGGTTCGGGTTCTGGGCTATCGGATTGACGTGGCGTCAAGACCCGGGCTTGGCTCTCGCTTCACCGTAACGCTGCCACGCGTTCCCGTGCCAACGTTGCAGGCCTTTGCGAAGCCTGCCCCGGCCGTGTCGACAGACCGCGGTTTTGAGGGAGCTCCGGTTCTGGTCATTGATAACGAGCCAGCCGTTCTTGAGAGCATGGCGATGCTTCTCAGTCGATGGGGGTGTGTCGTGATTACGGCCGGTGGCCGGGACCATGCCCTGGCCCGACTGGATGAATCCGGCTTGACTCCGAGAGCCGTGCTTGCGGATTACCATCTCGATGATGGCCAGACCGGTTTTGATGCCATTCACTCGGTGCGGCGACATCTGGCGATGGACCTGCCCGGGGCCATCATTACGGCTGATCGCAGTGACGAGACGCGAGCCTTGTTACGAGCCCAGTATCTTCCTGTATTGAATAAACCGGTCAAGCCCAACCGACTGCGGGCATTGCTGACCAGCCTGATTGCCTCGTCGTCGTTCTGACGCTGTAAGACCGTCTTACAGACTCCCGTGCATTCCAGCCGCAATACTTCCTAAAGCCGGTTTTCCCCCGGCCACGATAGACAATCTTCAGGGAGTGCTTCATGACAACAACAGGATTCAGAACATCGTGGGGGCGCTGCCGCTGGCTAATGGCAGGCATGGCGTTGGTGGTGCTGCAGGGCTGCGGGGGCGGAGGCTCGGATTCTTCTGATCCCTCAGACTTCGATGCTCCGGTTGAGCCGGTCAACATTGGTGGCGATGGCGACCTTTACGCCCCGGATCGGATAATGGCCGTGGACATTCGTATGTCCGCTGATGATTTCGAAAAGCTGCGTGCCGAGGGGCGTACCCTGGCGAGCACGGATCGCGAGTGTATACCGCCGTTTGAATACACGGAATTTACCGCGCGTGTGTCGATTGATGGCGATCGGATGGACAACGTCATTGTTCGCAAAAAGGGTTATATGGGTTCTCTCAGCCCAAGCATTCCCTCTCTCAAGCTGGATTTCAACGACCTGCAGAAAGGCCGGACCTACCAGAACTCCTCGCGGATGACCCTGAACAACAATCGCCAGGATCCTTCCAATGCCAGGCAATGCATGGCGTATGACCAGTTCCGTGAAGCCGGCATTGCGGCGCCAAGATGCAACTACGCCAGGGTAACCGTGAACGGCGAAACACTCGGCGTGTTTACCAATGTAGAGCCTCTTAAAAAGCCTTTCCTGACCCGTGCGTTCGGCAACGATGAGGGCAATCAGTATGAGGCGCAGACTGCCGATTTTGGTACCTGGCTGAGCCAGCGATTCGAGAAGAAGACCAACGAAAAGGAAAACGACCGAAGCGATCTGCAAGCCGTTGCAGAAGCTCTGGCGTTGCCAGATGAGCAGATGCTGAACGTGTTGCCGCAGTTGGTCGATGTGGACGAGTTCATCCGCTTCTGGGCGGTGGAAACCTTGCTCGGCGCCTGGGATTCTGCCACCGGTAATGCCAACAACTTCCATATTTACCGTAACCCGGAGGACGGACTGTTCCATTTCATTCCCTGGGGGGCGGACACGGCTTTTCGCGGGGACCATCCGCTCAAGCCGCTAACCGGTGTTTTCTATCGCAACTTCCGGCTCGCAGATCGTCTGTTCCAGATACCCGAATACCGGGCAGCCTATTATGCGGAGCTGGAGAACCTGTTGGAAACCCAGTGGGATGAGAATGCCTTGACCGACCGTCTGGCGCGCATTCGTCAATTGACCGGAACCACCGAGGAGGCGGCGGCCAGCCTGCAACGCTTTATCATCGGCAACGGTGAGCCGGGCGACGATGATTACGAGCCCGCCCGCAGGGCTGTTCTGGAACAGGCGATGGCGGCGGAGACGCCGACTGGCGAAGTCTCGCTTCTGGCAGACAAGGAGCCGGATTGCAGCGCGCCCACCACGACGGCTTTGACGGGCAACATCACATCCCAGAGCGGAAATGACCGAGGTGCATTCAATTTCACCTTGCCGGACGGGCGCAACGTCAGTGCCAGCCTGACCTACGCCGCCTTTGAAGTGGACAGCCTGGTGTATTCCGTGGACCGGGAAACCAAACCGGCGGTCGTTAGCCTCCTGATGATCGGCGTGGATGCCGGAGACAGCTTCAAACCCTATGTGCTTCAGCTGTTTATTGAATCGTCGGACTACGTACCGGGTAGCCATCGCTTCCATGGCTTTGCCACCAATGCGCTGCTGTTTGAGGTGGATGAGAGCCTGCCAGGAGATGTCCGGACGATTGCTCTGGGAGCTCAAGGGCAGATTACCCTGACCAGTGTTGGCACCGGGGAGCAGGCCGGGGACGTGGCAATCACCCTGGATGCCACCCTGGAGTACGTGGCCGACGTGCCATGAACATGGCCGTTGGTAGCCCGGTGGCGAGATTTGCCGGGCATTCCCTTGAGGCGCAGTCAAGAGCGCTCCTGATGAACCGTGTGGACACCAAGTTCATGATTCCGGCTCATGAGCTAGACCAGTGTCTTCAGGGCCTGGAGCGCGAGTATTCGATGCTTGAGATTGAGGCGGCTCGGCGTTTTACCTACGACACCCTGTATCTGGATACGCCGGACAGCCAGCTGTATCTGGATCATCACAACGGCAAGCTTAATCGTTTCAAGCTGCGGATTCGTCACTACCGGCAAAGCGGAGAGAGCTTTCTTGAAGTCAAGAAGAAGAGCAACCGGCAACGCACCATCAAAACCCGGATGTCGTTAACCGGAGACGGTCGGGACCCGCACGTCATCAATGATTTCCTTTCCGGGCAATTCGGCCTTCCGGCTGCAGGGATGCGGCCGGCACTTTTTGTCCGGTATGAACGGATGACTTTGCTCCGGCGGGACGGCCATGAGCGGGTGACGGTGGATACCGGGCTCTCCTTCCAGACGCCTGATCGAAAGCATTCCGTTGCGCTCCCGGGTCTTGCCATTTTCGAAATCAAATATGACCGGAAAGCCTCTGGCTCGCCTTTGATGGCGCGTCTGGCCGCGCTCGGATACAGGCCGGTGACTTTCAGCAAGTACTGCGTTGGTCGGGTTTTTCTGGACGGAGACAACCTGAAAACCAATCGATTCAAACCGTTGTTAAGGAGCGTTCATGGAATCTGCAGTTGACCTCCATTTTGTTATCCGGCTGTTGATTAACGCGGCCTCGGTATTGGTATTGATTCGCTGTTATTACCGCTATTCCCGTCACCGGGAGAATGCCGCCTCGTTCATTCTCTTCGGCGTTGGCGTGTTTCTGGTGACGGCGCTGCTGCATTCGGTGACGGTTACGATGGGCTTTGCCTTTGGCCTGTTTGCCGTGTTTTCCATGCTGCGTTATCGCACCGAAGCCCTGGGTATCAAGGAGATGACCTACCTGTTCCTGGTGATCGCCATGGCCCTGCTGGCCGCAGTCGGGACCATGCACCACCTGGAGTTGATCATGCTGAATGGCCTGGTCATCGCCCTGGCGGTTGTGCTCGAAACCTGCATCCTGTTACCGCGACACGGTGAGAAGGAGGTGGAATACGAAAAGATCGAGAACGTGCACCGGCAACAACAGGCAGCCTTGATTGCCGATCTCAGGGAACGCACCGGGCTGGACGTGTTCCGGGTTGATGTGGTGTCTGTCAGCTACCTGAGAGACACCGCGATGCTTCGAATGCACTATCACCTGGAGGCGGGACATGAATGAGCAAGCGGGCAAACTGCTGGCCTTTGCGCTGCTGCCGATGATTGGTTCAGACGCCCTGGCGAGCGATGGCGACGGGGGGGCTCTGGCGGAGGTGAGTGGTTACATCGCGGCGGGTGTCGACCACTACGGCGCGTTCCATGATGAGGACGGAGAAGAATCCACGACGCGTGGCGTGTTGCGCAACGCCAAGCTCCAGGTTGAACTGGCGTGGGGCGACGCCTGGGAGGCCGAGATTGACGGCGGCTACGAGATTGAAGGCGACAACAGAGACGCAGAGTTGGGCGATGCCTATGTTCAGTACAACGGCCCTGATCGCCTTGCCGTCCGGCTGGGCCAGTTCAAGGAGCCGTTCGGTATGGAACGGCTGACCAGCTACTCAAGTCTCAGTACGGGGGAGCGCTCAATGGCTACCTCGGCTTTTGCGCCGGGCCGTTCACTGGGGGTTATGGTGGGGCAGTACCGGAAATCCTTAACCTGGGCGCTGGGTATATTCAGCGATAAGCGTAAACCGGAAGACGGCAGCGCTGTAACTGCCAGGGTCTCCCGTGCTCCCGTCCGCTCGGAGGATCAGGTACTCCATCTCGGTGCAGCAGCATCCTGGCGCCAGCATCGTGAGGAGGAATTCCAGATCAAGGATGAGGCCGAGGTGTTCAGCGCTGACAACGTGGTTCGCAGTCCCCGCTTTGAGGCCCGTGAAAGCAGGCTTGCGGGCGTGGAGGCCGGTTGGCAGTTTCATCGGTTGACCGTGACAGCAGAAGTCATGGCTCAGGAGGTGCGTCGTAAAGGCGGAGAATGGTGGCGGTTTACCGGGGGCTATGTCCAGGCCGGCCTGCTGTTGACCGACGACCAGCGCCCCTACGAGCGGGGCGAGTTCAAACGCATCAAACCAAAGAGTAACGGCGGCGCCTTGGAACTGGTGGCGCGTTACAGTGCCGTTGATCTGAGGGATCGAAGCATCGGGGCGGAAGCCAGCGTCACCACCGTGGGCCTGAATTACTATCTGGGTAAAGACATTCAGCTTCGGTTGAATTACCTGATGCCGGAGATCAGCGGTAATCGTCTGTCGCCGGATCCCGGGGGTAATGCCGCGACCCTGCGGCTGGTTTACCGGTTTTAGCTGGGAGGGCGAGTGCTTTTGTCGGGCCCATCGATATGCCGGGGTAGTTCCAGTATTACCTCGGTCCATTGCCCGGGTTCGCTGGCAATTTTCATGGTTCCACGATGATGCCGCATGATGGTATGGCAGATACTCAATCCCAGCCCCAGGTTATCCGGCGTCTCGCTGGTGGAGAAAAACGGGTCAGTCAGTCGCTGCAGGTCACTGGAGTCGATGCCTTTGCCATTATCCCGGACGGTAATGCTGGTCACGGCTTCGGTGGCGGCAGCGGTAATCCGGATTTGCGGTCGTGCAGGGCTAACAGCACGGATGGCTGACGATGCATTCATCAGGAGGTTGACGAACACCTGAATCAGCGGTGACGGAAAGCAGGCGACAGAGAGGCCAGCGGGGATCTGGGTGGTGACTGCGGTGCCCTGAAGCTGGTGCCGGCAAAATCGCAGCGCCGTTTGCACCAGCTTGTCGAGATTTACAGCCTCCGGGCCATGATCCGGCGCCGGGCGGGAGAATTCGATCAGATCCGACACGATCTCTGCAATCCGGTGTTGATGGCTTGCAGCATCGTCCAGCGCCTCGGCCACGTCCGGATTCCGGTTGATCGCCGCGGAAAAGTCTACCGCCTGTATGGCGCAATTGAGCGGGTTGGTGATCTCGTGCAGCAGACCCTTGGCCATGTGGCTCAGGGCCTGGTGTTTCTGCTCCTGGGCCAGTTTGTCCTCGGTGGCCTCCAGTGTCTGCAAGGCGCGGGAAAGTTGCCGGTTTCGATCTCTGAGCAGAAACTGCAGGGCCAGCAGGTTGCGCAGGAACTGGGAGAAAAACCACGCCGATAACGGTGACACCACCAGGCACATCAGAATCAGCCAGTTGGTGATTACGCCGATAAGCACGGTGACAATCTGATCGGCCGGGACTGTGACCGCGGTGGCCAGCACCAGAAGGATCAGGTTGGCCGCCAAAATGATGCTGGTATGCTTCAGCGACAGGGTGATGATGCCGACCGAGCTGATAAAAAAGAACAGCCCCACCACAGGCGCAATGGCGGCGCCGGCACCGATATAGCCGAGGTAGCTGAATGTCGCCATGTTGATGAATACGAGATAGACAACCAGCGGTGCGGCTCGCCGCAACCGGGTGAAGCGATGAGCCAGAATGAGCGCTGTCAGCACCCCGGTGTAGAGCAGGTAACCGGCAAACACCGGGGGCTCCACTGAGTGCGTGAGCTGTCCGGCCAGGAAAAGCAGGGTGCCGATAAACGCGATGATCAGGTAAACATCGGCGAACAGCGGCAGCACGCGGTACCGGTACTGGGTGCGCGAAAAACGTTCGAACCGCCGTTGCCGATCAACGGGCAGCTGTTTGATCTGCTCAATACCGGAGAGCAGGTTCATGGTAACGCCCTTTGGTGATGTCTTTGCATAAACAGAATCAGCTCTGGCAGGCGTTCGAAGCCCAGCTTGACGAAGATCCGGTCCTTGTAGGAATGCACCGTTTTACAGGACACCCCCAGTTCCTCAGCGATATCTCGAACCGCGATCCGCTGTGACATCAGTCTCGCCACCTCCCGTTCGCGACCGGACAATGCCTGGTAAGCGGTAAGAGCGTCATCAGCCCGGTCGCGTGTTGATTGCCAGTTGCCAAGGTATACCTGACCGCTGCGAATGTAGAACAGGGTTTTGATCAGTTCCTGGATCGACTGCTGTTTCGAGACCACCGCCTTGATTCCTGATTCCAGGTAAATCGCCATGCGCGAGCTGTTGACCGGAGTGTCGGAGATCAGCAGCACCGAGAGCGCCGGGTGCAGGCTGAGGGCGTTTTCAGCAATGGTGAGTCCATCATTGTCTTTCAGATTCTCTTCAATCAATAGCACGCCGGGTCTGACAGCAGCCAGGCGTTGCAGCGTCTCAACGCCGGTCTCGGATTCGCCTACTAACTCAATGTCTTCGTTATGAAGAATCTGGAATAGCAAACCGTCGCGGAAAAGACGGTGGCTGACGGTCGCGAACAGCCGGAGTCTGCGCTGAGGGTTCACGGTCAGTTACCCGATCCCGGGAGTACCGGCAGGGTAATGGCCAGATGCAGGCACTGGCCATCTGCCTCAGCACTGACGTCCCCGCCCAGCAGGCTGGTGGTGACGAACAGCATCAGAAGTGCTGCCTGTTGTTCAAGAAGCGGATCGGAGAGCCGCGTGAGCGGAGCCAGTAGATGGCTGTAGATGCGTAGCGGTTGTTCCGGGGCTACGTGAAGCTGATCGCGACTCTCGGTTAGCACCAGGTGGCTCCAGTCAAGACCGGAGCTGACAAGCAGGGTGTTGAGGGCTTGCCCCAGTAATTCTGCCGGCGAGCAGGGTGGAGACGATGTGGCCCGTTCCTGGGGCGGGGTCCCGCTGAATAGTGACGTCATCCGGCTCTGCCCGGGGCCTGCCGGGACGATGTTTTCCAGCCGACTGAGTTCCTGCCGCACATGGTCGCAGAACCGCCGGACAAGCTCCTGTTCCAGATGCATGTCCTGGCTGGCCCTGAGGTGTGCTTTCGCCGCAGGCAGGTGGTCAATGCTGGCCACGGTATCCAGAAAAGCGTTCAGTGTGGTATCGGGAACCTGGGCGCTCAGGATCGGTCTCAGATGATCGACGAGCCTGCCGTGGCGTTGCAGGCGAAGCTCGGCAAAGCGTTTCCGGGTTTCGCAGCGGGTGTTGTCCAGGGCCGACGCCAGCTCACGGTGGCGAGCGATGGCTTCCCGGAACAGTGGCAGCAAGGTTTGTGCTTGCCAGGGTTTTTTCTGGTAGCGAAAGATCCGGCCTTCATTCACGGCATTGAGGGCAACGTCCACCTCGCCCCAGGCGGAAGTCAGAATCCGGACAACGGCCGGATGAGACTGACGCAACTCATCCAGCAGCTCTTTGCCCTGCATGCCCGGCATCCGCTGGTCCGTCATCACCACTGCAATCGGCGCGCCTGGCGTTCGCAGATGTTCCAGTGCCGCTTCCGCAGTGTCTGCGGAAAGCAGGGAGAACTCATCCTGCAGGTGTTCGAGTTGACGGATCAGATATTTCGTGGCGGCAGGTTCGTCATCGACAATGAGCACAACGGGGCGCTGCCCCTCGGTGTTCGGCAGCGATGGCTGGTGTTTGGTCTGGCCGGACAGCTCCGGGCTTGTCAGGGCCGCTGTCAAAAGGTGTGAGCGTATGAGGTCTGGGTCCAGGGGCTGCTCGAAGCAACGATCGATTACCTGGGTGTCCAGCAGCGCCACCAGTTCGCTCAGGATAACGCGCTCGGTTATCAACACCCGGAGCACGGTGGGATATTGTGTTCTGGCCTTGGCCAGCAGAGCGGAGTTAATGGCGGTTGAGGTTTCGCATCCGGCTATCACCAGCGCTGCGGGCGGTGCTTCAGCGGCCACTATGTGCTCAAGCACTGCCTCATCCGAGCTAAAGGCGTGTATCGAGAAGTCCTGCGCGAACAAGGCCTCGAACGTCTGCTTTGCCTCTTCGCTATGGTAGCGCAGTAAAACCGCAGGTGAGTGGAAGTGCCCCATGTTTAACGGTCGTTCCTTGATATCGAATCGGCTGGACAGGTTATCAGGGTGGCATTTGTCGTTTTGTAGGAAAATCCTACAAATGCAGGATGGGTTGCCGGAAATGTTTGTTTCTGTGATGACTTTGGCAATTGCCAGAGCCCGGCGCCTGAGAGCGACTACACTTATCGCTGAGTGCTTTCAGGAGGGAAATGTCATGACCACTCAAGACGGCCATCTCACTAACCACGAAGTCACCATCTGCCTTGCCGGTGGTGCCGTGCTGGGTCCGTTCAATGCCACTTGGAGCCAGGACTCCGGCGGTGATGTACGAGAGCTGGTGCGCGAGTACGATGCCTTTCTGCAGGGCGAGAAGCAGAGCCGCTTCAAGTTTCACCTGCACGACACCTACACCAATACCGTGCACACACTGATTCTGAATTTTGAGCAGGTGACCGGCATCTGCGACCATGTCCGCCTGAAATCCCATGGTAACGGCACCTGAGGGCCGCTGTGGGAAGCTATCGAGCGTGACAAGGAGGATGTGATGACCGAGTTCAGAACTGAAAAAGACAGCCTGGGTGAGGTCCGGGTACCGGACAGTGCGCTCTGGGGCGCGCAGACCCAGCGTGCGGTGGACAATTTTCCGGTCAGTGGGCAGCCGATGCCGCCCGAATTCATTGCCTCTGTGGTTCAGGTCAAACGTGCGGCGGCCCAGGCCAACGCGTCACTGGGCTTGCTGGAGCCGGAACTGCGTGATGCCATTTGTGACGCCTGCGACCGGTTGCTGAAAGGGGAACATGCAGATCAGTTTCCGGTGGACCGTTACCAGACCGGCTCCGGTACCAGCACCAACATGAACGTGAACGAGGTGATCGCGGCTCTGGCGCGAGAGAAGGGCGTGGAGGTTAATCCCAATGATCACGTCAACATGAGCCAGAGTTCCAACGACGTGATCCCGACTGCGATCCATGTCAGCGCTGTGCTGGCAGTGAAAAGTCGGCTGCTGCCGGCGCTGTCGCATCTCCGGGGAGTGATCTACGGCCGGGAGGCTGAACTGTCCGGGCAGGTGAAGACCGGGCGCACCCATCTGATGGATGCCATGCCGGTGACACTTGGCCAGGAGCTCAGAACCTGGCGGGAGCAGGTCGCGGCGACCGAGCTTCGCCTTGAGCGGGCCATGGAGGACCTGGCGGCACTACCCCAGGGCGGTACCGCGGTAGGTACCGGGGTGAATGCTGCGTCGGAGTTTGCTGGCCAGTTTGTGAAGTTTCTGAAGCAGAATACGGGCTATCCGTTCCGGTCGCTGGAGCACAAGTTTCTGGGGCAGAGTGCGGTTGATGCGCCTGTGGCACTGTCTGCCCAGTTCCGCGGTGTGGCCGTGGTCTTCACCAAGATCGCCAATGACCTGCGCTGGATGAACAGTGGTCCGATCCATGGTCTGGCTGAAATCAGCCTGCCGGCCTTGCAGCCGGGCAGCAGCATCATGCCTGGCAAGGTGAACCCGGTGATACCGGAATCGGTGGCGATGGTGAGTGCCCAGGTGACCGGGCTGGATGCGGCTGTCGCCATGGCGGGCCAGTCCGGCAACTTCCAGTTGAATGTGATGCTGCCACTGGTGGGCGCAAATCTGCTGGATATGTGCGGGTTGCTGGCCAATGCCTCGAACCTGCTGGCAGACAAGGCCCTGCAAGGGTTCACCGTTAATACCGAAAACCTGAATGCGGGGGTGGGTCGAAACCCGGTTCTGGTGACGGCATTGAACCCTGAAATCGGCTACGCCCTGGCCGCGGATATTGCCAAAGAGGCATACCGTAGCGGGCGCCCGGTTATCGACGTTGCCGAGGAGCGGAGCGGATTGAGCCGCAAACGGCTTGAGGAACTGATGGACCCGCTCAAGCTGACCCGAGGCGGACTGACCTGATCTGGCCGGCTGTTAACAGGGGAAAGCAGAGTGCTGTTGTCGCTTGAGTTGTTTGTCATGCTGGTGCTGGCCAACGGGTCTCCGGTGGTTGTGGCGCGGTTGTTTCATCGGCATGGCAGCTGGCCCCTCGATGGTGGCCGGCTGTGGCGCGATGGCCGACCGCTGCTGGGGCCCAGCAAAACCTGGCGTGGGCTGGTATCCGGCGTTCTGACCTGCGCGCTGTTCGCCCTGTGGGTGGGCCTGGGCTGGTTGTTCGGAGCGCTGTTTGCTTTCCTGTCGCTGTGGGGCGATATGCTCAGCAGTTTCACCAAGCGCCGTATGGGGTTGGCTTCCAGCGCCCGGGCGGTCTGGTTGGATCAGCTGCCCGAGGCGCTGTTACCTATGGTGATGGCCTGGTACTGGCTGCCGCTGCCACTGTGGGAGACGGTCGCCGTTGCCCTTCTGTTCGCATTGTCCAATATGTTGTTCTCTCCGCTGTTTTACCGCCTCGGTATACGTAAACAGCCACACTGAACTCAGGGCCCGCGAGTGAGGGTGTGAATGGTCACTTCCGGGGGGCAGTTCAGACGCACATTCAGAACCGAAGTGCCGGCTCCCGGTGAGGTGTAGCCTTGCATGCCGTTTACCTGCCAGAGCCCGCGGCCAAGGCGCCTCGGGCAATCGGAGTCGAGCGTCAGCGGGATGCCGCCAGGCAAACAGAGTTGCCCACCGTGGGTGTGGCCGCAGAGGAACAGGTCGTAACCGGCATGGGCGGCTTCCCGCCAGATTTCCGGCGTATGACTGAGCAACAGGCTGATTCCCCCTGCGGGTATATCGTCGCCGGCCCGGTGCAGGTTGTGAACCTTGTAGTAGTGGGCATCGTCCACACCGGCCAGGTACAGGCGGCTGTCGCCGCGCTCCAGCGGTACCATTTCATTCATCAGCAGCCGATAGCCCATGTCTTCAAGAGCCGGCACCATTCGTACACTGTCGTGGTTGCCCAGCACGGCATAGGCGTCGCCGTGAATGGCCTGGCGCAGTCTGGCCATACCGTCCAGAGCATCGTCTACAGGGCCCCAGGTGCGTTGGCGGTAATCGCCGGTCAGAACGCACAGATCGTAATCCAGCGGGGCGATTTGCCGTATAACTGCCTGCAGGTTCGCTTCGTCCATATCGACATGCAGGTCGGTCAGGTGAAGGATGCGGAAGCCTTCGAAGGCCGATGGGAGATCGGGCAACACGAAGGTGTTGTGCTCGGTGGTCAGTTTCAAACTGTTGGCCTGAGCCCGGCGTAGCAGGCCCACGGCCTTCAGGCAGAAACGAATCAGTCCCGGAGCGTTGGTCAGGTTTTCCAGATGGAACGAGCGCTTGTCCCGCCCGAACACCCGGGCTTCGGTTTCCCGCTCAATGCCGAGGCGTTGACGGGCATGGACGGGCCCGAGCCTCAGGCTCAGGCGGTAGTGGAGCAGCTCGTCCTGATCTTCCGATACGCGAACCCTTGCGGTCATGCTGTTATCCCTGATGCCGAGCGGAACCTTATCAGTGGTTCCTGTCTTAATTATGGTTGTTGCCCTGGGTAGTGCAAATTACAGGTGCTGATTTGGCTTTTCAGTATTGAGACGCCACAATCAGTGATCATTCGACGATGTATAGTGTACGGAGTGGCCCATGACCGATGCATGTAATCTGCCCGGCCTGAGTGTTCCCAGGAGTCGTTTCCCGGACCCTGAACAGGATCTGCCTGAAGCGGCCGGTGAGTCCCGGCTGGTGTTGGCGGGGGGCTGTTTCTGGTGTGTGGAAGCGGTCTTTCTGGCGGTTGACGGTGTTCAACGTGTGACCTCTGGTTATGCCGGCGGTGAAGCCAGTACCGCGAATTACGAGGCGGTCTGTACCGGGAAAACCGGGCACGCCGAAGTCATCGAGGTGCATTATGATCCGGCACGGGTCAGCTTCGGCCAACTGCTGAAGCTGTTCTTCTCGGTGGCCCATGATCCCACCCAGCTCAACCGACAGGGTAACGATGTCGGCAGCCAGTATCGCTCCGCGATATTCTATGAGACCCCAGAGCAGCACGATGTAGCCGAGGCGTATATCCGCCAGCTGGATGCCGCCGGCGTGTATCAGGATCGCATCGTGACCACCCTGGAGCCCCTGGAAGCCTTTTATCCGGCCGAGGAGCACCACCAGAACTTTGCCGCCCGTAATCCCTGGCAACCATACATCATGGCGGTAGCGGCACCGAAGATGGAAAAACTGGCCAACACCTGGCCCGAACAGCTGAAGCCCGAATTCAGCAAAGACGACCCGGACCAGGCTTGAGGAGGCACCCATGTCTGTATCTGCAGCAGGCTATGACCTGACACCGTTAACCCGGGCAGAAGTGGAAGCCCGGGCTGAGCATCTTTCTGAGGAAGAACGCCGGGTGCTGCTCGATCACGGCACCGAGCGTCCCTTCTGTGGCACGTTGCTGGATAACAAAAAGTCCGGCACCTATCATTGCCGGTTGTGTGATCTGCCGCTGTTCAGCTCCGATTCCAAGTTTGATTCCGGCACTGGTTGGCCAAGTTTTTTCCAGCCCTTCGACCCGGAGCATATCCGATACCTGGAGGACTCCAGTCTTGGAATGACCCGTATCGAAATTCGTTGCCCCCGTTGCGACAGTCACCTGGGCCACGTGTTCCCTGATGGGCCGCCACCTACCGGGCAGCGTTATTGTCTGAACTCCATTGCCATGGACTTCCGCGAAACGGAATAGGGTCCTGCTACTTGGCGCTGGTGACGGACACCACATAGTCTGCTACCGCCTGAATCTGGCTTTCGGTGAGGGATTCCTCAAAGGCGGGCATAACGCCAACGCCACTGGTCACGGCCCGGATTACCTGATCCCGGTTCGGGCGCAGCTCATCCAGGTTGGGGCCGATAGACCCGGAGGCGCCGGCATCGGCCAGCGTGTGGCAAATGGTGCAGGACGGTTGCGCCACTTCCGTGAAAATCGCCCTTCCCGATTCGTTGTCGGCATGGGCGGTTTGTAAGGCCAGGGTCAGGCTGGCGGCCATCAGTGTCTGAGGCTGTCTCTTCATGGTCTTCTACATCTGGAATCAGCGGGCAGCGCTGTCTCCGGCTCCGCCCACTGAGGATCAACCCACGGTGACCGTCACGCCATGGTCACTCCATCCGTTGTGGCCGTAGCCACGCTCGTTATCTATCCGCCCTTCGGGCTGGCTGTTACCCTCCACATCGGTGGCCTTGCTGACAATTCGGTGCTCGCCAGGGCCGAAATCGACAGCCATCACAAAAGGACGCCAGGCAAAAGGCCCCAGATCCGGCCCCAGGAACCGCGCCGGTTTCCAGTTTTTGCCGCCGTCGGTCGATACTTCCACCTTATCCAGCGCGACCGTACCGCCGAAGGCCACACCGTAGATCATGTTGCGTCCCTTCCGGCCGGACTCCAGTGGTGAAGTGACCCAGGATTTAACGTTCATCTCCCACATGGAGGGCTGGTCTGGTGAGCCCTTCATGCCCACATCCCGCACCCGATAACCCGAGGCCTGGATCTTGGCGTCAGTCTGATTTTCGGTAAGGGCAATCTGTTTAACGTATTTAACGTTATTCACACCGTAGTAACCGGGCACCACCAGCCGCAGTGGTCCCCCGTGGGTGTGTGGCAGAGGCTCGTCGTTCATCGCCCAGGCGAGCAGGGCGCTGTCCAGGGCGCGGGTGGGAATTGAGCGCTCAACCATGATGGATTTTGGGTCGACTCCATCGGGCAGACTCTCACCGCCGGTTCCGGTGATGTAACGTACACCGTCCACAGCTCCGCCGAGCGCGTCGACCACATCACGCAGGGGTACTCCCGTCCACATGACGCATCCGGCAGCGCCTACGGACCACTGGGTACCGCTGGCTCCGTGAGGGAAGAACGCCCGACCGTTGCCGGAGCACTGAAGTACCGAGGCGACGGTGGTCACGCCCATGGATTTCAGCTCACCCACGGTCAGGGTTCTCGGATTCTTCACGCCTTCGACACGGACTTCCCAGGCATCCGGGTTGTCGGTAACGCTTGCGGGCGGAGCCGGCAGGTTGTTTCGCACAAACAGTCGGTCGCTGGCGGTGATGACGCCGTTGCCGATGGCGCCGCGCTGGGTTTCCATGGTGTTGGTGCTGTGGATAATCAGCGCGCTGCGTTCTTTCCAGGCGGCATAATCCGGTAGCGATTTTGGTTCTTCCGCGGCGCTGAGCCGGCTGAATCCCAGCAAGCTGACTGCCGCCATGGCGCCGGCGCTGCCGATCAGAATGCTGCGCCGGGAAGGGTTGGCAAGGCCCGGGTCGTTAGGGCCCCGCTCCAGGGTTGTTTCGGTTTTCATGTTCCGTCTCCAGTCTTTGGTCTTGTTTGCGGACGGGCGAATACGCGGTTCGGTTTGCGTATGTATAACCTTATTACGTATAGGTCCTGGTTAATAATTGATCAAATATTCAGGTGTTATTCAGTGGGTCCGGGAGCCGGTATAATCCGCCGCTATTGTCCGGCCCCTGCAGGCGCCGGCCGGAATGTTCCTGAGGTATTCAAAATGAAGCGACTGAATCTGAGCCCGCTTACCGAGTCGGCCACCCTGCTGCGTCGTGCCGGCGTCGTGATTGGCTCCGTGGGGCTGACGGCGCTGTATTCGCTCTTGATCCTGTTGCGGGCGCTTTTCGGACGCCTGAACCGGCCGATTGTCGACAAATATTGCCGGGAATGGTCGGCGGCATTGTTGCGGCTGGTTCGGGCCAGCCTGGTTGTTCGCGGAGAAGTGCCGGACTTTAACGATGGCCGGCGCTACATCATCATGAGCACCCATGCCAGCCACTACGACATACCGGTCAGTTTTGTGTCGCTGCCAGGTTCAATCCGCATGCTCGCCAAAAAAGAGCTGTTCAGCATTCCCCTGCTGGGCCAGGCTATGAGAGCCGCCGAGTTTCCCTCTATTGACCGTTCCCGTCGCAACCGGGCGGTGAAGGATCTGGAGAAAGCCCGTCAGATGATGGAAAGTGGCATTGTGTTGTGGGCAGCCCCGGAAGGCACCCGTTCTCCGGACGGTCAGCTGTTACCCTTCAAGAAAGGCTGCTTTCACCTGGCCCTGGATACTCAGGCTGTGATTGTACCGGTGGCGATTCGGGGGATTCATCGGGTGCTGCCCGCGCGCACCTGGCAGATTAACCTGGGGCAGCCGGTGGATGTGCGGGTGGGCACCCCCATCGACACGGCAGGAAAAAGCAAGGACGACATTGCGGAGATTATGGCGGGCGTGCGGGAGAATCTGGAGGAATTACTGGGCAATGGCGAGGCAGAATAAGCTGCCCCGCCGGCGATGCTCAGGCGGCGGAGACCACGGTAGAGAACAGATAGCCGGTGTAACCGATGTAAACGGCCAGCAGCAGGGCACCGTCAACCCTCGATACGAGCTTGCGCCAACCGGTCAGGCCGAAGCCCATGACCAGAAGCGCCAGAGTCAGGCCCAGCATTAACGTCCAGTCCCGATACAGCACCTCAGGGTCTACCGACAACGGTTGAATCGCCGCGGCGAGCCCCACCACGGCCAGGGTGTTGAAGATGCCTGAGCCCAGGATGTTGCCCAGAATCAGGTCGTGCTCGTTCTTCTTCACGGCGGCAATAGCTGAGGCCAGCTCCGGCAGTGATGTGCCGATAGCGACAATGGTCAGGCCTATGATCAGATCACTCACACCCAGGCTCTGGGCAATAGCGACCGCACCCCAAACCAGAAGCCTTGAACTGACAATCAGCAGAATCAGCCCGATTACCAGCCAGATAATTGCGGTTTTCAGGGGCATGGGGTGGGCAACGATTTCGGACTCAGCATCCCCTCCAAGCGGGTCAGCTTTGCCACGTATCCCCTGATAGATGGACCAACCCATTACCGCGGCAAAGACGCCCAGAAGCACCCAGCCATCCAGTCGGCTCAGCTCTCCGTCGATCAGTTGCGCACCGGCAATCAGAGTGAGTACGACCAGTAGTGGCAGTTCTTTGCGGATGACCTGTGAGTGCACGGCGATCGGCGCGATGATGGCGGTCAGGCCAACAATCAGGGCGATGTTGGTGATATTGGAGCCATACCCGTTTCCGAGAGCCAGGCCGGGGTTGCCGTCAGACGCAGCCATGGCAGAGACCGCAAGTTCCGGAGCAGAGGTGCCGAAGCCGATAATGACCATGCCGATCAGTAGCGTAGGCATGCCCAGGTGTTTCGCGGTGGCGGCGGCTCCTTCCACAAATTTGTCCGCGCTCCAGACCAGCAGGATCAGGCCGGCAATAACGGCACCGATGGCCATCAACATAGAGAAACCTCAAAAAGATTAACGGGAAACTCCGGCCCACGGCCAGGAGGAAAGTGTTTGGCGCACAAGATACCGTATTAGGGGGCGATTGGTCAGCACTGAGATGCGCGCCGTTGCAGGTAACTACGGATGATCCAATGGTTGGGCGACGGGGTATCAGACTAAAGTGGCGCTGATATTGTTAACAAAACACGAGACAATCCCGGCAAAACGATAAGATGACGGGCAATGTGCCAACACACCGGTAATCGCACCACTGGTGCCAGCGGTGCCCGCAACCGACACGCATCAATTGATAATCGCAATTTATTCTTTCGGCGAAAATCGGGATAATTGCGCGCAATTTCAGACCGGAAGCTCACGGCAGCGCCGTCTACCTCGCGCCAGGCCGGCTTCCGACAGGCCACTTTGCTGATCGTGGAGTGGCAGCAGGCTTCAACACTAAGCTAGGGTGAAAACCAATGGCCGTTAGACAGGCAGATGTAGTGCTGGTCGGTGGGGGCGTCATGAGCGCGACCCTCGGCATGATGCTCAGGCAGCTGGATCCGTCCCTGGACATCGTCATGGTGGAACGTCTTGACCACGTTGCCCATGAGAGCACCGACGGATGGAACAATGCAGGTACCGGGCATGCCGGTTACTGCGAGCTGAACTACACCCCCGAAACCGATGATGGCGATGTCGAGATTGAGCGGGCGTTGAAAATCAATGCCCAGTTCGAGGTGTCGTTGCAGTTCTGGTCTTACCTGGTGGAGCAGGGCATCCTGCCGGAGCCGACCTCTTTCATTAATCGTACGCCACACCAGAGTTTCGTCTGGGGCGAGAAAGACGTGGCGTTTCTAAAGCGCCGTTACGAGCGTCTGAGCGGGCACCACCTGTTCCAGGAAATGGAATACACGGAAAGCCCGGAGGATCTCGAAGAGTGGATGCCGCTGGTAGTTCGCCACCGTGATCCTATGCAGCGTGTGGCCGCGACCCGAATCAAACATGGTTCCGACGTGGATTTCGGTTCATTGACCCGCAGCATGGTGAAATGGCTGGAAACCCAGCCCAACTTTGAACTGATGCTCAGCAGCCCGGTGCACTACATTGATCAGCGCGACAATGGCCGCTGGAAACTGCGGGTGAAAAACCAGAAAACCGGCGAACTGACCAAGCTGGAAGCCGGTTTCGTGTTCCTCGGTGCTGGTGGTGGCGCGCTGCCGTTGCTGCAGAAGTCTGGCATTGATGAGGCCCGCGGTTACGGTGGCTTCCCAGTCAGTGGTCAGTGGCTTGTGTGCCAGAAGCCGGACATCGTCAAGGAGCACCATTCTAAAGTGTACGGTAAGGCACCGATTGGCGCGCCGCCGATGTCTGTCCCGCACCTGGATACCCGCATCATCAATGGCGAACCTGCCCTGCTGTTCGGACCGTTTGCTGGCTTCACCACCCGCTTCCTGAAGCAGGGCTCCATCTTCGATCTGATTGGTTCGGTGCGCGCTACCAACCTGCGCCCGATGCTGTCAGTCAGCAAGAGCAATATGGACCTCACCCGTTATCTGATCGGCGAAGTGTTCCAATCCCATGCCGACCGTGTGAATTCCCTGCGCAACTTCTTCCCGGATGCCCGTGAAGATGACTGGAAGTTGCAGATGGCTGGCCAGCGGGTGCAGATTATCAAGCAGACCGAAGAGGGTGGTGGCAAGCTTGAGTTCGGCACCGAGATTGTCGCAGCCAAAGACGGCACCCTCGCCGCCTTGCTGGGTGCCTCTCCCGGGGCTTCTACTGCGGCTAATGCCATGATCAATGTGCTTGAGCGCTGCTTCCCGGAGAAGATCAAGAGCGAGCAGTGGCAGTCCCGCATGAAGGAGCTGGTGCCATCCTATGGCCAGTCTCTGGTGGATAATGAGGAGCTGCTCAACAGCGTTCGTGAACGGACCCTGTCAACGCTCAAGCTCAGGTAATGCTATCCTCTTGATTTGAGAATTCTCAGATCAAGAGGACAGTTATGGCCAATGATCATCGTCAGGCGCTTAACGGCGCCGAAGTGTTTATCCGGGCACTTGAGAATGAAGGCGTAAAATACATTTTCGCCGTGCCCGGCGAAGAGAATCTCGCCTTCCTGGAAGCGTTACGCAATTCCAGTATCCGCCTGGTGCTGAACCGGCATGAACAGGCTGCCGGCTTTATGGCGGCGACCTATGGGCGACTGACTGGCCAGGTGGGAGTTTGCCTGTCCACGCTTGGGCCGGGCGCCACCAACCTGGTGACGGCTGCCGCCTACGCCCAGCTGGGCGGCATGCCCATGATGATGATTTCCGGCCAGAAGCCCATCAAGTCCTCCAAGCAGGGGCTGTTCCAGATTCTGGATGTGGTAGATCTGATGCGGCCGCTTACCAAATACACTCGCCAGATCAGCAACGCCAACACCATTCCCGCCAAGGTTCGTGAAGCTGTTCGCCTTGCCTCGGAAGAGCGCCCCGGAGCTGTGCACTTGGAGTTGCCCGAGGACATTGCCGAGGAGTCCGCCGAAGCGGGCATTCATATTTTTAATCCCAGTGATGCCCGTCGTCCAACGGCCAGTGAGAAGAGCCTGGACATGGCCTGCGACATGCTGCGCAGGGCCCATCATCCACTGATCATGATTGGCGCCGGCGCCAACCGTAAACGGGTGTCCAAAGCCTTGCTGCACCTGGTGGATGTGACGGGCATTCCGTTTTTCACCACTCAGATGGGTAAGGGTGTGATTGATGAGCGTCATCCCCGTTACATGGGCAATGCAGCCCTGTCCGCCGGCGATTTCGTTCACTGCGCCATCGACCGGGCGGATCTGGTGATCAACGTCGGCCACGATGTAGTGGAGAAGCCGCCGTTCTTTATGACTCCGGGCGGTAAAAAAGTCATCCATGTGAATTTCAGCGGAGCCGATGTCGACCCGGTGTATTTTCCGCAGCATGAGGTGGTGGGTGACATTGCAAACAGTGTGGAGTACATGGCCGAGCACTGCGGACAATGTGCCAACCACGATTTCACCGGCCTGATGGCAGTGAAACAGGCGGTCGACAAACATCTTCAGGAGCGGGCCACTGATGACCGTTTTCCGGTGATTCCCCAGCGCATTGTCCACGATGTCCGATCGGTGATGCCGGATGATGGCATCATTGCGCTGGATAACGGCATGTACAAACTCTGGTTTGCCCGTAACTACCCGGCTTACGACAACAACACCGTGCTACTGGACAATTCCCTGGCCTCCATGGGCGCGGGCCTGCCCAGCGGCATGATGGCGGCCATGCTTTATCCGGAGCTGAAGGTTATGTCGATCTGCGGCGATGGCGGCTTCATGATGAACAGCCAGGAGCTGGAGACGGCTGTTCGCCTTGGGCTGAACCTGGTCGTGCTGATCATCAACGACAGCGCGTACGGCATGATCAAATGGAAGCAGGGGCAGGACGGCTACGAAGATTTCGGGCTGGATTACCGCAACCCGGATTTCGTGAAATACGCGGACTCCTACGGTGCCGTTGGCCACAGGGTTAACCGTACCGAAGAATTGCGCCCGACCCTCGAGCGTGCACTGGAGGCTGGGGGTGTTCACCTGGTGGATGTGCCGGTGGACTACAGCGAGAACCGGCGAGTCTTTGATGAAGAGCTGGCGGAGCTCACCTGCCGGCTTTAGCCGGCCTGGGCAGCTCCGCGCAGCATGGCCTGTAACAGTTCATCCGCGTCAAACTTGGTCAGGGCCTCGTTGGCCCCGACCTGATTGGCGTAGCTCAGGCTCATCTCACTGTTCAGTGAGGTATGCAGGATAATGTAGGGTTGCTTGAGGCTGGCGTTATCCCGGATATCGAAAGTAAGCTCGTAGCCATCCAGGCCCGGCATCTCAATGTCACTCACCAGGATGTCGATCGGGTGCCCTAACTCATGCTCCCGGAGAAGAACCTGCAGAGCTTCGTCGCCATTGGCGGTCACGTGATAGCTGATGTCTTTGCTGTCGAGGACGTCAGACAGCTGCTTTCGGGCCACCTGAGAGTCATCCACCAAGAGGATGTTCAGGGATTTGAGTGTCTCGCTCTGTACATCCGTAAGAGCCACGGTCTGGGCGTCGAGCGATTCCGGGTAGACCTTGGCGAGGAGTAGCTCGACATCCAGCAACTGGATAATGTCGCCATCCACATCCAGCAGGCCGGTAATAAAGGCGTTGGCGCCCAGGGCCTTGGGCGGCGGCATCACGCTCTTCCAGTCTGTCTCGATGATCTGCTGAACACTGCGCACCAGAAAGCCGATTTCCTGGCGCTGAATGTCAGTAACAATGATGGACGCTTTCGCCTGCTCTTCGCGGGTGAGGGCCGGGTAGCCCACGGCTGCGGACATATCGATGACCGGCACGGCCGAGCCTCGGAAGGTTGCGGTTCCGATCACGGCGTGATGGCTATGGGGTAGCTTGGTTAGCCGCTGAAACGGGAGAATTTCCCGGATTTTCAGGGTGCCAATGCCAAACAGCCGCGATCCGAACAGGCGGAACAGAAGGAGTTTCTGGGACTGCTTCGCTTTGCTGGACATAAACCGATCCTTGCAAAAAGATGAAAGCTCCTTGCTGAGCTTGCTGTCACGATTGGTGCTCTGAGAAATGAAACAAGGCGCCAGCGATCAAAAGGTTATGTAGCAATAATAGCAGCTTTATGCTCAGCGATTCGTCATCAGCTTTGTATCAAATGGTGACAGGTCTTTTGACAGTTCGCCTACCAGGGCAGGTTCGTAATCACCAACCAGCCGGTGCCAACGCTAGTGGCGATGGCAACCAGAGCCAGCAGCCCGTCCCGGGCGACAATGGACAGCCCGAACGCCATCAGCGCCAGCCCACCGCCATTGGCACTGAAGGGGATAATTTCCATCATCGGCATGGCAGCAGCCACCGCCATGCAAATCAGTGCCATCAGATACTGGCCAGCCCCGGAAACCAACCAGGGTAAGCGCCGCCGGGTCCAGCGATCGACAAATGCCGCCGGTTTGTCTGCCCATTGCAGGCCTTTAAACAGTGTCTGTTTGGAAATATGGCGGTTCGATAAACGGGAGGGAATCCAGACTGAGCGGCGCTGGAACAGCAACTGCCCCAAGGTGAGCAGAACCAGCAAGCCCAGTAAGGTGGGTACGCCGGGAATGTCGCCAATAAGCGGCGCCACCGTTACCAAGCCGGCCAGCAGGACCAGCGGGCCAAAAGAGCGCTCACCCACTGCGGTCATCAGATCCCCGACTGATACCCGATCCTGATTCCGGGTATGGTCCCGTATTCTGGCGACCAGCTCTGTCAGGCTTTCCGGGTCGTTTGGCTGGTTCATGGTTGGCTTCTTTTTCCAGAGTGCTGCGAAGGTGCTGCAGGAATTGAGTCATTCCAGAAACGAAAAAAGCCCCTGAAATCAGGGGCTTTTCTCTTGCAAGGTGGTGGAGACGGCGGGAATTGAACCCGCGTCCGCCAGCACTAGGCCTTGAGGTCTACATGCTTAGTGTCCTTCTATTGATTTAACCTCAAGCGACCCGAAGGTCAGGGTGCAAGAGGCGAGCTCTTTAATCTTAGCCGAACACCAGTGAGCTCTGGTGAACGGAGCAGCCTATAAGCGATGACGTCCTGGGATGTTGCTACTGAGTTATAGGCGCCTCAGCCAGGACGACTGGAACGGCTTACGCCGCCAGTGCGTAGTTTTCGTCGTTTGCGACTATTACGTTGCAGCTTTGGATTTACGAGATTCGCTGCCATCTCGGCATGCACCCAAGGGTTCGTCACCGGCGTCGAAGCCAAGTCGTCCCCTTGTTCCTTCAGTATATGTGTCCGGATTGCCGGACTTCAAGGCTTCTTTGTGTAACGGCGTTACTATTTGTACCTACGCCTGGCGTTGGTGAGCCTAGGAGGCCTGGCGGAAACCGCCGGCGCCGGCTTTCGCGAGTGCAGCCTGATGCAGGTTCTCGAAGCTGTCACGGAAATAATCCATCACCTCGCCCGGGTCGGCTTTGATGCCTTTGTCGACGGTTATGCCGAACTGTACCGTGCCGGCGTAACTGAAAATGCTCATGCCTATACCGATGTTGCCGCTCTGGGGGACCCAGAACATGGGTTGAATCAGTTTGCTGCCCGCCAGGTAAACCGCATGGCGTGGTCCGGGAACGTTGGTCAGAACTGCTGAGGCCTTGTTGCTGAGCAGGTCCAGTGCCCGGCGTTCGAGAATGTCCGGGCCGCGGCCAAACAGGTCCAGCAGGCTATAGGTTACCTGGGCCTGATATGACCGTTTGAGCCGGTTCATGTTTTCCTGAACCTGGCGGAAACACATGATCGGATCCGTTACCTCAACAGGCAGGCACACCAGCACCAGGCCAAACTGATTGCCGAGGGTTTCGATGGGCTGGTCCAGTGGCCTCAGGTTGAAAGGAACGGCAACCCGAATGCCGCAGTCCGGAATGCTCTGGCCGTGCTCCGTAAAATGCCGGGTCAGCGCACCGGTCGCGGCGCAAAGCAATACGTCGTTGACGGTTCCCCCCAGTGTCCGCGCGCACTGTTTCACGGTTTCCAGTTCAAGGGGCTCGGCCCAGGCCACTTGTTTGCGGCCCAGCAGTGGGCTTTTCAGGCTGGTTTTCGGCTCGAAGGGGGCAAGTCCCAGTTTGGCCAGGTCCAGAACAATACCGCCGGCGGTGGTGGCCAGCTTCAGTGGGTAGTCAGGCTCTTTGCGAATGGAATCCACGAACAGGTTGGCCTGTCCCCAGGCCGCCTGGGTGCTGTCTACAATCCGGTGCAGGAACCGGCTGGCGGCGGTGCCGTTGGGTTTTGCGGGTAGCTTTGGGTGTGCAACGCGCTCGAGCTTGGGTTCAGGAGTGCGATCGGTCAGCGAAAGCAGTACCCGCACTAGTGAAATGCCATCGGCAATACAGTGGTGAATCCTGATTAACAGGGCGCAGCCGTTCTCATAGTTGTCGATGTAGTGTATCTGCCACAGGGGGCGGCGGAAATCGAGGGCGGTGCTGTTAAAGTCGCTGGCCAGGGCTTGAAGTTCCCTCTTACCGGCTTTTCCCGGCAGGGCGATGGTGTGCAGGTGATTGTCCAGGTCGAACAGGGGATCGTCTTCCCAGTAGACTTTGTCACCTTTATCAATAATGCGTTGGCGAAAGCGCCGGAATTTCAGGAAGCGTTCTTCCAGGGTGCGCTTGAGTCGCTTGAGCGGAATGGGGTGTTCAAAGACCAGTACCGCGGAAATCATCATGGGATTTTCCGGGGTATCCATGCGTAACCAGGAGCGATCGACGGAGGTCATGGCCGTCCGTTTTGCTGACATAAGCCCTCCCTAGGCTCTGTGCCGGAGTCCGGGCCGCCTGGTACTGCCATCGGGGCCAACTGACGAAAGGCCTAAAAGTATAGGAGGCTTTTTGAAATCAGCAAAGAGGGTGCATATGCGACACAGTTTGGGTGTCAGGTGTTGGCCTCGCGCATGATGCGCTGTTTCTGGCGGTTCCAGTCACGCTCTTTCTCGGTAGCGCGTTTGTCGAACAGCTTCTTGCCTTTCACCAGGGCGATCTCGCATTTCACCTTGTTCTTTTTCCAGTAAAGGGCGAGGGGAATGCAGGTGTAACCCGCCTGATTCACCTGGCCGACAATCTTTGCGATTTCCTTGGCGTGCAGTAGCAGTTTGCGAGTGCGGGTCGGGTCTGCAATCACATGGGTAGAGGCCGTATTCAGAGGCGTGATGTGGGAGCCCAGCAGCCAGGCTTCGCCATCCTTCAGCAGTACATAGGCATCAACCAGTTGTGCCTTACCGGCACGCAACGACTTCACTTCCCAGCCAAGCAGGGCCAGGCCAGCCTCGAAGCGCTCCTCAATATGGTACTCGTGCTTCGCCTTCTTGTTCAGGGCGATGGTGTTGCTGGTTGGGGCGTTTGCTTTCTTCTTGCTCATGATTCCTGTCCGGGATCGGAAGAATGACGGTGCTGGTCTTGTCGGTACGCCAGCGAAGCGCGCATTGTAGCGCAGGAGTGCAAGAAGGGTCACGGATTCGCCGACTGGCTCGGGTTTAGTGTCGTTCCTGCAGGCTTGCTTCGGCTACAATGATGCGCTCGTCACTGCCTGGGGAAGTAATGCTGCGCAAGTACCAGACGTCAATAGGGTCGTTTACCCGAAAATCCACCTTTTTCTGGGCTTCTGTGGGTGCCACGGTCGGCCTGGCCAATTTATGGCAGTTTCCCTATCTGGCCAGTATCCACGGTGGTGGCTTGTTTATCTTGCTGTACCTGGCCTGCCTGCTGATTGTTACCTTGCCGCTGATGGTGACGGAGGCTGTGATTGGCCGTCATGCCCGGCATGGTATTGTGCTGGCCATGGACGGTATGGTGAAAAACGCTGGCTGCTCACCGTTCTGGCGACTGGCGGGGCCGCTTAGCATTCTTGCGGCGTTCGTGGTGCTCTCCTTTACCGCTGTTTTTGGCGGTATTGTTCTGGCTTACATCTTTTTCGGTGCAACTGACCGTTTCGAGGGTGCTTCGGCGGCCTCAGCAACTGCTGTTCTGTCGGAGCTGGTGTCGGACCCGGGCCACTATCGGCAGTTTATGGCCTGGCATGTTTTCTTCATGGCTCTCGTGGTTGCGGTTTCTGCCCGCGGGGTGGTCAAGGGCCTGGAGCGATCGATGCGCATGATCGTACCCTGCACCCTGCTGTTGATGTTGGTGCTGTTCGGGCTGGCAGCAATGCGGGGGAGCTTGCAGTCCGGGATAGATCACGTTCTGGTGATGCGGCCGGAGCAGGTAACAGCGGCCAGTATCAAGGCAGCGTTCTTCCATGCTTTTTATACCTTGGGTCTCGGAATGGGGGTGTGGGCCATATTTGGCGCCTATTCCACCAGCCATACCCGCCTGAAACGCTCAATACTGGCTGTGGTGTTGATGGACACCCTGTTCGCCATCATGGCCGGATTGATGATGTTTTCAGTTGCAGCGGACGGTAGCAGCCTTGAGGGTGAACGGGGTTTCAGCCTGCTTTTTGTTTCCCTGCCGGTCGCGCTATCAGGCTTACCCTACAGTCAGGTGGTGATCGCGTCGGTTTTCCTGCTGGTGGTGCTGATTGTCTGGGCGACGGGTTTGTCTCTGCTCGAACCGGTGGTGGGATGGTTCCGGGAGTGGACCGGGGCGCCTCGGGGCTGGTCTGCGGTCATTGTCGGGCTTGCAGTCTGGTTCGCCGGGCTGGCTTCCCTGTTCTCCTTCAATCTGTGGGCCGATTACCGCATAGGCGGTGCCACTGTATTTCGATGGCTGGAACTGGTCGCCGGTGGCATTGTGATACCGGCGGTGGCTATTCTCATTGCCACATTTGCCGGCTGGTGTATCACCCGGCGCTTCGCGGCAACCATTCTGGGCAATGCGCCGGTTGTGTTCCGGAGAATCTGGTTCTGGGTCATGCGCCTGGTGCTTCCTGTTGTGGCGGCCTGGATCGGGTTGCAGTACACGCTTTTTTCACTCGGCAATCTGTGTGACAACGGCAGTGCGGCTATCTGGTGTCAGGAGGCGCCGGCGTCTACCGAGGCGCAGGATGGGGCCCCTGAAGACAGCCAGGTTCAGGAAGATGTACCTCCGCAAACCCCTGAAGAGGCCGTGCTGCCAGCGGAGAACGGACAACCTGAACCTGACGAAAACACCCCCAAAGAGGGCGATATCCTTTATCATAGTGTCTGACTGGCCCGGCAGGGCTGGAACGAAGTCTGAAACGCAGGAAATCCGGTTTACATGGCACATCAGATCGACAAGACCGCATTGGTTATGCACTCGGCGGAGCGTATGTTCCACCTGGTCAATGACGTTGCCCGTTACCCTGAGTTCTTACCCTGGTGTGCCGGGGCAGAGGTCCACGAACAGAATGACGCTGAAATCATGGCTTCACTGGATATTTCCAAAGGGGGCGTTCGCCACCGGCTGACCACACGAAACCAGTTGCTGATGCCAGAGACCATTGAAATGAAGCTCGTGGACGGCCCGCTCAGAAATCTTACGGGGCGCTGGCACTTTCGAACTCTGGACGATAACGCCTGCAAAGTAATCCTGACCCTGGAGTTCGAATTTTCAGGCTCGCTTTCACGAATGACTTTTGGCCCGGTATTTAATCAGGCGGCCAATACCATGGTGGATGCTTTCTGTCGTCGCGCAGATGAGGTTTATCGCGGAGGGATCGTGTGATGGAAGTGGAAGTGGCCTATGCCCGCCCGGACAAGCAGCAGATTGTGCCCGTGGTGGTGCCTCCGGGCACTACAGCCCTTGAAGCCGTGAAGCTCTCCAGGATTACCGAGATCTTTCCGGAGATTGATCCGGACGCTATCGATATGGGGGTGTTTGGCAAAGTGGTGAAGAACCCGGCCGAGCATGTTCTGAGAGAAGGCGACCGGGTGGAACTATACCGCCCACTCAAGATTGATCCCAAGCAGGCTCGCCTGAACCGGGCTAAAAAGAAAGCGTAAGCGCTAGTAGGCTGGTGTTTCTTCCAGGAGCTGGGCTTCGTAGTGGCTCAGCTGATCATTCTCGTAGTAAACGATGATGCGCTGTTCTTCGATCTCGTTGCCCCGGCGCTGAAAGGTGTAAACATAGTATTCCCGGGACGGGTCGACGGGGTTCAGCATCAACGGGCTTCCCAGCAGCGCGTGAACCTGACTTCTGGGCATGCCCTCGGACAGTTCCGTCAGCTCCTCATCGGTGACAATGTTGCCCTGCTGGACATTGATTTTGTAAACGCCCGGAAAAACACAGCCGGACAAGGATAAAATGCTAATAAGAACGATAGCGGGGAGCTTTTGCATCGCCGGGGGAAATCCTCTATCTTGAATTCGCCTGCGTTGAGCAGGTGTGAAACGGGTCATCCGTCGTACTGCGGCTTCATCATACCGGAAGCCGTGAGGCACACCAAAGAGCGAATGGTAACATGTCATCTGAAAACGCCGAATTACGAAAAGTCGGTCTGAAGGTTACTCTGCCAAGGGTCAAGATCTTCAATATTCTTGAGAATGCCGAAGAACATCACCTGAGTGCTGAAGACGTTTATAAAAAGCTGCTGGACCAGGGCGATGACGTGGGCCTGGCGACCGTCTATCGGGTGCTGACTCAGTTCGAAGCTGCTGGCCTGGTGTTGCGTCATAACTTCGAAGGTGGTCACGCCGTTTTCGAGATGGCCGGCGATGATCATCACGACCACATGGTCTGCACCCAGACCGGTGAGGTTGTTGAGTTTGTGGATGAGATCATCGAGGAGCGCCAGCAGAAGATTGCGGCAGAGCACGGCTATGAAATTGTTGATCACAGCCTGATCCTCTACGTAAAACCACTGAAGTCCGATAAGAAGTAAAAAAAGGGCCAGCGACAAGGCTGGCCCAGAAGCTCTCCGAAACGAGAGGGGGATTAGTGATGGGTTGCCTGGCCCTTTACAAACATCTCCCGGGCATGGGCTATGGTCTGTTCTGTCATGTCCACTCCGCCAAGCATTCTTGCGACTTCGCTGATCCGACCCTGATCATCCAGCGGCTCTATGCGTGAATAGGTCGCGTCTTTCTCCGTAAACTTGCTGACGAACAAATGCTGGTGGCATTGGGCCGCGACCTGCGGCAGATGCGTGACGCACAGTACCTGGCCGTTCTCGCCCAGTGATCTCAGCAGGCGGCCGACGACCTCAGCGGTACCGCCACCGATGCCAACATCCACTTCGTCGAACACCAAAGTTGGTGTGGTGGAGGTTTGTGCCACAACCACCTGAATGGCCAGGCTTATGCGGGAAAGTTCACCGCCGGAAGCCACCTTGGCCAACGATCGGGCGGGTTGGCCCGGGTTGGCACTCACCAGGAATTCCACCTCTTCCATGCCGTGAGGCGCGGGCTCGTCATCACTGTTCCGGCTCAGGTGGCTGACAAACTGCACCGATGGCATGCCCAATTGTGCCAACTCCCGGGCGATTCGCTGGTCGAGCTCCATGGCGGCATTATGGCGTGTTTCTGTCAGCTTGGTGGCCAGGGCGTCGAACCTTGCCCGCTGGTTTTCCAGCTCGGCCTGAAGCTGTTCCAGGCTGCCTTCGCCGCCATCCAGTTCGGCCAGCTCCTGGCTCAGGCGTTGATGCAATTCCGGTAACTCCTCCGGGGTGATCCGGTGTTTGCGCGCCATCTGATAAATGGCGCTGAGCCGTTCTTCCACTTCGTTCAGTCGGACCGGGTCGGCTTCGTAGTCGTCTACGAAGCGGCGCAGGTTGTCGCCGGCTTCTGAAATCTGAATCTGTGCTTCGTTCAGCATCTGGATGGTGTCGGTCAGTGCCGGCACATCAACCGGCAGTTGCTCCAGTTGGTGCAGTGCCTGGCGCACCAGATCTGCGGCTGAAACCTCATCTTCAGTGCATAGTAGGGCGGCCTGGTGGCTGCTGTGAAGTACGGCGTCGGCCTGGCTGAGCTGTGCCTGTTCGGCTTCCAGGGTTGTCTGTTCGTCCTCGCCCAGCGCCAACCTGTCCAGCTCTTCCACCTGATAGCGCAGCAGCTGTAAACGGGCCTCGGCCTCATCAGCATTGTGCTGGCGTTGCTGTAGTTTCTGACGCGTCTGGTGCCAGGCTTTCCATGCAGATCGGGTTTCGTCGGCCAGGCTTTCCGCGCCGGCGAACTCGTCCAGCAGCTTTCGGTGGGTTTCCTTACGCAGCAGGGATTGATGCTGGTGCTGACTGTGGATATCCATCAGCAGGCCGCCCAGTTCTTTCAATTGTGACAGCGGGCAGGGCTGGCCATTAATGAATGCCTTGGAGCGGCCGTCCTTGCTGATGGTCCGGCGCAGGATGCAATCGTCCTTGTCGTCCAGCTCATGGCTGTCCAGCCAGAACCGGGCTTCGGGGATGCGGGATATATCGAAGCTGGCGGTAATGTCGGCACGCTTGGCGCCATGGCGAACAGCGCCGGCATCGGCCCGGCCTCCCATGGCCAGGCCAAGGGCATCAAGCACAATCGACTTGCCGGCGCCGGTTTCCCCAGTCAGGGCTGTCATACCGCGGTTGAACTGGAGTTCAACCCTTTCTGCAATGGCGTAGTTCGATACCGTGAGTTGTGTGAGCATGCCGCAACCTCCGCTCGTTCTTGAGCAAGTAATAACTCTGGCCACTGTTCGTTTATACAGTTGCTGTGAATATATACAGGGTTTTTCCGGTTTGCAAACAGGAAATGATGAAAACATCAAAGATTGCGTGGGTGACGGTTGAAACCCGGGAAGCGGGCCCCATATCGGTTCGCAAAGCGATTCTTTCCTGCTTTCTGCACAAGCGGGAGTGGTTATTTCTGCAGGCCTCCGTGGCCGTGAAAACGTTATCAGGAGTTGTCATGAGTGCTGACGAAAAGCGCAACGAACAGGTAGAAGAACGCAACGAGGCAGCAGAAGCTGCGGCGAAAGAGCAGGCTGCAGGTAACCAGGATGCCGAGCAGTCACCGGAGCAGGGCTCCGAGCTGGATGTGCTGCAGCAGAAACTGCAGGAGTACCAGGAGCAGGCCTTGCGGGCACAGGCGGAGATGCAGAATGTCCGTCGCCGGGCCGAGATTGATGTGGAAAAAGCTCACAAGTTTGCGCTCGAGAAGTTTGTGAAAGAGCTGTTGCCTGTGGCCGACAGTCTGGAGAAGGCGGTCGAAAGCACCGAGGGTCACGAAAACGCAGGCGAGCTGGTTGGGTCCATTCGCGAAGGTGTGGAAATGACCCTGACGCTGTTCATGAACAGCCTGAAGAAATTCAACGTTGAACAACTCAACCCGGTGGGTGAGCCGTTCGATCCGCAGCAGCACGAAGCCATGTCCATGGTGCCGGCGCCGGATGCCGAGCCTAACAGCGTGGTTGCGGTTGTGCAGAAAGGTTATCTGCTTAATGGCCGGGTGGTTCGTCCGGCCATGGTCGTAGTGGCCAAGGCAGAAGATGCGCCAAAAATCGACGAGCAGGCTTGAAAAGTCGAGCAGAGCGCCAATATAGCGATTAAACAGCAAAGGCCGGGGTAGGCATTCTCCGGAACAGCATTCAGAAAGATTTGGAGTGATTCGATGAGCAAAATTATTGGTATCGACTTAGGAACCACCAACTCTTGTGTAGCCGTCATGGATGGCGACAAAGTAAAGGTAATCGAAAACGCCGAGGGTGATCGCACCACCCCGTCCATCATTGCCTACACCGACGACAACGAAACGCTGGTAGGCCAGTCCGCCAAGCGCCAGGCCGTAACCAACCCGGCCAATACCCTGTACGCCATCAAGCGCCTGATCGGCCGTCGCTTTGAAGACGACGTGGTCCAGAAAGACATCAAAATGGTGCCGTACAAGATTGTCAAGGCCGACAACGGTGATGCCTGGGTAGAAGTGAAAGGCAAGAAGATGGCCCCGCCGCAGGTTTCTGCCGAAGTCCTCAAGAAGATGAAGAAGACGGCTGAAGACTATCTGGGCGAGAAAGTGACCGAAGCGGTTATCACCGTGCCGGCTTACTTCAACGACTCCCAGCGCCAGGCCACCAAGGATGCCGGCAAGATCGCCGGTCTGGAAGTGAAGCGGATCATCAACGAGCCGACCGCGGCTGCCCTGGCCTATGGTCTGGACAAGAAGGGCGGTGACCGCACAGTTGCTGTATACGATCTGGGTGGTGGTACCTTCGACCTGTCCATCATCGAAATTGCGGACGTAGACGGCGAGCACCAGTTCGAAGTACTGGCCACTAATGGTGACACTTTCCTGGGCGGTGAAGACTTCGACCTGAAAGTGATTGAATATCTGGCCGACCAGTTCAAGAAAGACAGCGGCATCGATCTTCGCGGCGACTCTCTGGCCATGCAGCGTCTGAAAGAGGCGGCCGAGAAGGCCAAGATCGAGCTCTCCAGCAGCCAGCAGACCGACGTAAACCTGCCGTACATCACTGCAGATGCGTCTGGTCCCAAGCACATGAACGTGAAGCTGACCCGTGCCAAGCTGGAGTCGCTGGTGGAAGACCTGGTTCAGCGCAGTCTGGAGCCCTGTAAGGTGGCTCTTCAGGATGCGGGCATGAAGGCTAGTGAAATCGACGAGGTTATTCTGGTCGGTGGTCAGACCCGTATGCCGCTGGTGCAAGAGAAAGTAAAAGAGTTCTTCGGCAAAGAGCCGCGTAAAGACGTGAACCCGGACGAGGCCGTAGCCATGGGTGCTGCGATTCAGGGCGCGGTACTGTCTGGCGACGTGAAAGACGTGCTGCTGCTGGACGTAACCCCGCTGACCCTGGGTATCGAAACCATGGGTGGCGTGGCCACTCCGCTGATCGAGAAGAACACCACGATTCCGACCAAGAAATCGCAGATCTTCTCTACAGCGGATGACAACCAGACTGCAGTGACCATTCACGTGGTTCAGGGTGAGCGTAAGCAGGCGGCACAGAACAAGTCTCTGGGTCGTTTCGATCTGACCGACATTCCGCCGGCACCGCGCGGCGTGCCGCAGATCGAAGTAACCTTCGATATTGATGCCAACGGTATCCTGAACGTGTCTGCCAAAGACAAGGCGACCGGTAAAGAGCAGTCCATCGTGATCAAGGCCTCTTCTGGCTTGAGCGATGAGGAAATCGAGAAGATGGTGCGCGACGCCGAGGCCAACGCCGAGGAAGACCGCAAGTTCGAAGAGCTTGTCCAGGCCCGTAACCAGGGTGATGCCATGGTACACGCCGTGCGCAAGACCCTGAGTGAGGCCGGCGACAAGGTCTCCGACAGCGAGAAGGAGTCCATCGAGGCCGCCATCAAGGATCTGGAAGAGGCCCTCGAGGGTTCTGACAAGGAAGCGATCGAAGCCAAGACTCAGAAGCTGACCGAAGTGTCCTCTGAGCTGGCCCAGAAGATGTACGCGGATCAGGCCGACCAGGCTCAGCAGGCCGGTGGCCAGGAAGAAGGTCAGGCAAAGAGTGCTGACGACGCCGTCGATGCCGAGTTCGAGGAAGTCAAAGACGACGACAAGAAGTAATTCCGAAGTACATCAAGTAGTTGGGGAAACGCGGGCCGGGCTCGCGTTTTCCTCGTTATAAAAACAGGGTTTTGAAGCATGGCCAAGCGCGATTATTACGAAGTACTCGGGATCTCCCGGGATGCGGACGAAAAGGAAATTAAGCGGGCGTATCGAAAGCTCGCCATGAAGTACCACCCGGACCGTAACCCGGATGACAAGGATGCCGAGACCAAATTCAAAGAGGCCAGCGAAGCCTACGAAATCCTGGCGGACTCCAGTAAGCGCGCCGCCTACGACCAGTTTGGTCATGCCGGCGTAGACGGTCAGGCCGGCGGCGGCTTTGGCGGTGGTGGCGCCAGCTTCTCTGACATCTTTGGTGATGTGTTCGGCGATATTTTTGGTGGCGGAGGCCGTGGCCGCACCACCCGCGGTGCAGATCTGCGCTACACCCTGGAGCTGGATCTGGAAGAGGCCGTTAAAGGCAAAACCGTCAAGATCAACATCCCTGGCCATAAAGAATGTGAAGCCTGTGATGGTAGTGGCGCCGAAAAAGGCTCCCGCCCGGAAACTTGCGGCACCTGTCAGGGCATGGGGCAGGTACGGATGCAGCAAGGCTTCTTCACCGTACAGCAAGCCTGTCCTACCTGTCGCGGCTCCGGCCAGATCATCAAGAACCCGTGTAAGAGCTGTCATGGCCAGGGTCGGGTGCGCCAGGAGAAAACCCTCTCCGTCAAGGTGCCGCCAGGTGTTGATACTGGCGACCGTATTCGCCTGTCCGGCGAAGGTGAGATGGGTGTAGACGGAGGGCCTCCTGGAGACCTTTACGTACAGGTCGCCGTTCGTGAGCATTCCATTTTCACCCGTGACGGTCGCAATCTTTACTGCGAAGTGCCCATCAGCATCGTCGACGCCACCCTGGGTGGCGAGCTGGAAGTGCCAACGCTGGATGGTCGGGTAAAGCTCAAGATTCCGCCTGAGACCCAGACTGGCAAACTGTTCCGTCTGCGTAACAAAGGCGTCAGCCCGGTCCGCGGTGGCCCGGCTGGTGATTTGTTGTGCCGGGTGATTGTGGAAACGCCGGTGAATCTCACCAAGCGCCAGAAGGAGCTGCTGGAAGAATTCCAGCAAACCCTGGATGGTAACAACGGAACTCATCATGCCCCCAAGAAAACCTCATGGTTTGAGGGTGTGAAAAACTTCTTCGACGAAATGAAATTCTGAGGGTAGAGCAGATGAGGGTAGCGATCATCGGCGCCGCCGGGCGCATGGGTAAAGTGCTGATCGAAGCGGTCGACGGTACCGAAGGCCTTGAGCTCGGCGCTGCCATCGTCGAGCCGGGCAGCAGTCTGATTGGCGCCGACGCCGGTGAAATGACCGGCATCGGCAAAACCGGCGTAAAAATGGCCGCCAGCCTGGACGACGTCAAAGACGACTTCGACGTACTGGTGGACTTCACCTTCCCGGACCTGACCCTGGAAAACGCGAAGTTTTGCAGCGCCAACGGCAAAATGCTGGTGATCGGCACCACCGGCATGACCGACGCCGAAAAAGAGCAACTGGCCCTGGCGGCTGAAAATGCTCCAGTCGTCTTTGCGCCCAACATGAGCGTGGGCGTCAACGTCGTCCTCAACCTGCTGCGCACCGCCGCCGCAACCCTGGGTGATGACTACGACGTGGAAATCATCGAAGCCCACCACCGCCACAAAAAAGACGCTCCCTCAGGTACTGCCCTGCGCATGGGCGAAGTGGTGGCTGATGCCCTCGGCCGCGACCTGAAAGAGTGTGCGGTCTATGGCCGCGAAGGCTTCACCGGCGAACGCACCCGCAAGGAAATCGGCTTCGAAACCATCCGTGCCGGCGATGTGGTGGGCGATCACACGGTACTGTTTGCAACGGAGGGTGAGCGCATCGAAATTACCCACAAGGCGAGCAGTCGGATGACTTTCGCAAAAGGTGCCATGCGGGCGGCGTTGTGGCTTGAGGGTAAGGCGGCTGGTCTTTATGACATGCAGGACGTTTTGAGCCTGAAAAACTGAGATTGAATAGCATGCTCAGAGGCTGCGGGAGCAGGGCACCTTCCCGAAAATGTCGGAGGCCATGGATGGCCGGAGAGAAGCGCACATGGAAGTGCTCGTAGCGGTTTTCGGGAAGGTGCCCTGCTCCCGTGGCCGGAGTTTGCGTCAGGCCGGGAGCAATTCGGCGTGGACAAAAACCGCCAAAATCGCTTACAATAAGGCGATTTGACTGCACCAAGCGTACCTTTGAAAAGTTTATAAAAGCGGGACCGGGTTTTTACCTTGTCTCGCTTTTTTGCAACCTGAGATTATGCGCTTGCGTTCCTGTTCGTGACGAACTTACGCCACTCGATGAGGATACAAGCCTTGAGCACACCAGCAATCCTTGCACTCGCAGACGGAAGCCTCTTCTACGGCACCGCCATCGGCGCAGACGGAGAAACCAGCGGCGAGGTAGTATTCAACACTGCCATGACCGGCTACCAGGAAATCCTGACCGACCCGTCCTACTCCCGCCAGATCGTTACCCTGACGTATCCGCACATCGGCAACACCGGTGTGAACGACGAAGACGTAGAATCCGACCGCATCCAGGCCGCTGGCCTGATCATTCGTGACCTGCCGCTGATCGCCAGCAGCTGGCGCAACCAGCAGAGCCTGGATGACTACCTGCGAAGCAACAACATTGTTGGCATTGCGGACATCGACACCCGCCGCCTGACCCGTATCCTGCGCGACAAAGGTTCCCAGAACGGCGCCATCGTCGCCGGCGAGAATGCCACCGCCGAGCGTGCACTGGAACTGGCCAAGGCCTTCCCGGGCCTGAAGGGTATGGACCTGGCCAAGGAAGTGACCAGCGAGAAAACCTATCAGTGGAGCCAGACCGAGTGGGACATCACCGGTGGCTACGGTGAACAGTCTGCTCCGAAGTTCAAGGTTGTTGCCTGGGATTACGGCGTAAAATACAACATTCTGCGGATGCTCGCGGCCCGCGGTTGCGAGATCACCGTCGTGCCTGCGCAAACCCCGGCCTCTGATGTACTGGCGATGAACCCCGATGGCATCTTCCTGTCCAACGGCCCGGGCGACCCCGAGCCCTGCGACTATGCTATCAAGGCCATTCAGGAAGTGCTGGAAACCGAGATTCCGGTATTCGGCATCTGCCTGGGCCACCAGCTACTGGCCCTGGCCAGTGGTGCAAAAACCATGAAAATGGGCCACGGCCACCACGGTGCCAACCATCCGGTGCAGGACATTGCCAAAGGCACTGTAATGATTACCAGTCAGAACCACGGCTTTGCTGTGGATGAAACAACCCTGCCCGCCAATGTGGAAGCGACTCACAAATCGCTGTTTGACGGCACTCTGCAGGGCATTCGCCGCACCGATAAGCCGGCCTACAGCTTCCAGGGTCACCCGGAAGCCAGTCCGGGGCCCCATGATGTGGCTCCGCTGTTTGACGAGTTTATCCAGCTGATGGAAGCGCGATCTGCCTGAGGGCAAGGCCATCAACGATAGCTCACCGGCGCTGAATACCGCGCTGCAAGAATTCAAAAGTTGCTGACAGGTTTACCAAGACATGCCAAAACGTACCGACATTAAAAGCATCCTGATCCTGGGCGCCGGCCCCATCGTGATCGGGCAGGCGTGCGAATTCGACTACTCCGGAGCCCAGGCCTGTAAGGCGCTGCGCGAAGAGGGCTACCGGGTTATCCTGGTGAACTCCAACCCGGCCACCATCATGACTGACCCGGCCATGGCCGATGCCACCTACATTGAGCCGATCACCTGGAAGACGGTCGAAAAGATCATCGAAAAGGAACAGCCGGACGCCCTGCTGCCCACCATGGGTGGCCAGACCGCACTGAACTGTGCGCTGGACCTGGAAAAGCACGGCGTGCTGGAGAAGCATGGCGTTGAAATGATCGGCGCCAACGCCGACACTATCGACAAAGCCGAAGACCGTGACCGCTTCGACAAGGCCATGAAGAAAATCGGTCTGGAGTGCCCGCGTGCGGCCATCGCTCATTCCATGGACGAAGCCTGGAAGATCTCCGAAGACATCGGCTTCCCGTGCATCATCCGTCCATCGTTCACCATGGGTGGTTCCGGCGGCGGTATCGCCTACAACAAGGACGAGTTCGAGGAAATCTGTACTCGTGGCCTGGACCTGTCGCCGACCAACGAGCTGTTGATCGACGAATCCCTGATCGGCTGGAAAGAGTACGAGATGGAAGTTGTTCGCGACAAGAACGACAACTGCATCATCGTCTGCGCCATCGAGAACTTCGACGCCATGGGCGTGCACACCGGTGATTCCATTACGGTGGCCCCGGCCCAGACCCTCACCGACAAGGAATACCAGAT
This sequence comes from Marinobacter sp. EVN1, assembly GCF_000475375.1. Lineage (NCBI taxonomy): Bacteria > Pseudomonadati > Pseudomonadota > Gammaproteobacteria > Pseudomonadales > Marinobacteraceae > Marinobacter > Marinobacter sp. EVN1. The sequence continues at coordinate 433,127 of NZ_AXCB01000045.1, forward strand.
CATGCGGAACGCCTCCCTGGCGGTGCTGCGTGAGATTGGTGTGGAAACCGGCGGTTCCAACGTGCAGTTCGGCATTAATCCGGACACCGGCCGCATGGTGGTGATCGAGATGAACCCCCGGGTGTCGCGTTCATCCGCACTGGCGTCCAAGGCCACCGGCTTCCCGATCGCCAAGGTGGCGGCCAAGCTGGCGGTGGGTTACACCCTGGATGAACTGCAGAATGAAATCACCGGCGGCGTCACCCCGGCCTCGTTCGAGCCGTCCATTGATTACGTGGTTACCAAGATTCCCCGGTTTACCTTCGAAAAATTCCCCCAGGCCGACGCCCGCCTGACCACTCAGATGAAATCTGTCGGTGAGGTTATGGCCATTGGTCGGACCTTCCAGGAATCGGTGCAAAAGGCATTGCGTGGCCTGGAAGTGGGTTCCGAAGGCTTCGATGAAAAGCTGGAAGATCTGGACTCCGAGAACAGCCGCGAAACCCTGACCCGGGAGCTGAACGTGCCTGGTGCCGAGCGTATCTGGTACATCGGCGATGCGTTCCGCGCCGGCATGACCGTGGACGAAGTGTTCCGCCACACCAAGGTAGACCCTTGGTACCTGGTGCAGATCGAGGACATCGTGCGCGAAGAACAGGCCCTCAAGTCGGCCGGTAAGGCCGATATCGACAAGGCCACCCTGTTCCGCCTCAAGCGCAAGGGCTTCTCCGATGCCCGCCTGGCCAAACTGCTGGGCATTTCCGAAGTCAGCCTGCGCAAGCTGCGCCACGACCTGGGCATCCGCCCGGTGTACAAGCGCGTGGATACCTGTGCGGCTGAATTTGCCTCCGACACTGCCTATATGTACTCCACTTACGAGGAAGAGTGCGAGGCGGAGCCATCAGACCGTGAGAAAATTGTGGTCATCGGCGGTGGCCCCAACAGGATCGGTCAGGGCATCGAATTCGACTACTGCTGTGTGCACGCGGCTCTGGCCATGCGTGAGGATGGCTACGAGACCATCATGATCAACTGCAACCCGGAGACCGTGTCGACTGATTACGACACCTCCGACCGGTTGTATTTTGAGCCGATCACCCTGGAAGACGTGCTGGAAATCATCAACGTCGAGAAGCCCAAGGGCGTAATCGTCCAGTACGGCGGTCAGACTCCGCTGAAGCTTGCGCGTGGCCTGGAAGCCGCCGGTGTGCCCATTATCGGCACCAGTCCGGACGCCATTGACCGCGCCGAAGACCGCGAGCGCTTCCAGCAGATGATCCAGCGCCTGGGTCTGAAGCAGCCGGAAAACGCCACTGTGCGCAGCCACGAGGAAGGCATCGTGGCTGCCCGCGAGATTGGCTACCCGCTGGTGGTGCGCCCGTCGTACGTGCTGGGTGGCCGGGCCATGGAGATCGTCTATGACGAAACCGAACTGGTGCGCTACATGCGTAACGCGGTGCTGGTCTCCAATGACAGTCCGGTTCTGCTTGATCACTTCCTGAATGCTGCCATCGAGGTCGATATTGATGCGATCAGTGACGGCACTGATGTTGTGATCGGCGGTATCATGCAGCACATTGAGCAGGCTGGTGTTCACTCTGGTGATTCCGCCTGCTCCCTGCCGCCCTACAGCCTGAGCAAGCAGGTGCAGGACGAGATGCGCGAGGCCGTGAAGAAAATGGCCATCGAGCTGGATGTTATCGGCCTGATGAACGTGCAGCTGGCCTATCAGGATGGTGAGATCTACGTGATCGAAGTGAACCCGCGTGCCTCACGGACCGTGCCGTTTGTGTCCAAGGCTATCGGGGTGTCTCTGGCCGCGGTTGCGGCCCGGGTGATGTCCGGCAAGAGCCTGAAAGAACTGAACTTTACTCAGGAAATCGTGCCGACCTACTACGCCGTTAAAGAGTCCGTGTTCCCGTTCAACAAGTTCCCGGCCGTGGACCCGATCCTCGGGCCGGAAATGAAATCCACCGGTGAGGTGATGGGCCTGGGCGACAGCTTTGATGAAGCCTTTGCCAAGGCCGCTCTGGCCGTGGGCGAGCGCTTGCCGGCCCAGGGCGTGGCCTTCATGTCGGTGCGCGATGTCGACAAGCCGGGTGCGGCCAGTGTCGCCCGCGACCTGGTGGATGCTGGCTTCAGGATTATTGCCACCACCGGCACCGCCAAAGCGCTGGAGGCCGAAGGCATTGCCGTTGAAAGGGTGAACAAGGTTCGCGAGGGTCGCCCGCACATTGTGGATGCCATCAAGAATGGTCAGGTTCAGCTGATTATCAATACCACGGAAGGTCGCAAGGCGATTTCTGACTCGGCGCAGATTCGCCAGTCTGCCTTGCAGACCAAAGTAACCTACACAACCACACTGGCGGGTGGCGAAGCTTTCTGCCGGGCCATCAAATTTGGCCCGGAGCGCACCGTTCGTCGCCTCCAGGAACTACACGCAGGAAAGTAAGGCTATGGCTGACAGAGTACCGATGACCAAGACGGGCGAAGCCCGTCTGCGTGAGGAGCTGAAAAAGCTGAAGTCCGAGGATCGGCCGCGGGTGATTGCGGCCATTGCCGATGCCCGTGAGCACGGTGATCTGAAGGAAAATGCTGAGTACCATGCGGCCCGGGAGCAGCAGAGCTTTATCGAAGGTCGCATCCAGGAAATCGAAGGCAAGCTTTCCGTGGCCCAGGTGATTGATGTGACCACCATGGAGAACACCGGCAAGGTGATCTTTGGTACCACCGTGCATCTGGTCAACATGGAAACCGACGAAGAGGTTACCTACCAGATCGTGGGTGAAGATGAGGCGGACATCAAGGCTGGCAAGCTGTCGGTGTCCTCGCCGATCGCCCGCGCACTGATTGGTAAGAACGAAGGTGATGTGGTGGCTATCCGTATCCCCTCCGGTACCGTGGAGTACGAGATTTCCGAAGTGGAATATATCTGACTCGGTTGTGCTGATCGGGCGTAAAGAAAAAGCCGGCTCTGGGGAACCAGGCCGGCTTTTTCGCGTCTCAGCTTACGCTTATTTGTTGCGCAGCAGATTCGACAGCTTGGGGTTCGGTTTCTTCGCACGACGCAGAATGACGGCGATTTTACCGATCGTCTGGACCAGTTCGGCGCCGGAGCTTTCGCACAGAGCCTGAATGGCTTCCTGGCGGACTTCGCGATCCTGGCTGGCGACTTTGATCTTGATCAGCTCATGGTCGTTCAGGGCACGGTCCAGTTCGTCCTGCAGCCCTTCAGACAGGCCTTTGTCGCCAACGATGATGACGGGCTTCAGGTTGTGGGCAATAGCCCGGTATTCCCGGCGCTGTTCCGGTGACAGACTCATGATGTAATCTCTTAATAGGTGCAATTAACAAAAGGTCAGCGGTGAATCCGCTGGCAACCACGTATAATTCAGCGATTGTAACAGATAGCGACTCATGACAAATGGCCGTATTCACTTACAGAGGGTGTTGTAATTCCGGTCATGGCGTCCCATATAGGTAGTATCGCGATCGGTTCCGGATGGGCCGTTTCTGGTTTACCGGCGTACAATTGGTGTAAGGTGTCGGAAAAGGGTTGGCGGCCTTCAGGCGCTGATCCTGCAATTCACAGGTGATGATCCTTGAACGATATGGCAAAAAATCTGGTTCTCTGGCTAATCATAGCCGCCGTGCTGCTGATGGTGTTTCAGAATTTCTCTCCCACCACCACTGGCCAACAAGTTAACTATTCCCAGTTTGTCGAGATGGTCCAGCAGGGCCAGGTACGGCAGGTGACCATTGATGGTCTGCAGGTGCAGGGTGTCCGCAACGACGGCTCCCAGTTCCAGAGCATCCGGCCGCAGGTGTCTGACAACAAGCTGATGGATGACCTGCTCGCCAACAACGTCGAAGTGATCGGCAAGGAGCCCGAGCGCCAGAGCCTGTGGACGCAGCTGCTGGTAGCCGCGTTCCCGATTCTGATCATCATCGCATTGTTCGTGTTCTTCATGCGCCAGATGCAGGGCGGCGGTGGCGGCAAAGGCCCCATGTCGTTCGGCAAGAGCAAAGCGCGCCTGATGAGTGAAGACCAGATCAAAACCACATTTTCCGATGTCGCGGGTGTCGACGAAGCCAAGGAAGACGTGAAAGAGCTGGTGGATTTCCTTCGGGATCCCAGCAAGTTCCAGCGTCTTGGTGGTCGCATCCCGAAGGGCGTATTGATGGTGGGCCCTCCCGGTACCGGTAAAACCCTGCTTGCCAAGGCCATCGCGGGCGAGGCCAAGGTGCCGTTCTTCTCTATCTCCGGCTCCGACTTTGTAGAAATGTTTGTGGGCGTGGGTGCCTCCCGTGTTCGCGACATGTTCGAGCAGGCGAAAAAACAGAGCCCCTGCATTATTTTCATCGATGAGATCGATGCGGTTGGCCGTCACCGCGGTGCTGGTATGGGCGGTGGTCACGACGAACGTGAGCAGACCCTCAACCAGTTGCTGGTGGAAATGGACGGCTTCGAAGGCAATGAAGGCGTTATCGTTATTGCCGCCACCAACCGTCCGGACGTGCTGGACCCGGCGCTGTTGCGCCCTGGCCGGTTTGATCGCCAGGTGGTGGTGAGCCTGCCAGACATCATTGGCCGTGAGCAGATTCTGAAAGTGCACATGAAAAAAGTGCCGCTGGCCGACGGTATTGATCCTGCGGTGATTGCGCGGGGCACGCCGGGCTTCTCCGGTGCCGATCTTGCCAACCTGGTCAACGAAGCTGCGCTGTTTGCGGCCCGTCGTAATCAGCGCCTGGTCTCCATGGAAGAGTTGGAGCTGGCCAAGGACAAGATCATGATGGGCGCCGAGCGCAAGTCCATGGTGATGAGCGAAAAGGAAAAGCGGAATACGGCTTACCACGAGTCGGGGCACGCGATTGTGGGCCGTCTGATGCCTGAGCATGACCCGGTCTATAAAGTGAGTATTATTCCTCGTGGCCGCGCCCTGGGCGTGACCATGTTCCTCCCGGAAGAGGACAAGTACAGCCACTCCAAGCGCTATCTGACCAGCTCGATCTGTAGTCTGTTTGGTGGCCGTATCGCCGAAGAGCTGACCCTGGGCTTTGATGGTGTCACCACTGGTGCGTCCAACGACATCGAGCGGGCGACAAGCCTGGCCCGGAATATGGTGACCCGCTGGGGGCTGTCCGAGAAACTCGGTCCTCTCCAGTATGACACAGACAGTGAGGAACCCTTCCTTGGTCGTTCTGCGGGGCAGGCGCACACGGTGTACTCGCCAGAGACTGCCCAGCGGATTGATGAGGAAGTTCGCAATATCATTGATGAGTGCTACGAGAAGGCCAAGCAGATCCTGATTGATAACCGGGACAAGCTGGACATGATGGCCGAAGCGCTGATGAAGTACGAAACCATTGATCGTTATCAGATTGATGACATCATGGCTGGCAAGGAGCCTCGTCCGCCCAAAAACTGGGGTGACAGTGGTCCCGCCGGAGGCGTTAAGGCTGAAGAGCCTGAGCAGGCGCCGGAGCCCAGAAGCTCCGACGATGGCCGGCAGCCCGGCGTAGGGCGTCCTGCCGGCGAGCACTGACTCGCCGTCAAAGCCTGAGTAACTGAATGCGCCGCCCGGGCCCCCGGGCGGCGTTTGTTTTTGTCTCTCCGAAAACTCTGCCTGTGGAAGCTGCGTTATGAAAATGAACTTTGCCGGTCGCGAACTGGATCTGTCTCGTTGCCACTTGATGGGTATTCTGAATGTCACCCCCGATTCGTTTTCCGATGGCGGACGCTTTAATTCCAGGGAGTCTGCGCTTGTGCGGGCCAGGCAGATGGTCAGTGACGGCGCTTCTTTTATTGATGTTGGAGGTGAGTCGACTCGCCCCGGCGCAAGCGAAGTCTCGACCCAGGAAGAGCTTGACCGCGTATGCCCGGTGGTCGAAGCCATTGCCAAAGAGCTGGATGCCGTGATTTCGGTGGATACCAGCAATCCTGTGGTGATGGCTGAAACTGCCCGGCTTGGTGCGGGACTGATCAACGATGTTCGTGCCCTGCAGCGCGAGGGTGCGCCGGAAGTGGCTGCAAAAGCAGGTATTCCAGTGTGCATCATGCATATTCAGGGTGAGCCGGATACCATGCAGGACGATCCCCGCTACCGGAATGTGCGGCGGGACGTCAGCTCTTTTCTGACGGAGCGTATGCGGGTGGCGGAGCAGGCCGGTGTTCGTGCCGATAACATTATTCTTGATCCCGGCTTTGGCTTCGGCAAGAGCGTGGAGCACAACTATCAGCTGCTCGCTACCCTTGAGCAGTTGCATATTCTCGGACACCCGTTACTTGTCGGGGTCTCGCGAAAGTCCATGCTGGGAGCGGTCACGGGTCGCGATGTGAATGAAAGGTTGCCGGCCAGCCTCGCTGCCGCGACAATATTGGCCATGAAAGGGGCGAGCATCCTCAGGGTGCACGACGTTAGGGAAACTGTGGACGCCGTCAGGATCGTGACGGCAGTGAAGGAGGCAATCTGATGACCCAGCGCAAATACTTTGGTACCGATGGCATTCGTGGCCGGGTCGGAGACAGTCCGATTACGCCGGAGTTCATGCTGCATCTGGGTTGGGCTGCGGGGCAGGCATTCAAGCGTGCGGGCCAGCGCAACAGCGTACTGATCGGCAAGGATACCCGGTTGTCCGGCTATATGTTCGAATCGGCGCTGGAGGCTGGCCTGGCCGCGGCGGGTGTTGATGTGAAGTTGCTGGGGCCGATGCCGACACCGGCGATTGCCTACCTCACGCGAACTTTCCGGGCATCTGCCGGAATTGTCATCAGTGCCTCCCACAACCCTCATCATGATAATGGCATCAAATTCTTTTCTTCTGCCGGTACCAAACTGGACGACGCCCTGGAAGCCGAGATTGAGCGCTGGCTGGACCAGCCTATCGAAGTGTGTGAGCCGGAAGAGCTGGGCAAGGCGAGCCGGGTAGACGATGCGCCCGGTCGCTATGTGGAGTTCTGCAAAAGTACTGTGCCAAACGAGTTTACTCTCGACGGCATGCACCTGGTGCTTGACTGTGCTCACGGTGCTACCTACCACGTGGCGCCCAAAGTGTTCCGTGAGCTGGGGGCGAAAGTGACGGTGATTGGCGCCGAGCCAGATGGCTTGAACATCAACCTGAATGTTGGCTCTACCCATCTGGGCGCGCTGAAACAGGCGGTTGCCGAGAAAAAGGCTGATCTTGGTATTGCCTTCGACGGTGACGGCGACCGGGTGTTGATGGTGGATCGTGATGGTTCCGAAGTGGATGGCGACGAACTGTTGTATATCCTGGCTTCCCAGCGCCAGGCAGAAGGACGGCTGCACGGTGGTGTGGTTGGTACGTTAATGACCAACCTGGGTGTTGAGTTGGCTCTGCGCGAAATCGGCGTCGAGTTCGAGCGGGCCAAGGTTGGCGATCGTTATGTGATGGAGCGCCTGTTGGCCAATAACTGGCTGATTGGAGGCGAGGGTTCCGGGCATATGGTGATCCGGGATTGCACCACCACGGGTGACGGTATTGTCTCTGCGTTGCAGGTACTGCTGGCAGTGCGGAAGTCCGGCAAGACTATGGGAGAACTGCGGGCCGGTATGAGCAAGCTGCCGCAGAAAATGATCAACGTACGCGTTGCCGAACGGTTTGATCCGTTGGGTAGGGCGGATATTGTTGAGGCCATGGCGCGGGCAGAGGCTTCGTTGGGTGATGCCGGGCGCATTCTGCTGCGGGCATCCGGCACCGAGCCGCTGATCAGAGTGATGGCCGAGGGTCAGAGCGCGGACGATATTACCCGGGTGGTGGAAGAGCTTGCCCTCGTGGTGGAGCGTTCAACACCCTGATTTCGAAGGGTGGTTGTGTACCGCGGGTGACTGCTGTATAGTTCCGCCTCCCTTTTGCTCGGGACTGTCGAGGACAGAGATGCGTCGCAGAATTGTTGCCGGAAACTGGAAAATGAACGGGTCGAAAGATCTGGTGAAACAGCTGGTTGGCGCAGTTTGCGAGCAGTCCGGTAATGTTGGCAAAGATGTGGAGGTGGTTATTATCCCTCCTGCGATCTATCTGGGCCAGGTTGCCGAGCAGGGAGGTGGGCGGATCATTACCGGTGCGCAGAACGTGTCCCAGTGGCAATCTGGCGCATATACCGGAGAAATCTCCGCCGAAATGGCCCGCGATATGGGTTGTGGCTATGTGCTGGTGGGCCATTCCGAGCGCCGGCAGTTGTTTGGTGAGACGGATTCTGTGGCAGCCGCCAAGGTTGAGCAGGTTCTGTCGAGCGGTTTGGTTGCGGTGCTGTGTGTAGGTGAAACGCTCGCGGAGCGGGAAGCCGGTCAAGCCGAAGCGGTGGTTGCCGAGCAGGTTCGCAGTGGGTTGTCAGTTGTGGCTGATGATCAGTGGTCCAGGGTTGTTGTGGCGTATGAGCCGGTCTGGGCTATCGGAACCGGAAAAACCGCGACAGCAGACGATGCCCAGGCCATGCATTCGGAAATCCGCAAGGTGCTGGATGGTATGAATGCACCGGCTAATGAGATTTCGGTACTTTACGGCGGCAGTGTAAAAGCGGATAATGCGGCCGCTTTGTTTGCAGAGCCGGATATTGATGGCGGTCTCATCGGTGGTGCATCGTTGAAGGCCGAAGAATTTATCAGCATTTGCCGGTCTTTCCCGGCAGGTGTCTAAGCCGACACGTTTACGAGAGTCTGTATGGATTGGTTGGAAACACTGGTAGTTGTTGTTCACGTCGTGATCGCCGTGTCGCTGGTGGGCCTGGTTCTGATCCAGCAGGGCAAGGGTGCAGACGCCGGAGCGGCTTTCGGTGGTGGTGCGTCCCAGACCGTGTTTGGTAGTCAGGGCAGCGGAAGCTTTCTGACGCGGATGACCACTTTTATGGCGGTTATCTTTTTTGTGACAAGTTTTTCGCTGGCAATTTTTGCCAAGCAGCGCGCTGAAGTGGCTGGCGAGGCAGGTATTCCGGTTGTTCAGGAATCGTCTCAGGCAGGTGCGCAAGCTGAGCAGGCGTCCTCTGCTGATGAGCCTGCAGCCAACAGCGAAACCGAGGGTGGGGACGCGCTCCCCGAACTCGAGTAAAGAATGATGCCCGGGTGGTGAAACTGGTAGACACGCCATCTTGAGGGGGTGGTAGCGAAAGCTGTGCCGGTTCGAGTCCGGCCCCGGGCACCATATTAAAAGAAGACGGCTTGGCAAACCCAGGCCGTTTTTTTTGGTCAGTCCTTGACCAGTCCGCGTGGCGTCACTATACTCCCGCGGATATTGGAGCCTGCGAGCATCGAGGCTTCCAGGCAGGCCAGGTGTCTGTCGGCAGAGCGCTTGAAAGGGTTGGCGCTTTGCGAATTCTTGCAACAAAAGGCCCCATGTTTCAGGGGCTTTTTGATTAAGGGGCCTGGCGCAAAGGGCCCTGGTGCATAAAAGGGCTGATTAACAGCCCTTTTTTTGTTTTTGTACCCTGAAAATTCGGAAACGGAGGCGGCGACACTTGTCAGCCAAACTGAAACAACTGGAAGACATCCTGCGCCCGGTGGTCGAGGGTCTGGGTTATGAGTTCTGGGGAATTGAATTCCGCTCCCATGGACACCATTCCAAGCTTCGGGTGTTTATTGATGATGCCGAGAACGGCATCGCGATCGACGACTGCGAGAAAGTCAGTCGTCAGGTCAGCGGGGTGATGGATGTGGAAGACCCCATCCAGACCGAATATACGCTGGAAGTGTCTTCGCCCGGTATGGACCGGCCGCTGTTCCGGCTGGAGCAGTACGAGGCATTTATTGGTCATAAAGTGCAGATCAAGCTGCGTATGGCGTTTGAGGGCCGGCGCAAATTCCTGGGCCTGATCAAAGGGGTGGAGGGCGACGACGTGGTAGTTGTAGTAGATGACCACGAATACCTGTTGCCCTTCGACAGTATCGAAAAAGCCAACATCGTGCCGGTTTTCGAGTGACACATTCGAATAAATCTATAGATGTATCGTTTATTTTGAGGGCAGGGCAATCCCATGAGTAAAGAGATCTTGCTGGTAGTGGAATCCGTCTCGAACGAGAAAGGTGTCGAGAAGGATGTGATTTTCGAGGCGATTGAACTCGCACTCGCTACCGCTGCCAAGAAACGTTATGAAGACGAAGAGGCGGATATCCGGGTTGCCATTGATCGCCGCACCGGAGAATACGAAACCTTCCGCCGCTGGCTGGTGGTCGACAATGATGCCGTTCCTGCGTTGGGCACTGAGCTGACCCTGCAGGAAGCGGAAGAGATCGACACCAATCTGAAGCCGGGTGATATGTACGAAGAGAAGGTGGAGTCTGTGGCGTTCGGGCGCATTGGTGCCCAGGCGGCCAAGCAGATCATCTTCCAGAAAGTGCGCGAAGCCGAGCGCATGAAGATTGTCGACAGCTACCGCGATCGTATCGGTGAACTGGTGTCCGGTACCGTCAAGAAGGTGACCCGGGACAATGTGATTGTGGATCTGGGTGGCAACGCAGAAGCTCTGCTTCCCCGTGAGCACCTGATTCCCCGTGAAACCTTCCGGATGGGCGATCGCGTTCGTGCTCTGCTGCTGGAGATTCGCACCGATCATCGCGGACCACAGCTGATTCTGAGCCGTACCGATTCGCAAATGCTGATCGAGCTTTTCCGCATCGAGGTTCCCGAGATTGCGGAGGAGCTGATCGAGATTCGCGGTGCCGCTCGCGATCCGGGCTCCCGGGCCAAGATTGCGGTGAAGACTAACGACCGCCGTATTGATCCGGTTGGCGCTTGTGTTGGTATGCGGGGCTCCCGCGTACAGGCAGTGTCTAATGAGCTGGGCGGTGAGCGTGTGGATATCGTGCTTTACGACGATAACCCTGCCCAGTTGGTCATCAACGCGATGGCGCCTGCTGAGGTGGCCTCCATTGTCATGGATGAAGACCGTCACACGATGGATGTAGCCGTTGCCGAAGATAACCTGGCGCAGGCCATTGGCCGGAACGGCCAGAACGTTCGTCTGGCGACCGAGCTGACCGGTTGGACCCTGAACGTGATGACGGAAGAAGAAGCCGGTGAGCGCCAGGAGCAGGAATACAACCGCCTGCTTGAACACTTTACCGCTCACTTGGATGTTGATGAAGAATTTGCCGGTGTTCTTATCGAGGAAGGCTTTACCTCCATTGAAGAGGTGGCCTACGTACCGATGGAAGAAATGCTGGCGATTGAGGGCTTTGACGAGGAAACCGTCACTGAATTGCGCCGTCGTGCCAAAGACGTATTGCTGAACCAGGCGCTGGCCAGTGAAGAAGCCCTGGAGGGCGCTGAGCCCGAAGACGATCTTCTGAACATGGACGGCATGGACCGGGCGCTGGCATTCAAGCTTGCCGGCATGGGCGTGCGCACAATGGAAGATCTGGCGGAGCAGTCGATTGATGAGCTGCTCGAAATTGAAGGTATGGATGAAGAGCGTGCTGGTCAGTTGATTATGACTGCGCGCGCACCCTGGTTTGAAGACCAGGCCTGATTCGGGAGAGGAGGACCAGTATGGCTGAAGTAACGGTAAAACAACTGGCCGCAGATGTAGGCGCTCCCGTGGATCGTTTGCTGAAGCAGATCGTGGAAGCGGGCCTGAAAGCCCGCAGCGAAAACGACGCTGTCACCAGCGATGAGAAGCAGCAGTTGCTGGCCTATCTGAGAAAAAACCATGGCGAGGCGGAAGCTGAACCGCGGAAGATTACACTCAAGCGCAAGACCACGACGACGCTTAAGGCCGGCAAGGCCAAGACTGTCAACGTAGAAGTGCGCAAGCGCCGCACCTATATCAAGCGTGCAGAGCTGCAACCTGAGCCGGAAGCTGAGGCGCCGGCACCGGAAGAGCCGGTACAGGCACCGGCGGCCGAACAGGCGCCGGTGGAAGAAGCGCCGAAGGTCGCAGCGGAAGCAGCACCTGCCGAAGCCCCTGAAACGGAAGCTCCGGCCGCAGCAGAAACCGAAGCCAAAGCTGCTCCGGAACCTGCTGCAGAATCCGCAGAGCCTGCCATCGCGCCGGAGGATATTCCCATGCCTCCGCCTGAGGATGAAGGTCGGGATCGCAAGCCGAAGAAGAAAAAAGAGAAGGTGCGTGAGCGCGGCGATGATATTGAAGAAGGCAAGCCGAAGAAGAAGCAGGCAGGCCATCGCGGTCCTCGCAGCCGTCCGGTAGAAGAACCGGTAGTACTGAGCGAAGACGAAGAGGAAACCACTCTTCGCAAGCCGCTGCGGGCCAAAAAGAAACCGAAAGAAAAGCGTCATGCTTTCGAGAGGCCCACAAAGCCCATGGTCAGAGAAGTACAGATTCCGGAAACCATCACCGTTGGTGATCTCGCCCAGCGCATGGCCGTCAAGTCCGCTGATGTTATCAAGACCCTGATGGGTATGGGGGTGATGGCAACCATCAATCAGGCGCTGGATCAGGAAACGGCGATCCTGGTGACCGAAGAGCTGGGCCACAAGCCCAAGGCGGTGAGTGAGGATGCCTTCGAAGAGGAAGTTCTGAGCGAAATCACCGGCCCGGACGAAGGCAAAGAGAAGATCAAGCGCGCGCCGGTTGTCAGTGTTATGGGTCACGTTGACCACGGCAAGACCTCACTGCTGGACCATATCCGCCGCGCCAAGGTTGCTGCCGGTGAATCCGGTGGTATTACCCAGCACATTGGTGCTTACCATGTAGAAACTGAACACGGCATGGTGTCCTTCCTGGATACCCCGGGTCACGCCGCGTTTACCGCCATGCGTGCTCGTGGTGCCCAGTGTACCGACATCGTTATCCTGGTGGTGGCAGCCGACGACGGTGTTATGCCTCAAACCAAGGAAGCCGTTGAGCACGCCCGTTCTGCTGGCGTACCGATCGTGGTTGCCATCAACAAGATGGACAAGGAAGAAGCCGATCCGGACCGCATCAAAAACGAGCTTTCAGCTCTGGAAGTCATTCCGGAAGACTGGGGCGGCGACGTTCAGTTCGTGCCTGTTTCTGCACACACCGGTATGGGTATCGATGACCTGCTGGAAGCGGTCTTGCTGCAGGCTGAAATCCTTGAGCTGGAAGCGTCCCCGGATGCAGCGGCGAAAGGGGTTGTGGTTGAATCCAGCCTGGAACGCGGCCGTGGTTCTGTTGCTACCGTGCTGGTTCAGAACGGTACGCTTCGCCAGGGCGACATGGTGGTGGCCGGTTCCTTCTTCGGTAAGGTGCGCGCCATGACCGACGAAGCCGGGCGCCAGGTGAAAGAAGCCGGCCCGTCGATTCCGGTCGAGATTCTGGGCCTGAACGGCACGCCAGACGCCGGTGACGAATTCTTCGCTGTGGCAGACGAGAAAAAAGCCAAAGAGCTGGCTGAATTCCGTCAGACCCGCGAGCGTGAGCAACGTCTCCAGCGCCAGCAAGCTGCCAAGCTCGAGAACATGTTCGAGAATATGGGCAAGGACGAGGTCAAGACCCTCAACGTGGTGCTCAAGACTGACGTGCGTGGTTCTCTGGAAGCCATTACCAAGGCCCTGCAGGACCTGGGCAACGACGAGGTTCAGGTGAAGATTGTTTCGTCTGGTGTTGGCGGTATCGCCGAGACCGACGTCAGCCTGGCCATGGCCACCAACGCCGTTATTTTCGGTTTCAACGTGCGTGCGGATACCGCATCCAAGCGTCTGGTTGAGCAGGAAGGTCTGGATCTGCGCTACTACAGCATCATCTATAACCTGATTGATGATGTGAAAGCGGCTTTGACAGGCATGCTCAAGCCGGAATTCCGCGAAGATATCGTGGGCATTGCCGATGTGCGTGACGTATTCCGTTCGCCGAAGTTCGGTCAGGTGGCTGGCTGTATGGTGACTGAGGGCACCGTATACCGTAACAAGCCGATCCGCGTACTTCGTGACAACGTGGTGATCTTTGAAGGCGAGCTGGAATCCCTGCGTCGCTTCAAGGACGATGTGGCGGAAGTCCGCAATGGTATGGAATGTGGTATCGGTGTTAAAGGCTACGACGTGAAAGTGGGCGACCAGATCGAAGTGTTCGATCGCGTCCGTGTTGAACGTCAGCTTGAGTCCACGGGGGCCTGATGGCACGGGAATACAGTCGCGTAGATCGCATCGGCGATCAGATGCAGCGAGAGCTGGCGCAGCTGATCCAGCGCGAGGTGAAGGATCCTCGCGTTGGTATGGTCACGGTTAATGATGTGAAAGTCAGCCGTGACCTCGGCTATGCCGATATCTATATTTCGTTGCTGTCCACCGAGGAACTCACCGAAGATTCACCCGAAGTGCAGGACTCCCTGACGGTACTGAACAAGGCCTCCGGGTTTCTGCGCGGGCAGGTTGGTCGCGCCATGAAATTGCGTGTGGTGCCCCATCTGCGTTTTCACTTCGACAAGCTGTTGGGGCAGAGCCGCAAGATGGATCGCCTGATCCGCGAAGCGGTTGGCGACAAGCCTGCCGTGCCCCGGGACGACAACGATGACCCGGTTTCCGACAACCCGGAGCGTGACGCTTGAGCCGAAGACGCAAAGGCCGTGACGTAAACGGCATCCTGGTGATCGACAAGCCCCAGGGCGTTACCTCCAACGGGATTCTGCAGCAGGTCAAGCGCCTGTATGGTGCGGCGAAGGCCGGCCATACCGGTGCGCTTGATCCGCTCGCCACTGGCGTGCTGCCCCTGTGTTTTGGTGAGGCCACCAAGTTCTCCCAGACCATGCTGGACAGCGACAAGGCGTATATCACCACCGCACGCCTGGGCATCCGGACAGAAACCGGAGACAGCGAAGGGGCTGTGGTGGAGGAAAAGCCGGTTCCCCAGTTCAGTGAGGATGAGGTGGAGGCCGTGCTGGCCCGGTTCCGTGGCGACATTCAGCAGGTGCCCTCCATGTACTCGGCTCTGAAGCATCAGGGCAGGCCACTGTACGAATACGCCCGCGAGGGCATCGAAATTGAGCGCCCGGCCAGGCCGGTGACCATTTACGAGCTCAAATTGTTGGCGGTTCGGGAACAAGAGCTGGATCTTGCGGTTACCTGTACCAAGGGTACGTATATCCGCTCACTGGTTGAGGATATTGGGGAGGTTCTGGGCTGCGGTGCTCATGTCAGTGCTCTGCGCCGAACCCTGGCATCCGGTTACACCCTGGCAAATGCCCACGATGTCAAAGACCTGGAAGCCATGCGCGAGCGCGGGGAAAGCCTGGATGGCCTGCTGTTGCCGCCGGAAACCGCCCTCACCATGTTTCCTGAGTACCGATTGTCCGGCGTGCCGCTGGTATCGATCTTGAACGGACAACCGGTTAGAATACCGGGTCAGCCTTTTGAAGGTTTCGTCCGCCTGTATGGCGAGCATTCCTTCGTAGGGCTGGCAGAAGCATTGCCGGAAGGCGATGGCACTCAACTGGTGCCTCGCCGTCTGGTCAAGAACAGCAAACGGTAAACGCCTTTTGCTGATTAGCCGGGCTGTAGAGATGCGCGGTTCGGCTGAATAGGTATGCATCGCAACCAATGAGGTGAAATATGGCACTGTCTGCCAGTGAGAAAGCTCAGATCGTTAAAGATTTTCAGCAAGGTGATGGCGATACCGGTTCCCCTGAGGTTCAGGTAGCTCTGCTGAGCGCCAACATCAACAAGCTGCAGGATCACTTCAAGGCCAACAAGCAGGATCACCATTCCCGCCGCGGCCTGATCCGGATGGTAAACCAGCGTCGTAAGCTGCTGGACTACCTCAAGCGCAAGAACGCTGACCGTTACCTGGAACTGATCCAGCGTCTGGGTCTGCGTCGCTAATCCGGTTTAGCGACCTGATGGCTGGCCCGGGGGTTCCCGGGTTCAGCCGTGCTTCTCTCCCGCTCCCTGCCTTGCTCATTCCGAACAAGCAGGAAGCGTTTTTTGCTGCAGTTGATTTGTCTGTGAAACCGAAGGATTTTCCCTGTCACAATGGAAAGCCGCTATTGATAGCAGGTTGTTGAAAAGCCCGGGAACTCTGGCCGGGGTTTTGCAACAGCCTGTTAGCTTTCAGACGGGTTGCCTTTCGGTTCACTGATCAGACTGCTGCAGTTGTTGGAAAATGGCGAATGAATGGGTCATTGGCCAGAATCAAAACCGCTGAAAATGCAGGAGTTTATTGTGGAACTGCAACCACGTATCAAGACATTTGAAATGGGTGGGGAAACCTTCACCCTGGAAACCGGTCGTATTGCCCGTCAGGCAACCGGCGCGGTACTGGTAAGCACCGGCGACACTGCCGTTCTGGGCACCGTTGTTGGCGCCAAAGAGCCCAAGCCGGGCCAGGGCTTCTTCCCCCTGACTGTGAACTACCAGGAAAAAACCTACGCCGCCGGTAAAATCCCGGGTGGCTTCTTCAAGCGTGAAGGTCGTCCGTCCGAGAAAGAGACGCTGACCTCCCGCCTGATCGACCGTCCGATTCGCCCGCTGTTCCCGAACGGCTACATGAACGAAGTTCAGGTTGTGCTGACGGTTATGTCTGCCAGCAAGAACCACGATCCGGATATCGCTGCCATGATTGCTGCATCTGCAGCCCTGGCCATCTCCGGTATCCCGTTCGACGGCCCGATTGGTGCTGCCCGTGTGGGTTACACCAACGAGAAAGGCTACTTCCTGAACCCGACCTTCGAAGAGCTCAGCACTTCCCTGCTGGACATGGTTGTGGCCGGTACCGACGAAGCGGTGCTGATGGTTGAGTCCGAGGCCAAAGGCCTGACAGAGGACCAGATGCTGGGCGCCGTACTGTTCGGCCACCAGGAAATGCAGACTGCGATCACTGCCATCAAGGAATTTGCTGCCGAGAACGGCAAGCCGCGCTGGGAATGGCAGCCCGAGGCGGAAAACACGGAGCTGCTGAACGCCATCAAGGCCGAGTTCGGTGGTGCCATCGAAGAAGCCTACGCTATCCGTGACAAGATGGCCCGTTACGAGCGTCTGGGTGAGATCAAATCTGCTGCCGTTGAAAAACTGGCCGGTGAAGAAGAAGGCCAGCCTTCCGAAGAGGAAGTGAAGAAGTACTTCGGTAAGGTCGAGAAGTCTGTCGTTCGTCTGCAGGTTATCGAAGGCAAGCCGCGTATCGATGGCCGTGACAACAAGACCGTTCGCCCGATCAAGGTGGAAGTTGGCGTACTGCCGTCCGTTCACGGTTCCGCCCTGTTCACCCGTGGTGAGACCCAGGCTATCGTTACCGCTACGCTGGGTACCACCCGTGACGTGCAGATCATCGATGCCCTGGAAGGTGAGCGCAAGGACCCGTTCCTGTTCCACTACAACTTCCCTCCGTACTCCGTAGGTGAAGCTGGCCGCATGGGCAGCCCGGGCCGTCGTGAAATTGGTCACGGTCGTCTGGCCAAGCGTGGTGTAGCCGCGGTTATGCCGACCATCGAAGAGTTCCCGTATGCCATTCGTGCGGTTTCCGAGATCACTGAATCCAACGGTTCCAGTTCCATGGCTTCCGTGTGTGGCTCTTCCCTGGCGCTGATGGATGCTGGTGTGCCGCTGAAGGCGCCGGTGGCCGGTATCGCCATGGGTCTGGTCAAGGAAGGCGACAAGTTCGCGGTCCTGACTGATATCCTGGGTGACGAAGATCACCTGGGTGACATGGATTTCAAGGTTGCCGGTACCAAAGAGGGCGTCACGGCCCTGCAGATGGACATCAAGATTCAGGGTATTACCGACGAAATCATGGAAATCGCCCTCGAGCAGGCCAACGCTGCGCGTCTGCACATCCTGGACGAGATGAACAAGGTGATCGCCGAGCCCCGTGCCGAGCTGTCTGATCGCGCTCCGAGCATCACCACCATCAAGATTCATCCGGACAAGATCCGTGATGTAATCGGTAAGGGTGGCGCAACCATCCGTGGTATTTGCGACGAGACCGGCGCTTCCATCGACCTGGACGACGACGGCAACGTGAAGATCTACGCCGACAACGCTGCGGCCGCACAGGCTGCCGTGAATCGCGTGAAAGAAATCACTGCCGAGATCGAAGTGGGTGCTATCTACAAGGGCCGCGTTGAGCGGATTGTGGACTTCGGTGCCTTTGTTAACATCCTGCCCGGCAAGGATGGTCTGGTGCACATTTCCCAGATCTCCGAGCGCCGTATCGAGAACGTCACTGACGAGCTGAGCGAAGGTCAGGAAGTTCTGGTCAAGGTGCTGGATGTGGACAACCGTGGTCGCGTTAAGCTGTCCATGAAGGAAGTTAAGGAAGGCGAACAGCCGACTGACTTCGCTGACTGATTTTCAGGTTAGTCAGTAGTGAGAAAACCCGTCTTGCTTCGAGCTTGGCGGGTTTTCTTTTTTCTGGGCCGTGTAGTTTCGTGCTTTGCAGAGGTTGGGGGAAGTCCTTTCCAAAAGACGCTACGAGCACATCCATGTGCGCTTCGTTCGGGCCATCCTTGGCCCTCAAGACTTTTGGAAAGGACTTCCCCCAACCTCCGCGCCGATCTTTGTGCCGGCCTCCCTATGCGCCTTTTCGCGGATCTTCATTTCGTGAATGTGGTGGCTAGGGACTCCCACCCATAAAATTCAGAACAGCCTCTCGGTAAGCAGGAATGATAAACGTCGCGGCATGAGGGGTGTCGGTTCTGAGGAATTTTTTTGGCTGTTCTGCGGCTTCATAGAGTCTCACGCCGTGCTCAAACGGAATGATGCCATCCCGAACGCTGTGGATAACCATCACCGGCACCGGTGAGAGGTCAGCGATGCGGTCTGTACCTTCGTAGTCATCCGGGATGGTCCAGCTCAGGGGGTACTGGAATGGCCAGGTGAGCCAGAACTGGTCAAGTTTCTCCCGGGCGATGTAGCGGAAGCCGGAGAAGGTGCCGTCGAGGATGATGCCGTCCAGGGTGGGTTGTTCGTTGCGCTGGGTCCATTCGCTGGCGAGCGCGATGCTCAGAGCGCCACCGAGGCTCTGGCCGAGCAGGTACAGCGGACGGTCTTCAGTGTGTTCCTGATGGGTCAGCCAGCGCAGGCCGGTTTCTGCGTCGTGCAGGGCGCCTTCGATGTCCGGGGCGCCGGTAGACTGGCCGTAGCCCCGATAATCGAGGGTGAACACGTTGTAGCCCTTTTCCGGCAGCCAGGCAACGTTGAGGATGTGGGCGCTGACGTTCTGGGCGTTGCCGTGCAGGTAGTAGATGGTGCCCTTGGCTGGTTCGTCGGTGAGGGCAGGGAGCCACCAGCCGTGGAGGGTTTCGCCGTCGGCGGTGTCGAGGTAGACGTCCTCAAAATCCAGGTTAAGCCGGTCGGGGGTAATGTAGGTGGCGTTGTCCGGATAGAAGAATACGCTGCTGCAGCCTGTTTGCAGCACCGCGGCGATGGCCAGCAGTGTGACGATGGTCGTTCTGGCGCTCAGAAGTAGGCGTGTAGGCCGGCTTGCCATGTGCTTTGGTACCTGTCGTAGTGGTCTTCCCGGGTGAATTTGGCGAATAGGCTGAATTCCCGGCCAATGTGCCAGTTGGCTTCGGCGTAAAACTGGTCTTGCCGGTGTTGGCTGTTGACGATCCAGGCTTTGGTTTTTACGCCGGTCAGCAGGCTGAAGCGGTTGTTCTGGTGCAGCAGGCCAAGGTCTGCACCCGGGGCGAAGTCGTAGCCACGTTTGATGTCATCGTCGATTTCTACATCGGCCGTGGCAATGGCGAAGGCCTGTGTGTTCTGGGCCAGGCTCCAGCTGCCGCCGGCTCCGCCTTCGAGATAGGGCGCCAGAACGTGGTCATCGCCGGTGTCCGTGCGGCGGCCGCCAAAACCAACTTGCCAGGAGATCGGTGCAAAGAACTGGTTCCGGGGGCTCAGGGAGCGTATTTCCACGCCGGTGATCTGTTCCACCTGAAGTTCGTCGTTTTTGTGGTAGAGCCTGGCGTCCAGGCGCAGGAACTGAAGTTGTGCACCGGTACGGTAACCGGCGGGCGGATCCAGTACGTCGTGGTAGGCCGGCCGGATGGTCAACTGGGTGAACTCGCTGTGGGCGAGCTGGCCAGAACCGAGGCTCAGGCGAAAGGTGTCATGCCCCTGATCGTCGCGGATCTCCGGTTCGGGCACGTCTGGAAGTTCTGCCGCACCCTCAATCTGGCTGCGGGCGACCAGTAGTTGATGAGACAGCGGCGCCGCGTGTTCCCGGGGCCAGCCTTCGGCTTCGCTCTGGTAGCGTACGTAATCGTACGTGGCATCAAGGAGTTGGGCGCGGTCGTCTTTACCAAGCTTACGCACTTCGGGGTCGTTCACTGCCACATAGCCATTGGCCAAGGCTGCGGCGATGGTCTGGTGGTGTGCGGGCAGGCTGTCCAGGCTATGGGCTACCGAGGTGGCGGCAGACGGGCGGTAATGGATGCTTTCAAGCAGGCCGGCATCTCTCACCCAGCGCACGGTGTCGGACGGGATAGCGTGAGTGCTTACTTCGTCGAGCAGGTCTGTTCCCGGGCGGGCGGCGTCGATCAGGGCTAACAGGCGGTAGGCGCAGTTCTCATCGAAGAAATAGTAATCAAAGTTCTTGTCCTGAATTTCCCAGGTATGGGCCAGCAGGGTGTCAACCTCCTGTTGGTCGAGATTCAGGGTGTACTCCCAGAGATCCCGGTGTTCGATGTCGTTGTACAGCCGGATCATTTCGTAATAGGGCTTGATGGAGGTAATGCCTGGATAGCCCCCGAAAATACCCCGATAGGCAAACAACAACTCGCTGTCATGTTCAGCGGCATCGGCTGCGTAAGAAACAGTATTTGCCAGCAGCAGATCGGTTTCTTCGTCATCCTGGGGGGGATCGAGCCGCAAGAAGGTGTGTCCGAACATGGATGAGGGACTGTTCAGATAGGACGCAGCAAATACCAGGGTGACTTTCTCGGTATTCAGTGTGCCTGCCCATTCCTCGAAAGCGGGGCAGTTTACTGGTGTGTCCGGCAAATCCAGTTGCTCTCTCAGCCAGGCATCCCGGGCCGGGAATCGACAGCGGGCGTGGCTATCACCACCTCCGAGTTGTTGTATGGCCTCCAGGGTGGCTTCCAGCTCGGCTCTGGGCGATGTTTTGCCGTTGTCACTCAGAAAGAACGCCGGGTCATCGGCCTGGCTGGTGTAATCGGAACCGAACCTGTCCTGATGATAATGGCCGAGGGTCAGCCAGGTTGGATTGTGATGAAGGTCGTCCGGCAGTTTAACGGATTCTGCCTGCGCCCAGGCAGTACTGCATGCAAGCCATAAAACGGCCTGCCCGATACGGAGGGTAAAGCCCATGGAGTTGGTGTTTCCGGATTAGTGGCTCTGGGGTTTGTGTGCCGTCCATGGCGCCATTCTGTTCCATTGTCGCCAGTGATCAGGCGGCTACGTATTTGCTCAGAGCGTCGTTCTGCTCCAGCAGGGCCACGATGTCGTCTACGGCTTCACCTGAGGTGGTATCAGCGTTGGGGAAAATGGAAGCAAAGTTGTCTTGCAGTACTTTGCGGAAGGTATCACGGTCGGTTTCATCTACACCCAGCAGGACTGCCAGAGTGTCCAGGTTTTCACCGGAACCGCGGGACATGTCGCGGGCAACCTTGTCGATGTTGCTGTCCATGTACATGGCCATGGATTGAACAGACTGGTTGGTCTGACAGCCCAGAGTGCCGGTGGTCATACCAAAGGTCTGGTTACCGAAGGTTCCGTTGGTGGTCGCGGCCAGTACATGTGGCGCAATGCCGGACTACCCCTTCCAGATCATGGCTCCCACGCCACAGCCGGGCTGGGCGAAAGCCATGGAGGAAGCACCAAGAAGAATTGCACCTGCGATCAGTTTTTTCATTATCCACTCCTTTCTGTGGTTTTGCTTTGTCGCATACCCTGCAGCGGTCTGATTCCCTGGCTGCAAGACAACGGCCAGTATCTGATTAGGGTTATAGACCGTCAGTTTGAGTATAGATCAAAACCTAGGATTGAAAAGGAATCAAGCGCTTGGAGTGATTCAAGCTTGATGATGAAGCAGGTAAAGGCCGAGGAGGGGAATTTCTTGGCTAAAAAGTCTATTTCGGACCCTGTGGAAGCAAACCGGAGCACAAAGCTCCGGTAGTACTCAAGGTAATCAGTTACCGTGAACAGTCAGTTCATAGTTACCGATAATGCCCAGAATGTTGTTCGCTTTCCAGTCAATATGAGTAACGGAGGTGATGTTGCCGTCAGCTTTTGCTGCTTCGATGCTGCAGTCACCTTGAGCGATCAGAGCAAGGATGCTCTGGCATTTAGCGGTACCGACTTTCGATCCTTGAGCGTTGGCAGTAGCCGCAACCGGGAGTTGGATGTCAGTGAACAGGCCACCTACGGGAACAGAGGTTGCACAACCGGCCATGGTCATGGAAGCAGCGAGTACTGCTGTTGACATGATTTTTTTCATAACTGAAGTCCTTTTTGCTATTTCGATTATTAGGAACAGAGTTACAAACTCCGTGTCGGATTGTAATCCAATCGTTCGGAGTTTGGAATGTTGTAACGCTCTGAGTTATCAGGTAGTTGTGAAAGCAAAGATATTTCCGTCAACCACCCAGGTAGGCATCCCTCACTTCCGGATTGGCCAGCAGGTTCTTGCCGGTGTCGTGCAGGCGGATACGGCCGGTTTCCAGCACATAGCCCCGGTCTGCCAGGCTCAGGGCCTGGTGAGCGTTCTGCTCCACCAGGAACACCGTAATCCCTTCCTCTCTCAACTGGCCGATGATCTCGAAGATCTGCTGAATGATGATCGGCGCCAGCCCCAGTGACGGCTCGTCCAGGATGATCATTCTGGGTTTGCTCATCAGTGCTCGGCCGATGGCCAGCATCTGCTGTTCGCCGCCGGACATGGTACCGGCCCGCTGATGTTCACGCTCTTTCAGCCTCGGGAACAGCTCGTACACGTGATCCTGGCTTTTTCGAATTTCCGATTTGGTGTTGAAGAAACCGCCCATGTGCAGGTTCTCTTCCACCGTCAGCCCGGGAAACACCCGGCGGCCTTCGGGCACAATGGCAATGCCGGAGCGCATGATGTTGGAGGTGGCTTCATTGGTAATGTCGCGGCCTTCCAGAATCACCCGCCCTGAGCTGGCCTGCGGGCTGCCGCAGACGGTCATCAGCAGCGTGGTTTTGCCGGCGCCGTTGGCGCCGATCAGTGACACAATCTCGCCCTTCTTCACTTCCACGGACACGCCGTGCAGGGCCTCGATCTTGCCATAGTGGGTATGTACGTCTTCCAGTACCAGCATGGTGTCTCCTCAGGCCTCGCCCAGATAGGCTTTGATCACATCGTCGTTCTGGCGAACTTCGTCCGGGGTGCCGGCAGCCAGGGGGCGTCCCTGATTGATGACGGTAATCCGGTCTGAGATGTCCATAACCAGGCTCATATCGTGCTCAATCAGCAATACGGAAACGTTGTAGTCCTCTTTCAGGCTGACAATCAGCTGGTTGAGGTCTTTGGTTTCCGCCGGGTTCAGGCCTGCGGCTGGTTCGTCCAGCATCAGCAGTTTTGGTTCGGTCACCATGCAGCGCGCAATTTCCAGCCGGCGCTGCTGGCCATAGGCCAGGTTGCCGGCCTCCCGGTTGGCCAGTTCCAGCAGGCCAACGCGATCCAGCCAGTAGGCGGCCCGGTCAAGGGACTTGCGTTCCCGCTCCCGGTAGTCGGGTGTCTTGATCAGGCCGGATATCAGGTTGGTGTTCAGGTGCCGATGCTGGGCCACCAGCAGGTTTTCCACCACGGTCATCTGGCCGAACAGGCGCACGTGCTGGAACGTTCGCACCATGCCCAGTCGGGAAATCTTGTAGTCCGGTTTACCCTGGACTTCATTACCTTCAAACAGGATTTTCCCGCCCGTGGGCTTGTAAAAACCACTGATGCAGTTGAAGACCGTGGTTTTGCCGGCCCCGTTGGGGCCGATGATGGAGACTATTTCGTGTTCCTGCACGTCCAGGCTTACCTGGTCGACTGCCAGCAGGCCGCCGAAGCGCATGGACAGATTCTGTACTTCTAGCATGTCTGTCACTCCTGGCGTCTGAGTTCAATGTGAATGCGGCGCATGGGCATCAGCCCCTGTGGCCGCCAAACCATCATCAGTACCATGGCGGCGCCGAAAACCAGCATCCGGTAGTCGGAAAACTCCCGGGCCAGTTCCGGCAGGATGGTCACGGCAATGGCGGCAAGCACGACGCCCAGCTGCGAGCCCATGCCGCCGAGTACCACGATCGCCAGGATGATGGCAGACTCAAGGAACACAAACGACTCCGGGCTGATAAAGCCCTGCTTGGAGGCAAACACCGTGCCGGCAAACCCGGCAAAGAAAGCGCCAATGGTAAAGGCGGAGAGTTTCACCGCGGTACGGCTCAGGCCCAGGGAGCGGGCTGCAATCTCGTCTTCCCGCAGGGCTTCCCAGGCACGGCCAACGGGCATGCGCATGAACCGGCGGATGATCAGGGCTGTGATCACGGCCAGGACCAGAGCAATCAGGTAAAGAAATATCACCTTGTGCTCGCTGCTGTAGGCGATACCGAAGGTCTCATGGAAGGAGGTGTTGCCTTCTTCGCGCACCCTACGGCCGAATTCCATGCCGAACAGGGTAGGGTCGGGAATGCCGCCAATGCCGTTGGGGCCGCCGGTGACGGCCGTCCAGTTATTGAGCAGAATCCGGATGATTTCACCGAAGCCGAGTGTGACGATGGCGAGATAGTCCCCTCGTAACCGGAGCACGGGGAAGCCCAGAACCAGGCCAAACAAGGCCGCCAGGCAAGCCCCGATAGGCAGTGCCATCCAGAAGGAAATACCGGCGTATTGGGACAACAGGGCAAAGGTGTAGGCGCCAACCGCGTAGAACGCCACGTAGCCAAGATCCAGCAGGCCGGCCAGGCCGACCACGACGTTCAGTCCCAGCGCGAGCATGACATAGATCAGGACCAGAGTGGCCAGATCCACCGCACCTCGGGAAACGAAGAAGGGCCAGAACAGGGCCAGAACGACAATGCCGGTGAGTACCCAGGATTCGATTTTGGCCCTTTTGTTCTCGGCCATCGGCTCCTTCTGGGTTTTGGGCAGCGGGCTTGGGATGCTCTTGAGCCCGCCCATGATCTGATCCCGGAACAACTGGAACAGGAACACGATCACCGCGGCCAGCAACACGAGGATTACTGTGCTGGTATCGGCGCCGGTCAGGGTCACGCTGATGCCCTGAGCTTCCAGGTTGAAGCCGATGATCGGGTAGGAAATGATCAGTGTGATGATCGCGCAGAAGAGCGCGTGTCGAAAATTGTTGGCAGCCATCAGATCTTCTCAACCTCCGGTTTGCCCAGCAGTCCGGTGGGTTTGAACAGCAGAATCAGAATGAGCAGGCTGAACGACACCACATCTTTGTATTCACCACTCAGATAGCCCGAGGTCATGCTCTCGGCAACGCCGAGGATGAGGCCGCCCAGCATGGCGCCGGGAATGCTGCCAATACCGCCAAGAACAGCTGCGGTGAAGGCTTTCAGGCCGGCAATAAAGCCGAAGAGCGGATCTACTGAACCGTAATACATACCCAGCAGCAGCCCGGCGACGGCAGCGAGCGCGGCACCAATCACGAAGGTGGCTGAAATGATGCGGTTGGTGTCGATGCCCAGTAGATTCGCCATGCCCAGATCCTGCGAGACCGCGCGACAGGCCCTGCCGATGCGGGAGCGGGAGATGAACAGGGAAAGTGCGGTCATACAGATCAGGGTGGTGATAAAGATGGTGATCTGAATGTAGGAGATGGACATCGGGAAGGTATCTTCGGAGCCGAACTGGAAACCACCTTCAATCAATGCCGGGAAGCCGATGTTGCGGGAGCCCTGGGCGAGGTGGACATAGTTCTGCAGAAAGATGGACATGCCGATGGCGGAGATCAGCGGAATCAGGCGGTGCCGCCCGCGTACCGGCCGATAGGCTACCCGTTCCACGGCCCATCCCATGGAGCTGGAGACAATCACCGCACATATGAGTGCAACGATCAGTACCAGTGGTAACCAGGCGATACCGAGGGTGGCCAGGCCCGTTATGGCGATCAGCGCGGTGTAGGCGCCGATCATGTAAACCTCACCATGGGCAAAGTTGATCATGCCGATGATGCCGTAAACCATCGTGTAGCCGATGGCGATCAGGGCGTAGGTGCTCCCGATCGTCAGCCCGTTAATGAGCTGTTGAAAAAAATACAGGAGGTCTTGCATGTTTGTGGAACTCCGAAAGCCCGCTCCCTCGCTTGGCTGCGACCGATCACCGGTGTCGCCGGTGCGGATGCAGTGAGGGTCTGCAGGAGCCCAGAAAAACACCTTCCCCCGGATCGCGGTGGGAAGGTGCTCTCATTATTACCGTTAGTTAACGATTTTGGCTCAGTTTACCGGAGTTTTACTGCCATCTGAATGCCATTCGTACACCACAAACTCGAACGACTTCATGTCGCCGGCTTTGTCGTACTGAACGGTGCCGATGGGGGTCTCGAAGCTTCCGGTACGAAGGGCCTGGGCCACATCGAACGGATCTTTTGAGTCGGCCGCTTCAATGCCTTCCGCAATCAGCTGTACGGCGGCATAGGAGGTGAGTACGAAGGGACCGGAGGGATCTTCACCTTTGGCGTCAAAGGCGGCGATCAGCTCCTGGTTTTCTTCTTTCTGGTCGAAGCTGGGCGGCAGGGTGACCAGCAGGCCTTCGGCGGCTTCACCCGCGATGGTGTTGATGTCTTTGTTACCCACGCCTTCCGGGCCCATGAACTTGGCATCCACGTCAGACTGGCGCGCCTGGCGGAGGATCAGGCCCAGCTCAGGGTGGTAGCCACCGTAGTACACGTAATCGACGTCAGCCTGTTTGATTTTGGTGACAAGGGAAGAGAAGTCCTTGTCACCGGCGGTAATGCCTTCAAACATGGCAATTTCGATGCCGGCATCCTGCAGGGTGTCGCGTACTGCAGTGGCAATACCTTCACCATACTGCTGTTTGTCATGAACGATGGCCACGCGCTCAGGACTCTGGCTGGCAATGTAGTTGCCGGCAACCGGCCCCTGCATGCTGTCCAGGCCGATGGTGCGGAACACCAGTTCGTAGCCGCGCTCGGTGATTTCCGGGCTGGTGGAGGCCGGAGTGATCATCAGAATGCCTTCGTCTTCATAGATGTCAGACGCCGGCTGGGTAGAGCTCGAACACAGGTGGCCCACCACGTAGCGAACACCTTCATTGACCAGCCGGTTGGCAACGGTAACGGCCTGCTTCGGGTCGCACACGTCGTCCACTTCAACGGCCACCAGGTCTTCGCCCATAACACCACCGGCAGCGTTAATCTGCTCGATGGCCATGCGGGCACCAGAGAACTGCATGTCACCGTACTGGGCAACGGGGCCGGTCATCGGGCCGGCGATACCAACTTTGATTTCAGCGGCGGCCTGGCCGGCAGCCATCAGAGCAACGGACGCGCCTACAGCGGTAGCGAGTTTCTTTACGGAGGTTTTCATCGTGTTTTTCCTGTTTGTGTCAGGGTTATTCTTATGTTCTCAGAGACTTAAACAAGCACCACAGTCTGTTGCTTGTCAAGCAAATCAGGCCAGGGTGTCTGCTCTGGAACACGGCGCAGCTATCGGGAAAGAATTAGCAAGCGCCGTGCCGTCCTGAGCAGTGTCACGCGTCCGTGCTGTCGTCCTTATTTTGAAAGACAAGATTCCTGAAACTTTCGTGATCGTGCAGGTGTTCGAAGCTCGGGTCAACCGATGCGTCGTCCCGATAGGCTTCCGAGATCTCAATGGCTTTTTCCAGATTGCTGACGGCATCTTCCCAGCGGCCAATCTCGGCATAGGCGCACGCCAACTGGTAGTGTGCGTGGCCATTGTCTGGTGCCAGTTTCAGTGCCCGCTGGCACAGGCTGATGGCCCAGAGGGGCTCCTGCATTTCGAGTACGGCGTCAGCTTTATAGCTCAATGCCTCAACATCGTCGGGGCGCAGGTCAAGAATCTGGTCGTAGGCGGCGATCTTGTTCTGTTGTGAGGTCTCCTGGCTTGCCTTCAGCCAGAGCGCATGCACCTCGTTGGTGCGCTCAATCTCAGCCTGGTTCTGATGAATAATCTCGGACTTCTGCTGCAGTTGTTCTTCAATGGCCTTCAGGCGTTGTTCGTATTCCACCACCAGTTCGTTCACACGTTTCTCGGCCAGGCTGGTCAGCTGGTTGCGCATGTCGCGGATGGAGTTCCAGCCAATCACCACCAGAATGGAGGTGGCGCCGGCGATCAGGTAGAAAAAGTAAGTCACCGTGTCGGTGGCGTAGGACATGGTTTTGTCGGCCACGGACAGTTCCTTGTCTACCACTTTCTCGATCAGTTCGGCCCGGGTATTTTGCATCTCCTGGCGCAACGCCTTGGTTTCCTCCAGCAGATAGAGTTCCACGAACGGCGTGTACATAGGTTTTTCCAGGGTGCGTGTGCTTTCCTCCAGGTCTTCCGCGGTCAGTTCTTCTTCCGGGCCGAGCTGTTGTTGCTGGGCAAACGCCTGGCCGGCAAAAGTGAGCACGAGGGCGAACATGAGGTAATACCTGATCATTAACCAGATCCATCAGTCAGTGAATTGAAGCGATTGCTGACCTTAGCATAGTGGCTGGCAGAAATAATGCTGCATTGCCCACCGAAGGGGGTAATGCCAACAAGAAAGCAAGCTAGTAAAACTGCACACTTGCAATCCTTGGTGCAAAGACCTCTAATAATTAGTGGTATAAATAACGGCCAGAAATCTCTTCCGGGGGACGGATGTGAACAGCTATGAGCAGGTTTTGGTGGCATTGCGCCGGGTAATCCGGGCCACGGATCTTCATTCCAAGCGACTCAGCAAGCACGCCGGGCTTACCGGCCCCCAGTTGCTGATCATGCGCACTATCCGGGATATGGGTGAGGTTACGATCGGCACGATTGCCGAGAACGTGAGTCTCAGCCAGGCCACGGTGACGACCATTCTCGACAGACTGGAGCATCGCAAGCTGGTGTACCGGGTTCGCAGCACGAGAGACAAGCGCAAGGTTCACGCCCATCTCACGGAGGAAGGTGCTGAGATTCTGGCTCGTGCGCCCAACCCTCTGCAGGAGGACTTCATCCAGAAGTTTCAGAGCCTGGCGGAGTGGGAGCAGACCATGATTCTGGCCTCGTTGCAGCGCGTGGCCAACATGATGGATGCCGATGATATTGATGCTTCACCGGTGCTGACCGTTGGCTCGGTTCTGAAAGACGACGGCTGGAAAGAAAAGCCCTGACCTGGTTTTGAGACCGGCCCTGATCGAGGGCCGGCCTCAGCAGTTCATTAATGAACGCTTGATCCCTGCTTCGGCTTGCTGCCAAAACACACCTGAAACACATCGTTGTAGTGTTTGGCAAAGTTCACAGAGATACCTTCTTTCAGGTAATCGGGAAGTTCCTCGTAATCCCCGCGATTCGCTTCCGGCAGGATCAGGTTGTTGATCTTCTGCCGGCGTGCGGCAATCACCTTTTCCCGAATACCGCCCACCGGCAAGACCTGCCCGGTTAACGTCAGTTCCCCGGTCATGGCCAGGTTCTGTTGCGGCGCTTCCTTGCGGGCAATGGACAACAGGGCGGTGGCCATGGTGATGCCGGCGCTCGGCCCGTCTTTTGGCGTTGCGCCCTCGGGCACGTGCAGGTGGACAAAGGATTTGTCGAAGAAAGTCGGGTCACCCTTGAACCGCTTGAGGTTAGAGGACACGAAGCTGTAGGCGATCTCGGCCGATTCCTTCATCACATCTCCCAGTTGCCCGGTGAGCTTGAAGCCCCGCTGGCTGCTGTGAATGCGTGAGGCCTCAATGCTGAGAGTGGCGCCGCCCATGGCGGTCCAGGCCAGGCCCGTCACCACGCCGGTGCCTTTCAGGGATTTCTCCTTCTTGAATGCCGGCTGGCCGAGATAGTCGGTCAGATCGCCAACACCCACTCGAACCGGGTCATCCGGGTTTTCCAGCAGGCGCACGATGCCCTTGCGGACAATCTTGTGCAGCAGCTTCTCCAGATTCCGCACGCCGGCTTCCCGGGCGTAGCCCTCAATCACCTGGCGAATGGCAGCGTCGCTGATGTTCAGCTGCTTCTTCAGCAGGCCCGCCCGTTTGAGCAGGCGAGGTACCAGGTAATGTTTGGCAATGGCCAGTTTTTCTTCGCCGATGTAGCCGGACAGGCGGATCACGTCCATCCGGTCCAGCAGCGGCCGGGGGATCGTGTCCAACTGGTTGGCGGTACAGATGAAGAGCACTTTCGAGAGGTCCATGCGCACATCCAGGTAGTGATCCAGGAACTCCCTGTTCTGTTCCGGGTCCAGGGTTTCCAGCAAGGCTGAGGCCGGGTCGCCCTGGTAAGAGCTGCCGATCTTGTCGATCTCGTCGAGCATGATCACCGGGTTGGCCACTTTGCTGTCTTTCAGGGCCTGTACGAACTTTCCGGGCATGGCGCCGATGTAGGTGCGACGGTGTCCTTTGATTTCGGCTTCATCCCGCATGCCGCCCACGCTGAAACGGTAGAACTCCCGGCCCAGGGCATCCGCCACCGAATGGCCGATAGAGGTTTTACCGACCCCGGGCGGGCCGACCAGCAGCAGTATGGAGCCGCTCACTTCGCCCTTGAACGTGCCTTCAGCCAGAAATTCAATGATCCGGTCCTTCACATCGTCCAGGCCGTCATGGTCCCGGTCCAGAATCTTGCGGGCCTCGGCCAGATCAAAATGATCCTGTGAATGCACGCCCCAGGGTACCTGGGTAATCCAGTCCAGATAGTTGCGGGTTACCCCGTATTCCGGTGAGCCCTGTTCCAGCACCTGCAGTTTCTGGATTTCATCCTTGAATCGCTCCTGCACGGCTTCCGGCGGATTCAGTTTCGCCATTCGCTCTTCAAAGCGTTCCACGTCCGCCGTCTTGTCATCCTTGGCAATGCCCAGCTCCCGCTGGATCACTTTCAACTGCTCGCGCAGGAAAAACTCCCGCTGGTGCTTCTGCACCTTCTCGTTTACTTCCTCGTTGATCTCGGATTGCAGGCGGGCGACCTCCTGCTCCTTGCGCATCAGCAGCAGTACTTTTTCCATGCGCCGGAGCAGGGGCACGGTATCGAGAACATCCTGCAGTTCGCGACCCGGAGCGCTGGTCATGGATGCACCGAAGTCCGCAAGGGGTGAGCTGTCATCGGGCCCGAAGCGGGACAGGTATTGCTTCACTTCTTCGCCATAAAGCGGGTTGGTACGCAGCAGTTCCTTGATGGCGCTGATGATGGCCAGGGTGTAGGCCTTGAGTTCGTCGGCCGGTTCTTCGGGCTCCTGTGGGTATTCGACTTCTACCAGATAGGGTGGGCGACGGCGAAGCCACTGGACAATTCTGAACCGTTGTAGACCCTGGGCGATGAACTGAACCTTGCCGCTCTCGTTCTGGGCTTGATGCACGCGTACGGCGCAGCCCATGGTCTCAAGGTCTTCACTCTCCGGAATGCCGTTTTCGGCATCTGGATTCTCGACAAAACAGATGCCCAGAACTCGGTGATCGGTTTCACCAACCCGCTTCAGGGTTTCCTGCCAGGGATCCTGGTTGACCATGACCGGCTGCACCTGTGCAGGAAAGAACGGCCGGTTGGAGACCGGCAGAATATACATGCGCTGCGGCATAACCTGCTGTGGCAGCGCCAGGCTCTTGCTGTTTTCGTCTTTGCCGATGTATTCGGTCACGTCTTCTTCAAATTCTTCCAGGGAGTCTTTGCGGTTCTCGTCATTCATACCGGATTGCTCTCAAGGCGTGAGTGGTTAAAGACCTATGTAACGACAAAAACCGGGTTTTCAAGCTGGCTTGATTTTTCCGCCGCTGGCTCCATATCTTCAGACAATTTCATTCATTCTGGTTCAGGTTCCCGACATATGAGCAATTCGCCGCATATCTTTGATGCCACCGCCGACAACTTTCAGCAGAAAGTGATGGAAGCCTCTGCCACCACGCCGATTCTGGTGGATGTATGGGCGGAGTGGTGCGCGCCCTGCAAACAGCTGATGCCGATTCTGCAAAAGCTGGCGGAGGAATATCAGGGTAACTTCCAGTTGGCCAAGGTGAATGCCGACGAACAGCAGGAACTGACGGCCTCCCTGGGAGTGCGCAGTCTGCCGACCATCATTCTGGTGAAGAATGGTCAGGCTGTGGATGGTTTTAATGGCGCCTTGCCCGAGAGCGAAATCCGCAAGATTCTGGAAAAGCACATCGAAGCCCCGGCGGAAGATCCTTACGAGAAAGCCCATGCTCTTTGGGAAGCCGGTGATGTGGACGGAGCTCTGGCCATCCTCACGGAGCTGAACCGGAAAGACCCGGAAAACCTGGATGTGCTGATTGATCTGGCCCAGTTGAAGGCCGAGCAGGGCGATCTGGATACCGCGGAGCAGGTGCTCAACAGCCTGCCGCCGGAAGAAAAAATGCAGCATAAAGCCAAACAGCTGGCGGCGAGGGTGAAGTTCCTCAAGCAGTCGGGTGAACTGCCCGCGCAGGCGGAGTTGGAGGCAAAACTGGAGGTCAATCCGAAAGATCCTGAGGCTCTGCATCAGTTGTCCCTGCACATGGTTTTGCAGGATAAAAACGCGGAAGCCATGGATTTGCTGATCCGGCTGATGCAGGCCGATAGCACCTACAAGGACGGCGTCGCCAAAACCACATTGGTGGAGCTGTTTGAAAAACTGGGCAACAACAATCCGGATGTGCGCACGTATCGTAGGAAGCTGTATACCCTGATGCACTGAGCCGGTTGGACGGTGAGCCGGTCGGTAGCATCGCTGACTGGCTCAATTATCTCTCCACGATGCTGAAACTCCCTCCCCAGCCCGACCATTGTGAGCTTTGCGAACGCCCGGTGGCAAAGCTCACAAGGCATCACCTGATACCCAGGCATCTGCATCGCAAGAAGCGCTTTCAGAAACTGTTTTCCAGGGAAGAGTTGATCACCCGTACGCTTTGGGTCTGTCGTCCGTGCCATAACGCGATTCACAGGGCGTGTTCGGAGTATGAGCTGGGGCTGAATTACAACTCGAGGGAGAAGCTGCTGGAGCTCGAAGAGGTGAGGGTGTTTGTTGAATGGATTCGGGAAAAGCCAGCGGGGTTTGTGCCTAAGAAGGGATGGTAAGCAGGCCCGTCACGGGGACGGGCCTGATCTTAAGTCAACGCCTCAGGCGTTACCGTTCTTCATGGCTTCAAATTCATCTTCAAAGAAGAATTTTTCCTCTCCGAAGGCGGGCTCGAGCTCATGCAGCCAGGTGGCCGTTTCGCTGTATTTGGCGAAGAACGGTCGCTGCACCCAATCCGGGTTGCGGCCTTGCAGGAAGCGCAGTACGAAGACCTTCTCGCCATTGATTTCGGTGATGCCCTGGATCTCCACCTTGCCGGGACCGGCGCTCATGCTGGGGCCGCGGGCAGTGCGGGCCAGGCCGCTGACCTGCTTCATGGCCTCACGATAGATGTGATAAGCCTCGGCCAGGGGGACCTCGAAGTAGTTCTTGGCACCGGTATCCCGCTCTACAAACATGTAGTAGGGGATGATGCCCAGCTTCACTTCTTTCTTCCACAGCTTGGCCCAGGCATCGGCATCGTCGTTCACATGCTTGATCAGCGGGCCCTGGGCGCGGATCTCGGCACCGGTGGCGCGAATGCGGCGGATGGCCTCTTCCGCGATGTCTGTGGTGATCTCCTGCCAGTGGTTGTAATGGGCCATGATGGCCACGTGTTTGCCACCATCAACCAGCCTGGCGAACAGTTCGATCAGTTCGTCGGCGTCCTTGTCGGTCACGAAGCGATAGGGCCAGAAGGTCAGGGCCTTGGTGCCGATGCGGATGGTCTGGATATGATCGAACTCTGGCTGCAGCAGCGGTTCCAGGTACTGCACCAGGTTTTTGGTCTTCATTACCATCGGGTCGCCGCCGGTGACCAGCAGGTCGGTCACTTCGGTGTGCTCCTGCAGATAGCCGTGCAGTTTCTCGGCGTCGGTGCTGGCCATCTTCAGGTCCTTGTCACCGACAAACTGCGCCCAGCGGAAACAGAAGGTGCAGTAGCTGTGGCAGGTCTGGCCCTGGGACGGGAAGAACAGCACGGTTTCGCGGTACTTGTGCTGCACGCCGTCCAGCACCTCTCCGTCCAGTTCCGGCATGTTCATTTCCATCTGCCCGGCCGGGTGCGGGTTCAGTGCGTCGCGGATTTCCTTGGCAGCGGCCTGGATGTCTTTCTTGTCGGCGCCTTCCCGGTGCAGTTGCGCCATGCGCTCGTAGTGTTCGTCCTTGAGCATGCCTTTCTGTGGAAAGACCAGCTGATAGATCGGGTCGTTGGGCACCTTGTCCCAGTTGATCAGTTCGTTGATCACATATTCGTTAACCCGGAAGGGCAGCACGCTGGCCACCACTTTCATTTCAAACAGGGTTTCCTCGGGGAGATTCTGGATCGCCTCAATCTTGTCGAGCTGGCGGTCGGTAAAAACCTTGAACCGGCGCTCCTCGAATTCCTGAACCGGAATTCGGTTCGGAAAGGTGACGATGGAGTTCATGGATCGCCCTCTGTTGTGAGCCAAAGACAAAAGGAGGTGTGCCTCCTTCACTGGTTAAAAAACGGGCAGGCAAGTATACATAAATCATAATTTATTTTCAGGTCTAATTAATAAAACGGAGGTCCGGGCGAGGGTTTTCGGTCGTTCAGTCGGTATTAGCGCCTATTTGTCGTTAAAGGATGCGAAAAGTCGTGAACGACAGTTTTAGATTATTCTTAGTGTGTTGATGTAAATGAGCGCTGGGAGAGGGTTCGACCTTGGTCGGAGATCGGTTGTTTCGTGATCGGAATATCGCCATTATTGCGTAAGTAATCTAAATAAATGGCGGCTATCTGCCATTCAAACAGGTGTTTGTTTGTTTCTTAGTGTCATTTTGTAGTAAAAGAACGAAAGTTTTGCTTCTGCTGGATAGTCAGGGCTGGCAGAACCATTCTCCGCGCAATCGGTCCGTGCCAAAAGCCATACCGATAACCGTTCGCGCGGCAGGAAAAATGAGAAAGCTGTTCTATGCTTGAGAGAGGTCAATCACGCAGCTCAGCCTTTCTTACAAGCTGACGTTTCCACAAAAAAATACTGCATACCATCGCAGCTTATCGACTTCGCACCGTCTTTGGTCGCTGATCGTGGCCGGCGTTGCACCTTTTGATGCCAAGGGGAGGGTTTGATGTACCAGGATGATGATCCCATTGAAACCAGTGAATGGCTGGATGCGCTGGAATCTCTGATCGAGAACGAAGGCGTAGACCGTGCCAAATACATTCTTGAACGGCTTTCCGAGCGAGCCAGCCGCGATGGCACTGAACTGCCTTATTCCATAACCACGCCATTCCGTAACAGCATCCCTGTGACCCAGGAATCTCGCATGCCGGGCGATCTGTTCATGGAACGTCGCATTCGCTCGTTGATTCGATGGAACGCCATGGCCATGGTGGTGCGTGCCAACAAGCGCCCGGGTGACCTTGGTGGCCACATTTCCACTTTCTCCTCAGCAGCCACTCTGTACGATGTGGGCTTCAACTATTTCTTTCATGGCGGTGGTGAGGACCGTGCTTCAGACCTGGTGTATTTCCAGGGCCACGCGTCGCCGGGCATCTATGCCCGTTCCTTCCTGGAAGGTCGCTTCAGCGAAGAGCAACTGGACAAGTATCGCGAAGAAGTCGATGGCGAAGGCCTGTCTTCTTATCCACACCCCTGGCTGATGCCGGATTACTGGCAGTTCCCGACGGTTTCCATGGGACTTGGGCCAATTCAGTCCATCTACCAGGCCCACGTAATGAAGTACCTGCACAGTCGCGAGCTGATCGACATGGACGGCCGCAAAGTGTGGGCGTTTGTCGGTGACGGCGAGTGCGACGAACCGGAAACTCTGGGCTCCATCTCCAAGGCGGGCCGCGAGAAACTGGATAACCTGATCTGGGTGGTCAACTGCAACCTGCAGCGCCTGGATGGCCCGGTTCGGGGTAACGGCAAGATCGTACAGGAGCTGGAAGGTGTGTTCCGTGGCGCTGGTTGGAACGTTATCAAGGTGGTCTGGGGCCGCATGTGGGATCCGCTGTTCGACAAAGACGAAGACGGCGTGATGCAACGGGCCATGGACGAGCTTTGCGATGGCGAACTTCAGAACCTGACGTTCAAGGGCCCCGCCTATACCCGCAAGGAATTCTTCGGCAAGCATCCGGAGCTGGCCAAGCTGGCGGAAAACCTGTCGGACGAGGATATCAGCAAGCTGAACCGCGGCGGCCACGACCCTTACAAGGTCTACGCGGCTTATCACAAGGCCGTGAACCAGGCCAACGGCAAGCCGACCGTGATTCTTGCCCACACCATCAAGGGCTATGGTTTTGGTGCGGCGGGCGAAGCCCAGAACACCGCGCACTCTTTGAAGAAGCTGGACATCGATACCCTGAAAGCGTTCCGGGATCGTTTCGGTGTGCCGCTGAAAGACGAAGAACTGGAAGACGTACCTTATTACCGTCCGGCGCCGGACAGCCCGGAGCTGGTCTATATGAAGAAGCGCCGGCAGGAGCTGGGTGGTTTCTATCCCAAGCGCAACAAGGATTGCCAGCCGCTGCAGATTCCCGAACTGGATATCTTCAAGCAGGTGCTGGAAGGGTCTGACGGCCGTGAGATCTCCACTACCATGGCCTTTGTCCGCATTCTGAGTGCCCTGGTCAAAGACAAGCGCATCGGCAAGCGCGTCGTGCCTATCGTGCCGGACGAAGCCCGTACTTTCGGTATGGAAGGCATGTTCCGTCAGTTGGGTATCTACACGGCGGAAGGCCAGAAGTACGTGCCTCAGGATCGTGACCAGATCATGTACTACCGGGAAGACAAGAAGGGGCAGATCCTGCAGGAAGGCATCAATGAAGACGGTGCCATGTCCACCTGGATGGCGGCGGCTACGTCATACAGTACCAACAGTTTCCCGCTGATTCCGTTCTACGTGTTCTACTCCATGTTCGGCTTCCAGCGGGTAGGAGACCTGGCCTGGGCCTCGGGCGACATGCAGGCCCGCGGCTTCCTGATCGGCGGCACTGCCGGCCGGACTACTCTGAACGGTGAGGGCTTGCAGCACCAGGACGGCCACAGCCACATTCTGGCCAACACCATTCCCAACTGTAAGGCCTACGACCCGGCTTACGGCTACGAGATGGCCGTGGTGATCCGTCATGGTATGAAGGAGATGTTTGAAGACAACCAGAACGTCTTCTACTACCTGACCATCGAAAACGAGAACTACGAACAGCCGGCGATGCCGAAAGACTCTGAAGACGGCATCATCAAGGGTATGTACAAGTTCGAGTCGGTGGAAACCAAGGGCCGCAAGAAGAGCCCGCGGGTTCAGCTGCTGGGCTCCGGCGCGATCATGAACGAGGTCCGTGCCGCGGCGCAGATGCTGAAGGACGACTGGGGTGTGGCCTCGGATGTCTGGAGTGTCACCAGCTTCAACGAACTGGCCCGTGATGGCCAGCATGTGGAACGCTGGAACCACCTGCACCCGGATGACAAGCCGCGCAAGGCCTACGTCACGCAGTGCCTGGAAAAGGCTCAGGGCCCTGTGGTGTCGTCTACCGACTACATCAAACTGCACTCCGAGCAGTTGCGGGCATTCATCCCGAAAACCTACATGACCCTGGGCACCGACGGTTTCGGCCGCAGCGATACCCGTGAGAAGCTCCGTAACTTCTTCGAGGTGGATCGTTACTATGTGGCAGTGACTGCACTGGCCGCCCTGGCTAAAGATGGTGAGATCAAACAGGAGCAGGTTCTCGAAGCCATGCGCAAGTACGGAATCGATCGCAACAAACCGAACCCGGTGCTGAGCTAAGGAGACCGCCATGAGTGAACAGGAAATCAAGGTTCCCGATCTCGGCGGTGCTGATGAAGTCGAGATCATCGAAATCATCGTCAGTGAAGGGGATTCGGTAGAGGAAGAAGATCCGATTCTGACCGTGGAATCCGACAAAGCCTCGGTAGAACTGCCGGCCCCCGCCGCCGGCAAGATCACCAAAATCACCGTCAAGGTGGGTGACAAGGTGAAAGAGGGCGACGTGATCGGCATGCTGGCCGCCAGCGGTGATGCTGGGGGCTCGGACGATGCCGGGGATGACAAGTCGGAACAGGCCGAGGAAAAAACCGAGGCGCCATCTGAGGCCAAATCGGAAGACACCAAGTCGGCTCCGAAAAAGAAGAAGTCTGGTGGCTCTCGCACCGAAGTGGTGAAAGTGCCTTCGCTGGATGGCTTTGAAGATGTGCCGGTGATTGAAATCAACGTGGCTGAAGGCGATACGGTTGGCGAGGAAGACCCGCTGGTAACAGTGGAGTCCGACAAGGCCACCATGGAAATTCCATCGCCCTACGCGGGCAAGATCGGCAAGATTCTGGTGAAGGAAGGCGACAAGCTCTCCGAAGGTTCAGACCTCCTGGAAATGACCATCGAAGACGATGGTGACGACGAGGACGAATCGGCAGATTCCGGTGACAGCGCCCAGGCAGACAGCCAGGAAAGTAAACCGGAGAAACCCCAGGGCAAACAGGAATCCGAGCCTCAGCCGCAGGGCTCTACCTACGAGCCACCGTCACCTGGCACCAAGGTGCACGCCGGTCCGGCCGTGCGTAAACTGGCCCGGGAACTGGGGGCAGACCTCACGCGCGTGAAAGGTT
Source organism: Marinobacter sp. EVN1 (assembly GCF_000475375.1). Classification (NCBI taxonomy): domain Bacteria; kingdom Pseudomonadati; phylum Pseudomonadota; class Gammaproteobacteria; order Pseudomonadales; family Marinobacteraceae; genus Marinobacter; species Marinobacter sp. EVN1. The sequence goes on from NZ_AXCB01000045.1 coordinate 471,728, forward strand.
CAGGCCCAAAAGGCCGGATCGTGAAAGACGATGTGCACGCCTACGTGAAGAGCCAGTTGCAGCAGTCCCAGCAGGGCAGTGGCGTAGCCACTGGCTCTGGCATTCCGGGCGTGAAGCTGCCGGACTTCAGCCAGTTTGGTGAGATCGAGCGTGAAGGCATGTCCCGCATGATGGCGGCCACGGCCACCAACATGCAGCGCAGTTGGCTGAACGTGCCCCACGTAACCCAGTTCGACGATGCCGACATCACCGAAATGGAAGCCTTCCGCAAGGGCCAGAAAGCGGCCGGCGAAAAGCGTGGCGTGAAAATGACCCCGCTGCCGTTCCTGCTCAAGGCCTGCGCGGCGGCACTGGCGGAACTGCCTCAGTTCAACGTGTCCCTGGACATGGAGCGCAAAGAGGTGGTGCGCAAGAAGTACATCCACATCGGCATTGCGGTGGATACGCCTCATGGCCTGATGGTTCCGGTGATCCGGGATGTCGACCAGAAAGGCCTGTGGGAGCTGGCGGCAGAAAGCGCCGAGCTGGCCCAGAAGGCGAGGGACAAGCAGCTGAAGCCGGCAGAAATGCAGGGCGCCTGCTTTACCATCACCAGCCTGGGCGGTATTGGTGGCACCGCGTTCACACCGATTGTGAACACGCCGGAAGTGGCGATCCTGGGTGTCTCCAAGGCTTCTATGAAGCCGGTGTGGGACGGCAAGGAGTTCCAGCCGCGGCTGATGCTTCCGCTGTCGCTGTCTTACGACCACCGTGCGGTGAACGGGGCAGATGCGGCCCGGTTTACCAACCTGCTGACGCAGCTGCTGGGGGATATTCGGACCTTGTTGCTGTAGTCCTGAGTCGAGGGCCGCTCCGTAGCTTTTTAGTTGCTGGGCGGCTTTCTCGGTTTTGCGTTGAGTCTGGCCAAATCTCTACCAATTTGCTGCATCAGGCTCGTTCTGACTTTCGGCCTCCGACGGATGCCCCTGTCGGCCGCCGTTTATGGCTGGCGTAAGGTATCTACTCTGCTGAAGCCATACGTTGCCGGCGTCTCCTTGGTGAGTGTGCCCAACTATTCCTCATGATATCCAGCCGCCCCGGGGTGTTCAGCCGCAGCACCTGAAGTGCCATCTCGTCGTTTTTCTGTTTCCAGGTGTCGTTATCCATGTCCCGCCAGTAACGGGGTGGGCGGTTTGTTCGCCGGTCGTGTTCGGCGGTGACGGGGTCGTTGGGGCGGTGTTCTTCCCAGAGGGGAATGTCCGGCAGGGGGCGGCTGGTATCCATGAAGTTCTGGAACATGTCCCACAGGGCATAGCATTCCTCGGGGTTGGTTTTGCCGATCAGGGTGCCGATGGGGATCAGGATGTTGCGGTACCGGTGGGCCAGGTACAGGGTGTGCACCACCCCGCCGCCGTGGATCAGTTCGTTGGAGGTGTAGGCATCGAACTCGTAAAACGGGGCGGACTCTTCTTCTGGCTGGCCGATTTGGCCCCAGGTGCCTTTTTTATCGTAGTGAAACACCGTCACCAGGCCGGTGCGGCGATTGAGTTCCCACAGCGGGCCCTTGTCCGGCTTGATGAGCTGCCGGGGGAAGAGTTTGAACAGGGCGGTGGGGATGAGGTTGCAGGCGATAAAGGGCGCGTAGACAAGGGCGACAAAGGGTGAAAAATCGACGATTGCATCGATAAAGCCAGTTCCAGAGGGTTGGTGATACCAATTGGTTAAAAACGTGAAAAGCATGGGGAAGGCAATGAATGCCATAATTATTGGATTGCCAAACGCATTGAAAAACAAAAGGATGCGTGTTCTTAATGCTGCTGTGGCATGACGATAGCGCTCGTGGTCAATGCGCTGATGGAAATCAATGTTGGCGAAATGATTCGGCTCCTTTTCGAAACGTCTGAGTGTTGATGGGGAATAATCCGTCCGATAAGACTGAGGGGCCACATCCTCTGTGTGCCCCCAAGGCAGCTTCCGATCGGCTTTTTGGTTAAACCAGGGCAGCGCCGGATTAGCACCCGGTGCCGGACGCTTTTGCTGGGGAAGCTGTTCGGAATTGTAGGCTTTCGGGCCGTAGTATCCCGATGCAGGTTTATCCGTTGTCATCCCGTGGTTCCCAAAACGTTCACTCAGTGGCCTGCCGTGAGGCAAGGGGCTTCCGGGGCCTGGGCCTCGGTGAGTAGGTCCAACTGTTCCGCATAATATCCAGCCGCCCCGGGGTGTTCAGCCGCAGCACCTGAAGCGCCATCTCGTCGTTTTTCTGTTTCCAGGTTTCGTTATCCATATCCCGCCAGTAACGGGGTGGCCGGTTTGTTCGTCGGTCGTGTTCGGCGGTGATCGGGTCATTGGCGCGATGTTCTTCCCAGAGGGGAATGTCCGGCAGTGGCCGGCTGGTGTCCATGAAGTTCTGGAACATGTCCCAAAGGGCGTAGCACTCCTCGGGGTTGGTTTTGCCGATGAGGGTGCCGATGGGGATCAGGATGTTGCGGTACCGGTGGGCCAGGTACAGGGTATGCACCACCCCGCCGCCGTGGATCAGTTCGTTAGAGGTGTAGGCATCGAACTCGTAAAACGGGGCGGTTTCTTCTTCCGGCTGGCCGGTTTGGCCCCAGGTGCCTTTTTTATCGTAGTGAAACACCGTTACCAGGCCGGTGCGGCGATTGAGTTCCCACAGCGGGCCCTTGTCCGGCTTGATGAGCTGCCGGGGGAAGAGTTTGAACAGGGCGGTGGGGATGAGGTTGCAGGCGAAAAGGGGGCCAAATACCCATGCGGCGAAATAGGCCCAGTCCGCTAGATAATCAAGATGGCCCACACTTTCCGGCTTATCGTAGTAATAAACTCCCAAAGTGAAGAGCATGGGTATGGCTACGAAACCAATGATTATTGGGTTACCGAAACCACTCAAAAACAAAAGAATCTGAGTCCGTAAAGCTGCTTTGGCATGGCGATAGCGCTCGTGGTCAATACGCTGGTGGAAATCAACGTTAGCGAAATTGTTCGGTTCCTTCTCGAAGCGTCTGAGCGTCGTTGGGGAATAATCCGCACGATAAGACTGAGGGGCCACATCCTCTGTGTGCCCCCAGGGCAGCTTCCGGTCGGCTTTTTGGTTAAACCAGGGCAGTGCCGGGTTGGCGCCCGGTGCCGGGCGCTTTTGCTGGGGGAGGTGTTCGGAGTGATAGGCTTCCGGGCCGTAGTATCCCGATGCAGGTTTATCGGTTGTCATGCCGTGGTTACCAATACGTTCACTCAGTGGCCTGCCTTGAAGTAACGGGCCGCTGTCGCCGAGGCCTTGGTGAGTACGCCCAACTATTCCTCATGATATCCAGCCGCCCTGGGGTGTTCAGCCGCAGCACCTGCAGCGCCATCTCGTCGTTTTTCTGTTTCCAGGTGTCGTTGTCCATGTCCCGCCAGTAACGGGGCGGGCGATTGGTTCGTCGGTCGTGTTCGGCGGTAACCGGGTCATTGGCGCGATGCTCTTCCCACAGGGGAATGTCCGGCAGCGGCCGGCTGGTGTCCATGAAGTTCTGGAACATGTCCCACAGGGCGTAGCACTCCTCGGGGTTGGTTTTGCCGATCAGGGTGCCGATGGGGATCAGGATGTTGCGGTACCGGTGGGCCAGGTACAGGGTGTGCACCACCCCACCGCCGTGGATCAATTCGTTGGAGGTATAGGCGTCGAATTCGTAAAACGGCGCTGACTCTTCTTCTGGCTGGCCGGTTTTGCCCCAGGTGCCTTTTTTATCGTAGTGAAACACCGTTACCAGGCCGGTGCGGCGATTGAGTTCCCACAGCGGGCCCTTGTCCGGCTTGATGAGCTGCCGGGGGAAGAGTTTGAACAGGGCGGTGGGGATGAGATTGCAGGCGATAAGGGGAACAAATACCCAAGAAAGCGCCCATAGGATCTCTATGAAATAGTCAACGTGATCCGTGCTGCTGGGTTTGTGGTAATAGGCAATTGCGACGGCAATGAGCATCGGAATTGAAACAATACCGATAAGTATAGGGTGACCAAACGCGCTAAAAAATAGAAGGATACGGGTTCTTAGTGCCGCCGTAGCATGGCGATAGCATTCATGGTCAATGCGCTGATGGCTCTGAAGGTCTCCGAACGGGGTCGGGTTTTTCTCGAACTGCCGGAGCACTTCGGGACGATTTCGCCGTCGAATGATCTGTGGCACGACATCCTCTGTGTGCCCCCAAGGCAGTTTCCGGTCGGCTTTTTGGTTAAACCAGGGCAGTGCCGGGTTGGCGCCCGGTGCCGGGCGCTTTTGTTGGGGGAGGTGTTCGGAATCGTAGGCCTTCGGGCCGTAATATCCCGATGAAGGTTTATCGGTTGTCATCCCGTGGCTCCCGAGTTGCTGAATTCATTGATCCAGAAAAGCTGATTTTTGTCGCTGAAGTCCTGCTCCGTATGCTCATTGTCTCTGGCGTCGAAAATAGTTGAATCCTTGGGTGGCGGTGCGGGGAACGCGAGTTCCCGGATGCCCGTTTCCACACGGATTTGGGCTTTTGGTTGCCAGGTATAGCTCACATTGTGAGTGCTGAGCGGTATGCCAAGGAATTTGGTCGTTTCCGTATGGGGGGAGGGTGTTCTGACGATGTATTCGTAACCATCCGGCGTGACGCCCTCCCGGAGAATGTAGCTTTGCATTTCGGTGTCTGGAACTTGCTGAGGGGCCAATGGAACCGAGTGGTTACTGTCTTGCTTAACTCGGTGGCTGAGCAGTTGAAGCTTGAACGTCATTTGTTGTTCCGTGAAGCCGGTCAAGCCCGGTAAATTGGTTTCCAGGCGGATGAGGTGTGTTGCCTGGGCAAGATCATGATTGTCCAACCCCTGGCGTTTCAGCGCTACGCGGGTAATTTCCGGAATCGGGGATAGGGTTACTCGCACCTGAGAGAGCAAGTACACCAGCCGGTACCAGGCTTCCAGTGCGTTGTTGTCGCCTTGCAGATGCGGCAGTCCGTCGTGTTCGCCGAAAGGACCATTCTTCAGCCAGTTCTCTATCGGTTCGTCTTCGTAGAGTGCAACAAGTGCCGCACCCCCGAGGATCAGGCAGAGGCCGGCCCAGCCCAGAGGGCCCATGCCTAGCAGAGTGAGTTGGGCTGGAATCATCGCTGATAGCGTTGTTGCAACTCCCCCTACAGTAACAATGCCATGCCCGAGTGCTGCCTGATCGCCTGTATTTATTGCATAAATGGTGTCAGACAGACTGACGCCTGTGAGGGCCAACCCTCCAATACCGCCGAGCAGCATTTTTACGGTCAGCGCTTTTGCGCCGAAGAATTGGGCGATAGCGGTGGCAGCTTGGTGCTCGAACTCATAGCTGAGAGCGGCAGCGATGCTTCGCTTGAGGGCTTCATTCGCAAACCTCTCTGCCAACAGAATACTAGCGAGGGCCGCACCAAATAGAGATGTGCCGGACCCCGTTACCGCTCGGCTAAGCCCTCGTGTTCTTGTGGTTTCGTTAAACGTATCAAACGCATTCGCCACATTAACCGCCTCTATAGCCAGCACCACCAACGGCAATGCCGGTGTATTCAGCACCCGGTGCAACCGGCTTCGCTCGGCAGCGTTGAGGTCCACCCGGTGCGCCTTCGCTTCGCCCTCCAGCTTGCGAATCTCCGCATTGATATCCCGAATTTGGCCGCCGGTCTGTTTCAGTTCGTCGACCACCTGATTGTAACGGCTCTGGGTCGCCTGCAACTTCGCCCTGAGTTCTTCGTGGTTGCCATTGGCTTCGGCCAGGGCCCGGCGTGCCAGGGTCAGCTGATTCTCGGCCCGAGTCAGTGCCTGGATAGCCTGGGTGGTGGGCTTGTCCCGGCTCAGAACCCAAACCAGGGCCTTGCCTGCGGCGGGTGTTTCCGGGTTATAGCGTGCGCCATCTGGCCCCAGGTCTTCCAGGCCGAGTACGTATTTGCCTTGGGCAATGGCGTCGCTCAGGGGCATTTGCCTCAAATCGGGTAACAGTTCAGGCATGGCGCGGCGTATACCTTCCATCGGGTTCGCCATGGCGGCAATGCGCTGGGCCATCAGGCGCTGCTGGATAGCCTGCCGGGTTTGGGCGTGTTGCTTTTCCAACCGGGCACTGGCGTCATCGAAGTCTTTGAGGGCTTTGGCGGCGGCCTGTTCTTTCCTGAATGCTTGGTCGCTGTTGCGATTCATCCATTCGCGGCTGGCCGCGTCGTGTTCGGCTTTCAGGGCTGCGCGGCGCTGGGCCAGGCGGGTTTGTTCGTCAGTCAGGTTCTGGAGTTGTCTGTCGTTGTTCTCCAGCGCGGCCATGGCGGAACGGATGGACTGGTGTAATTCACTGTGCGAGCTGTCCAATGCCTTCATGCCGGAGTTCATGCCCGCGAGCATCAGTGTGGTCAGTGCGCCGCTTTGAATGTCATCAGCTAAACGCAGTCCTTCCACCGTCAGTATTTCGCTCAAATCCTCCGGCAAATCCAGCGTTTCCAGGGCGGCGAGGGCGGCGCCCCGGAATACACCCGTGCCATCGTTGGGTTCGGGCGTTTCCGGGTGCTGGTAAGGTTCGGTTTGGCTGTCTGGTGTGGTTTGCGGCCACAACATGCGGGCGAGAGAGACTTCTTCTCGCGAGGCACTGGCGGCGGCCTGTTCGGTACAAAGCGACCTTACCCAGGCCTTCCCGTCGCTGTCCGGGCTGGGCTGGCTGTGTTCCGGGTCCAGTGGGTCCTGCTTGCAGGCGGGCTCCAGGGTGTCGCTGATAAAATGCCCGGCGCAACGGAAAGCACCGGCATAGTCGAAACCTTCGGTGCTGAACAGGTCCGCCAGGGCTTGTTGATAGGGCTGGCGTTTCAGGCATTGCAGCAGTTCGGCCTGGGCCAGGGTCAGGTAGTGTTGGCCCAGGGTGCGCTCTTCGGTCATCAGTATCCGGCGAATCTTTTGCCGGCCACTGGAGGGCAGCGCCAGGCTGTATTTGGCCAGCGGGTTCTTCTGGCGACCGATCCGGCCCGGCAGGATGATCTGGTTTACCAGGAGGGCGTTTTCCAGTTGCGGATTTTTACGGGCTTTTTCGGCACACAGTGCCAGCAGGTGGCGCGCCGTGTTGATGCGTGCTTGCTGGTGCCGCATCTCGTAAAAATGATCTTCAATGCGCAGGCCGCAAACGCCCCGGTTTCTCAAATCCTCAAGGGCGTCTGTCTGGCAATCGCTGGTTCGCCACTCATCGTAGCTGAATGGCCGCTTCGCTGGGGTTTCGCTAGCGCGGTCCAGATCTTTTTGAATCGCAATGCCGAGCGCAGCCGGCTCGGGGTGTTCGAAGGGGGCCAGGGGCTCGGTGCGCTCACCGGCATTCCACTCTTCATAAAGGCTAGCCGCCATATCCAGTGCTTTGCCGGCGTAGGTTCCGGTGGTATCGGCCAGGTACTCCCAGGGCCGCTCAAACTGCCATTCTTTGGCGGGTGCCCTGGGCCTTTGTGCTTCAACTTTGTCTAATCGGAATACGGTTCGTTTAGCGGCATCTGGCCAGCGGGCAAAGCCCATCTGGGGTTGGTCGGCGGGGTAAAGGTCCCGGAACTGGCTGCACCGGTAATGTCGAAGCCCGGAATCGCTCTGCAGGCAATTCAGCCGTGCCGCAGAGAGGGGAGATTCGCTGAAGGCGGCTTCAAGAGATTGGTCCTGGCCGTCAAGGCGCACGGGTACCCACACATCGGCCAGCGGTTTGCCCACGGCGGGGCGACGGTCTTCGGTAAATTGTCCGTCTTCCGTGCGATGGTCCGCGAGCCTTACGTCGCGGAATTGCGGCCGGTTGCCTTCCCAGGCGATTTGCAGCTCTCGCCAGAGCGTGCCGTTGCGGAAAAGATACAGAAACCCGGGGCGGGCGAGAGCCGGCCAGGTCAGGTGCTTGCCTTCGTGATTCATTCCCCGCACCCAGGCCATGGGCACGGTGGGCATCAGGATGTTGGCGGTGGTTTCGGAATGGATGCTTTCGGGCGCCGGAGCATCCGTGAGCGGAAGGTGAATCGGCGCGCCGGATTCTGCATCCACTTCCAGCACCGCCCGGCTGGCGGGCTGGTTGCGCCAGGGCCAGATGTGCAGGGCGGATTCCGCATTGCTGACCTCGCGCAGATAACTTTTCTGGATACCATCCGGCAGGCGCCGTTCAACCCCGGGGAACGGGGCTTCTGCCGTCTGAAAAACCACCGGGCGTTGCTCCTGGCTGTGCTTGCTGCCAAGCACAGCGACGATGAAATCACAGAAGGTGCAGGGAGGGCCGTCTGAAAGGCGGCTGTGGGCCAGATTGCTCATGGTGACATTCCTTATCAATGGCTGAGAGAAGCTTCTTGCTTCAATGCTTCGAAATTTTATATGGCCCGGATTGTGATGTCACATTGCTGTGCCTGTCAGTGCCGGAATGTGTGATGCGTTTCGGTAGCTTGAAACCGGGCCGGGCTAAAGCGATAGTGGGCGTGACAACAGCGTTAAAGCGGTATTACCGATGGCTAACAAAGCAAGTTTCAACTGGGAAGACCCCCTGCTTTTGGACCAGCAACTGACCGAAGAAGAACGCATGGTGCGGGACAGCGCCCGCCAGTTTGCCGAGAGCAAGTTGCGGCCTCGGGTTCTGGACGCGTTTCGCAATGAACAGACGGATCCGGAAATCTTCCGGGGAATGGGTGAGACCGGCCTGCTGGGTTGCACCATTCCTGAACAGTATGGCGGCAGTGGTCTGAACTACGTTTGCTATGGCCTGATTGCCCGGGAAGTGGAGCGGGTGGATTCCGGCTATCGTTCCATGATGAGTGTGCAGTCCTCCCTGGTGATGGTGCCCATCTACGAATTCGGCAACGAAGAAACCCGCCAGAAATACCTGCCCAAACTCGCTTCTGGTGAGTGGATCGGCTGCTTTGGCCTGACCGAGCCTAATCACGGCTCTGATCCAGGCTCAATGATCACCCGTGCCCGCAAGGTGGAAGGTGGCTATCGCCTGACCGGCAGCAAGATGTGGATCACCAACAGCCCCATTGCCGACGTGTTTGTGGTGTGGGCCAAGGACGACGATGGCGCAATCCGTGGTTTCGTACTGGAGAAGGGCTGGGAAGGCCTGAGTGCCCCAGCGATTCATGGCAAGGTAGGCCTGCGGGCCTCCATCACCGGCGAAATTGTGATGGATGGCGTGTTTGTGCCAGAGGAAAATGCCTTCCCGAATGTGCGTGGGCTGAAGGGGCCGTTCACCTGCCTGAATTCCGCCCGCTATGGTATTTCCTGGGGCGCCCTGGGTGCAGCCGAGGATTGCTGGCACACCGCCCGACAATACGTGCTGGACCGCCAACAGTTCGGCCGGCCCCTGGCAGCCAATCAGCTGATCCAGAAAAAACTGGCGGACATGCAGACCGAGATCTCACTGGCCCTGCAAGGCTGCCTGCGTCTAGGCAGAATGAAAGATGAGGGCACTGCGGCGGTGGAAATTACCTCCATCATGAAACGCAACTCCTGCGGCAAGGCTCTGGATGTGGCCAGGCTCGCCCGGGACATGCTTGGTGGTAACGGCATCAGCGACGAATTCGGCGTGGCGCGCCACCTGGTGAACCTGGAAGTGGTGAACACATATGAAGGCACCCACGATGTCCATGCCCTGATTCTGGGGCGGGCACAGACCGGGATCCAAGCTTTCTTCTGAAGGCTGGTGTAATGCTGAAACGGGCTGTCCTTCTGTGGGGCAGCCCGTTTTTTTATGGCTGGAGTTCAGTCTGATCGAAACAACAGTCAGACTGAAAGCGCGTCAGTTGGCAAAGAACATCCAGTCGAAATAATCGTGCAGATCCTGCATGGCCCAGGCTTCTGCCGGTTGGGTCAGTTCGAACAACAGGTTTTGGTCTTTGGCGAGTTTCATGGCGTTACCTCACGTCGTTGCGATGGGAATGCGAGTTCGCTGTCGCCAGCGTATCCAAGCTTTTGCATTGGCCGTGCCAAATCTCGGGTATTAACGTAAGTCTATGAAAGAACGGAGTGAGGGACGATTGGTTTTAAGGCTGGATACAGTGACGTGTACTGGAATGGTGCCGGCGCACCATCCTGGAACGAATTACCCCGGCCGGAGCCGGGGTAATTCTGAGTTAACTTCTGATAGGAAGGATCAGAAGTTGTACTGTGCTGCGAACATGATGCGGTTGGCGTCTTTGCTGTCGCCATCCACATTTTCTGTGTCCCAGTAGCCGTATTCAACGCCCATCATGGTGTTCTTCACCGGAGTCCACTGGTAGTTCAGGAACACGTTCTGGTTGGTCTCTTGGGCATTGGCCACGCCAGCGATGTTGTCGTCTTCGGCATCATCCCAGTCAGCTTTGGTCATGCCGTAGCCGAGATTGATGCTTCTGCCGCCACCCAGGCTGATTCCGGCCCCGATTGAGCCACCGTAAGTTGTGATGGTTTCGAGGCTGTCGCCATCGAGGTAGGCGTCGTTAGCGCCCGACAGGTAGACGTAGCTGTTTGCGCCATTACCATAGTTAAGCGCACCCTGAACTGTAACCATGTCGGTCAGCTGGAACTTAAGTGCACCAAATGCGGCAAAGCCGATGGCTGAGTCGTCGTCGCTGCCATCGTCATAGCTAACCTGTTTCATCAGCGCCGCAGCCGAGTAGGACACAGCGCCGGCTGAATCCTCCATCCGAACCGTAAAGGTTGGCATGCTATCTTTTGCAGAGCTCAGTGTTGACCGCTCGCTTTCGGCAGCGTCCCATGCGTAGATCGAACCCTTATTTTCTTCAACAGAGAACGAGAAGGGGCCGCTGGTGTAACGAGCCTGAACGCTCCGGAGTTGATAACCGGCCCAACCTGCCTGGCCGGTAAAGTCCAGGACTGAAGTATTGCCGACGAAAGAGTTGTAGTTTGACCAGGTTTGACCGATCAACCAGTTTTCATACTGACCGTAGGCGTGACGAAGACGGAAGTCGCCACCGTAAAAATCGCCCTCAACGTTTACTTTTACGCCCTCTGAGTGTGTGGCAGTAAAGCCGAAGCGCGACTGTTGGGCAGAGGCGCCGAAGTGCCCGTCAATTTCATCGTTTGAGCTGGCGAGATTGCCGAAGGAGCCTGACTGACTGCTATCAGCAATGTCAGCATCCATGTCATAGCTGGCATTCATGCGCACATAGCCGTAGAGGCTAGTGTCCCTTAACAAAAG